>JBKPSV010000048.1:0-13851 GCA_046735215.1 Pseudomonadota bacterium | reverse complement strand
GGGAATCTGTCGTTCACTATGAGCGTGGGTGATGCCGCGGCGGCAGCTCAGGCATTCGCCCGTGCGCACCACGTTACGAGATTGTCGCTGCGTAACAACCGCGTAACCGCCTTCAGCATGGAACCTCGCGGTTGTGTCGCCAATTTCGATCGTGGGACCGGTCGCTACACACTCTATACCAGCACGCAGACCGTGCACGGCGTCCGGCAGACCTTGGCGCGCCAGATCTTGCATATCCCGGAAAACCGTATTCGGGTGATCGCTCGTGATGTCGGCGGCGGCTTCGGCATGAAGGGTCAGACCTATCCAGAGGAAGCAGTTCTCACCTATGCCACGCGGCTCATCGGCCGTCCCGTCAAATGGATTCCATCCCGTACCGAAGCATTGCTTAGTGATAATCATGCGCGTGATCAGACGGTTGACGCGGAACTCGCGTTGGATGCTGACGGGCGCTTCCTGGCATTGCGTTGGAGCGGCGCGCATAACGCTGGCGCGTATCTCGCAGCTTTCGGGACCATTCCTCCGCTTTATGCTGCCCTGCTGGCCCAGGGCGTCTACGACGTTCCGGCCGTTGCAGTGACCAATAGTTTCGTCTTCACCAACACCGCGCCGACGATGCCGTATCGCGGCGCCGGCCGGCCGGAGGCGATCTATATCATCGAGCGGCTCGTTGATCAGGCGGCGCGCGAGCTTCACTTCGATCCGGCAGAATTGCGGCGCCGAAATCTGATCCGAAACGACGCCTTTCCATATCAGACGAAAACCGGATTGATTTATGATTCCGGGGACTACACGCGCGCAATGACGAGGTGTCAGGAACTGGCGGATTGGGCCAGCTACGCCGCACGTTCGGCGGCCAGCACCGCTGCGGGCAAATGTCGCGGACGAGGTATGGTCTACTACATCGACAACACGGGCATTTTCAACGAGCGCATGGAACTGCGCTTCGATCCCGACGGCGAACTGACAATCGTCGCCGGCACCCTGTCGCACGGCCAGGGGCACGAGACCAGCTACGCTCAGATGGTGGCTGACTGGCTGGGCGTGCCACAGGACAAGATCCGGCTGGCCCAAGCCGACACGGATGAAGTCGCGATCGGTCGCGGCACTTACGCGTCACGCAGCATGATGATCGGCGGCAGTGCACTGCGGGCCGCGGCGGATGATGTCATCGAGAAGGGTAAGCGCCTTGCGGCGCACTTTTTAGAAGCTGACGCCATGGACATCGCTTTCGATGATGGCGTGTTCTCCATTGCGGGAACCGATCGGTCGATGCCGATCGACCAGGTGGCCCGGATGTCGTTCATACCGATGGGCCTTCCTTCGACACTTGGCGTCGGACTGCAAGGGGTGGGGGCTTTTTCCTCTGATCTCTCGAGTTTTCCGAACGGTTGCCATATCTGCGAGGTCGAAATCGATCCAGAAACTGGCGCGGTGACGGTCGATCGCTACTTCGTCGTGGACGATATCGGCACAGTGATCAACCCGCTGCTGGCGATGGGGCAGATCTTGGGTGGGATCGCCCAGGGTGCAGGACAGGCGCTGTTGGAGGAAGCGGTATACGATCCCGTGACCGGCCAGTTCCTGACCGGTTCGTTACTGGATTACGCGATGCCGCGTGCTGACACTCTGGCGACAGTCCAAATCGATTTTAGTCCGGTGCCCAGCAACACCAACCCTCTAGGCGCGAAGGGAGCGGGTGAAGGCGGCACGGTAGCCGCTACACCGGCAATAATGAATGCGATTCTCGATGCCCTGGCGTCGCAAGGTGTAAAAAAGCTTTCGATGCCCGCCACGCCGGAGCGGATCTGGCGGGCATTCCGCGATCATCGCGGCGGATGACGCGATTCTGCTCAGGCCGCGGCGGCGCCGCTTGTCGGCGCATCAGACAGGCTCGACCACCACGACGGTGACGTTATCCCGCGCCTCGTGCGACAGCGCCGCCTCGAGCAGCCCTTCCGCAGCGGTCTTTGGTGCATCGGCAGCAAGAATTTCCGCGACCGCGTTCTCCTCCAACGCCTTGGGCAGACCATCGCTGCACAGCAGAAAACGATCACCCTCGACCAGCGGACCAGTCACCTTGTCGAGCTCCACGCTATCGGAGACCCCGACCGCTCTGGTGATGATGTTGGCGTTGGGATGACGTTCCGCATCATCGGCCGTGATCTTGCCGGCGTCCACCAATTGCTGAACGAGGCTGTGGTCGCGGGTGATCCTCAGCAATTCGCCATTGCGCAGCAGATAGGCGCGGGAATCGCCGGCCCAAAGGCAGGCGAAATGGCCGTGTCTAATTACCAGGACAACCACCGTCGTGGCGACGATGGTACCTTCGCCCTTCTCGTTGGCGAGGCTCTGCAGTGCGGTGTTAGCCTCCCGCAAGCATTCCCGCACTCTTGCCAACAACTCCTCGGCGCTTAGCTCACCGGGTAACGATTGCAACGCCGTCGCGACCGTCTCGGATGCAACCTCTCCGGCGTCGTGTCCACCAGCACCGTCCGCAACCGCCCAGATCCCAAGCTCCGGACGATCGACAAAGGCATCCTCATTGTTCTGCCGCACGGCTCCAGGGTGGGTAACACCGTACGTGCGGAACTGCTCCATTGCCACAAGCTCCTCACTGTCGCCGCAAGACTACTCCGGATCGGCAGAAGCGTGAATGACGTCAGGCATCCCGCCCAACGCGATCTGTATCGACACCTGCCCGCCAGGAACTTGCGCATTGCGAAGCCGCCCCGATTTACTGCGGCACCGGCGCATAAGTTGCCGGCTTGGCGTCTCCTAGTGAACCATCAGGGAGCTGCGGCCGATACTGCAGCCTGATCACCCGTGAGATGAACTTGACCGTCTCCTGCACGGGTTCGTCGTCAGTCCAGTCGATGTTGATGATCAGCACATCTTCGAAATCGATTCGGAGGAAGGCCTCACCAGCGGCCTTAGTGCCGGCTGGCTTGCGTTTCACGAGTGCCGCGCTGCAGAACGGTTTACCATTCAGGAACTTTTCCATCAGCTGGAACGAAGTCTTATCGACGTGGCGCGAGAACGTCACGGGCTGGACATTGACCGGATACCCTTTGCGACCATTTTGCCCCTTGAACTCCGCGTCACTGTTGCTTGCTCGCCATCTCGCGAAACTCGGCCTGGGGGCTGTTATGGAATCGCCGCGGAGCGACCCGGCCTTGCCACGTGCCGCCTGTCCCTGTTGCAGCCGGGTGATCATCTGGTCATGCTGGGTGATCATCTGGCCATGCTGGGTGATTATCTGGCCATGCTGTGTCACCACGCCACCTAGCTCGGCGGTGGACGTCT
Source organism: Pseudomonadota bacterium (assembly GCA_046735215.1). Classification (GTDB taxonomy): domain Bacteria; phylum Pseudomonadota; class Alphaproteobacteria; order Acetobacterales; family Acetobacteraceae; genus JAMXLO01. The sequence goes on along the minus strand of JBKPSV010000048.1, from coordinate 10,545 downwards.
GATCGGTGTCCTCGAGCCTGGTGCTGAAGGTGAACTTATCGACTTCGAACATCTTCTTCGGTGCAAACCCGTCCATCAGCATCAGATCAGATGACCCATCCGCCGCCTTGACCGAAGTCGTGCTCTCGCCGTCGATCGCGCCCCGTAGATTTGGCTGCAAAAAAAAGGCCATCAGAATGGCGCCCGATTCGGTGTCAGCCATTGCCGTTCCCGTTCATCCCCTTCTTGATACGATCATCAGTTCGTTGATCCCAGATAAGCTGGCTGACCGCCGCGCCGAGCGAGCCATCGGCATCCTGCTGCTTGTAGTCGAGTGTCATCTTCTTGCAGATGAATTCGCAGTTCTCGGTTATCAAGTCCCCATCGTCCCATCCGAAACTGACCAGCAGGACGTGGAAGAAGACAAACTTGAGATAGCCCATCGACTGACGTTTGTCCCCGCCCTGCAGGCCGGTGGAGACTCGTTTCACGAGAATCGCTTTTTCGAAGCTGTCCTGATTGCAGCACTGTTGGAAGAAAGTCATGGAAGCCCGATCGATGATCCGGCTAAAGTTGAAGCGGTCGAAGTCGACACGAATCTTTGGCGGCCCAGTATTGCTCCGCTGCGTTGCCCAGCGATAAAAGCTGCTCCACTCGTCACCAGCCGCTCGAGGTGTTCCACCAACGCCAGCTTTCTTGTTGTCGTGGCCTTGTGGCTGGTCTTGCGGCTTGGCGGCTAGCGATATCCCGAACGATGATATCTCGAAGAAGTTGCTGTAGTCCTCAAGCTTCGAAGCTGGGGTAAAACCTTCCAGGAAACCCTTCTTATCGCCCTCCCATATGTCCAGCATCGACTCCGCCCAGACGGTAGGTTCATACTTAGGGCCATTGATGAATCGCATCAGGAGATCGGAAGAGGTCTGGTCAGTCATGGGCTGGCTCCTTGCTCCGTCACTACTCGGGACGTGAGGCGCAGCGCGACGCTGAGCCCTTCGAGTTGGTAGTGCGGCGTAAGATATACCTTGGCGTCGAAATTGCCCGGCCGCTCCGGGACGTCCTCCAGCACCACCCGCGCCTTTGACAGCGGATGCGTGGCCTTGAATTCATCGGATGAGCTGGAAGGTGATCCATCGACATATCCGATCAGCCAGTTTGATAGCCATGATTGCAGCTGCGCCCTTGACAGGTTTGAACCAACTTTTGTCCGCACCATGCTCTTCAGGTAATGGGCGAAGCGGCAGCTTGCGAACAAGTATGGCAGCCGAGCGGACAGGTTGGCATTGGCCGTCGCGTCCGGGTCATCGAAGACCGGCGGTTGTTGTAGCGACTGCGCGCTGATGAAGGCCGCAACGTTGGAATTCTTCCGGTGCACCAGCGGGATGAGCCCGCATGCCGATAGCTCGGCCTCGCGCCGTTCGCTGATGCAGATCTCGGTGACAGTCCGTCGATCAACGTCTCCGTCTGCGCCCGGATGGTGCAGTACGGGCAGCCCAGCGACGACACCGCCGCGATCGATGCCACGTATGCGCGCGCACCAGCCGAACTCGGCAAAGGCGCGCGCCAGATTGACGGCGAACGCCCAGGCGGCATTCGCCCAGAGCAGGTTCGACGTGTCCGGTCCCTCTGTCTCCTCCTCGAAGGCGAAGTTGTCCAGCGGCTCCGTCCTGCTGCCATATGGCAATCGCGCAAGGAAGCGCGGCATGCACAAGCCGACGTAGCGCGAATCTTGTCCTTCGCGCAGTGCGCGCCAGGCAGTGTATTCCGGCGTCCGAAAAATCCGGGTTACGTCGCGTGGGTTGGCAACCTCCGACCAGCTCTCCATTTGCAGCAGCGACGGCGCGGCCGCAGCAATGAAGGGCGAATGCGCTGCCGCCGCGATCATCGCCAGGTCCGACAGCATGGCAACATCGTCCGGGCGATGATCGAATGCGTAGTCGCCAATAAGAACGCCGTAAGGCTCGCCACCCAGCTGTCCGAATTCCTCCTCGTACACCTTGCGGAAGATCGGGCTTTGATCCCAGGCCGTGCCGCGGAATTTGCGCAGGGTACGCCCGAGTTCGCGCTTGCCGATATCCAGCACGCGGACCTTGACGCCAAGCTCCTTGTCAGAGGCGCGCACCAGCATCTGCAGTCCGCGCCATGTCGCTTCGATAGCCTGAAATTCCGGCGCATGCAGGACCGCATTGAGCTGCGCACATATTCGCGCATCGATCCCGGCGATCACCGCTTCAGTGGCAAGCCGGAGCTCATGTGCCGAGGGCACCGCGGTCCCGAGATATCCCGCGAGAACCGCGACGGCATTGGCAGGAACGGTTTCCGCCGTCGCCTCGTCAGGTTCTGCCTGCCCGATAGCCTTGTCGAGCAATGCTTCAAAATCAGGCAATGTAGCAATCTGGTCCATCACGTTCAGTTCAACGAGATCATGGTGCCCCGGATCGTGACTCCGGCCGGATCGATCCGGATTGAGTTGCCGCCAACGGTGAAGGTAATGGACTGCGCGGCCGTGATCTCGCTCTTGCCAGCCGAGACCGTGACCGTGTGATTGCCGGTCTGAATCGTCAGGCTATCATTGCCTCCGGTTATCTTCACATCGCGATGGTTGTCGATAATCGCCTTTTCGTCGTGCTTGATCTCGCGCTTGAAGTCATACTGGGCATGGACGTACAGCTCCTCCGATCCCCCGGTGTCGTCGAACCGGATCTCATTGAAGCCATCGGCGCCCACCGAATCGGTCTTGATCGTGCTGCGGTTCTTTTCGCCTGGGAGGTTATACGGCAGCTTATTGTTTGCGTTATAGACGACGCCCGTAATCAGCGGCCGATCGGGATTTCCCTCAAGGAATTCGACCACGACCTCCTGGTCCACGCGCGGGACGAATAGTGCCCCCCAGCCGCCACCTGCAATGCTTTGCGCCACGCGAATCCAGCAGCTGCGATCCTCGTCGGGCGTATCGCTGTGGTCCCAGTGGAAGCGTACCTTCACCCGGCCGTATTCGTCGGTGACGATTTCGTCTCCGGACCCATTTCCCACGACACGCGCCGTCTGGGGCCCACGAATCATCGGTCGGGGCGTGCGCTGCTGGAGGCGGAAAGGCACGTCCCCCGGGATGCTGTGGAACTGGACGCGATACGTGTCCACACCGCCGGCATCCGGCGTCGGCGTTCCCTCGGCCGAACCGATGGTCGTCACGGACTTGACGATCAGATAGTCGCGGTTGACCGACTTGTCCGGATAACGGGTGATTTTGAACCGCCACCCTGCACGCAGCTTGCGGGAGTTGCTTTGTGCGCCGTAGATCAGCCGGCGTCCGCTGATTTCCTGCATGCGGATATCAGCAAGGTGGTTTCCCTCCGACGTCGCCGTGTACAGGCCTGGGTAGTCGAATATTTTCATGTCCTTGTGGTTGCTGTACTGCCCCTCTTGCATCCGCTTCGCCGTAAGGTCGGCCGAAGGCGCTTCGAAATTGTAGTCCTGATAGACCCAGTGGCCTGGGAGCAGGCCAGATTCACTCGACCATTCCCAGATGTGGTCGGCGACCGAGCGCTTCTCAGTCTTGTCGAATTCGAATGGTACGGGGTCACGCAGCAGTTCGTGCACGTTCGGGTCGTCCGCGAACACCAATTTGTGGCAGTGTTTGTCGAACTTGAAGAAGTAATAAAGTCCATGCTGCTCCATCAGCCGGGTCACGAACGCCAGTGAGCTCTCGCGATACTGGACGCAGTACTCCAGTTCGGTATCGCCGGCGCCGATCTGGCGCTTGTCCTCAAAATCCGAGAAGTGGGCGTCCCGAAAGACCTTGGTGATGATGTCGAAGACCTTCATCTTCTGAAAGATCCTGCAATCAAAGGTCTGGGACAGCAGCCAGATCCAGGGTCTGAGCTCGACCTTGTAGCGGTATGCCCCGCCAGCGGTGCCCATCGATATGACGCGCGTCACCACGCCATGGAAGTACCTGTTGGGCTCTTTCTTATCATGATCATCCTCATCCTCATCCTCGTTGGGGGCGAGATACATCCAGACGAGGCAGGTGCTACCAATGAGCTTCGCCACCTTCGTCTGCAGTTTCTCACTGGACATCTCGAGGCAGATCAGGAATGGACGCCCCAGTTCTTCCTCGGCATGCATGCCATCGAACAGCAGTTGAAAATCTTCCCCTGGGTCGGGTTTGAACTGCACTTCGACCGGCGAGTAATCAGCGACGCGTTCCATAGTTGCAGAGTTTGACATTGGCTTCGCCTATAGCGCTGCGGGACAGCGGAAGCTTCTCAGTGCCGCGAGCGTGAACGGATTGCGCACCGAGTTCGCCGTAAGCTCGAACACCGCGGCACCGCCGGCACCGTTGAAGGTCACACGGAACTTGTCAGGCTGCGGGCTTGGCGCAGTCCGGCCGTCCAGCAGGCGCAACAGCGCCCATGCTCCATCATTCTCGGTGACCGTGGCGGAACCACTGCTCGTGGGTGTCATCGTGACACGCGTCAGTGTTTTGCCGCCCGATCCGGGCCAGCCAAAGGCTTGGCCTTCCGTCGGACCATGCGCGTATATCAACGTCTGGCCCCCAATATCTATGCTGATCTGCGCGACTGCAGGATCGAGACTGATCGGTGTCAACTGAAAGCGCAACTGGATTGTGGGGCCGCTGGCAAACAGACCTTCGCGGATTTGCGCCGCTTTCTCGAACTCTGCCAGGGACGCCGGTGATACGTTGAGTGGCGCCCGATCAGCCGAAATCAATTTCCAAGGCCGCTGTGACGTGTTGACGAAAGGCTTGAGGAATTGGTTGAAGAAGGCTTCGATTTTTCCTCCGGGGCCGAGCAGCTGGATGAAGTCATCCATCGGCACGTCGTTCGGACTGTTGCCGACAAACGGATAGCGGCCGAACGCTGCGTCGCAGAGCGGCAATACCTGAGCACGCCATACCTCCGACATTTCCTGGCCAGCCACCGTAACTGCTGCCTGCGTGGCGTTGCGGACGACCGGGCCCAGCATCGCTGCCGCCTCGGGCGGCATTGAACGCGTCAATTGCTGCCATTGCGCCACTGCACTGCCACCCGCGGCCGGGTTGGCGCCCTGCACAGCGTCGATGGCCGACTGTCCCGGGTTGGAAGCGGTAGCCGCCTGATTGAGCCCTTGATACAGGGTCTGCATTTGTTTGATGGCAGTTTCGAGGCCTGACGGTCTTCCCTCTGCGCCGGTGACCCAGTCGTGGAAGACCTTGAAGTGCTCGTCTACGCGCTTGGCAGGATCAATCGGCTTACCCCCCGGGTCGGTACCAAAGGCGTCGGTAAAGATGCTGACGATCTCGTTCTGCCGGATCGACAACCCGGTCCGTGCTTCCAATGCACCAAACCGTGCAGCCCGCGCCGCGATGCGCGCGCCGCGATCCTGCGCCGCGGCGACTGCCGTGTCCGTAGCAGCAGGGCGACTGAGCTGGGTCTGCGCGTCGATGGCCAGCATCAGATCGCGAAGTGGCGATGCCGGCGCCGATAACAAAGCGAGCTGGTCCACCGACTGTTGCAGGCTTGTGAACGGCTTGAGCGCGATATCGGCGAGCATGGCGTCCCAACGACGCGTGTAGTCATCAAGATAAAGACCCAGCACGTCGCGGCGCAGTCGCGAGGTATCGCGGATCGTCTCTTTCACGTTGCGCTGGCCGCGTCCCAGAACCCACGCGTCCTCGGAGATGTCCTGGGTCACCGTGGGCAGCAGCGGAAGGATGACGCTGTGGTAGCCCGACCAGGTGTAGATTCCGGGCAGCCCGCTATCGAGCTTCTTCTTGGAACGATACTCGAAGACGCGCCCTGCGCCTGGCCCGCCGTTGTCAGCGACCGTCCACTCGGCGAGCTCCGTTACACGCTTGCTGCGCAGCAGCCGATTATAGCTGTATTCCGCCAACGGTTCCCGATTCAGTACTTCCCGCGCTTGCGAAATCAGCGTTGTGTTGAGTGGGATCTGTTGCAGAGGTTGCTTCAGCAGAGCGTCCGCATGATCGAGCAACGAGTTGCGGATGGTCGCCTCGTCCTCGGTCGGGTAGGCGGCCAGCAGATCGGCCTCGAGCCATTGCCCGACCAGCTCGCGGTCGAGCGGTCCCTCACGACCCATGATCAGGTAAATTTTCAGAGTCTGGTACAGGAAGTCCACGTTGTTCATGCTGGCTGCCAGACGTGCTTCGACGCGTGACAGCAGGCGCGGCAACAGAATGCGGTTCAGCGCCGTGACATAGGCGTCGGATGCGGCCCTCCCCAGCTTGCTCCCTTGGTAGAGACCGAACGTCAGGGACAGCGGCGGATCTTCGTCCTGTTGTGCATAGCCCCCACGGATGTTGCGTAGAGTATCGAGTGCAGGGAGCGTTGCCGCCAAGTCCTGATCTGCAGCACCGCGACGCTGCAGTTCGGCGACCTGTGAGCGATACGTCCCCTGTGCAGCGTGCACTTCGGCGATCAGCGCGCGATTGCCCAGGTAGCTGTTGACCCAGGAGGCGATCAGCGCCAGCAGCACCAAACCGCACGCCGCATACGTTCCGATGCTGATGATGCGTTTGCGTCGTTCAACCTTGCGATCCAATCCGGCCAGGCCCGCTTCACCGAACACCACCTCGCGCAACAGCCTGGCCAGAAAATAGCTGCGACCCGCCCCGGCACGCGCAGCAACCGTTTGGCGAGGGAGGCCGAATTCGCCTGCCATCGTACCCAGCAGCCGATCGATCGGCGTGCCTTCTTGGGTGCCGCTGGTGAAATACACGCCGCGGAGGAGTGGCCGCGCCTCCAGGCGGCTGGGACGAAAGATCTCCGTCAGGAAGTCGTCGGCCACGGACCGAAGTGACGCGACCTGTTGTGGGAACCCGTAGATCAGGCGTCGCCGGCGAATATCGGGCTCCTGATGCACGCGTTCCAGAACGCGGTCGTTCAGACGCGCCACCAGCAGGTCAAACTCTCCCGCGAATTTTGCGACTGCCCCGTCGTCGTCGGTTCCTTCGTCGAGCGGCAGGGTCATGCCCCAAACCTGCTCGCGCTCTTCCTTGCCAAGATTATCGAAGAACTCGGCAAACCCGGCGATAAGGTCAGTCTTGGTGAAGAGCACGTAGACCGGCAGCCGGAGGCGGAGGTTGTCATGCAACTCGCGCAAGCGGCTGCGGATGGTGCGCGCGTGCGCTGCTCGTTCGGCATCGGAGAGCGTTGCAAGATCCGCCAGGCTGATGGCGACCAGGATGCCGTTCAGCGGCTGACTGCTGCGATGCTTCTTGAGCAACTGCAGAAACCCGAGCCAGGCGGCGCTGTCCACAACTGCCTGGCTGTCCTGCATCGTGTAGCGCCCGGCGGTGTCGATCAGCACCGCCTCGTCGGTGAACAGCCACTCGCAGTTGCGCGTCCCACCGACCCCCCGCACCGGTTGATTCGCGCTCTCGAGCGGAAACTTAAGTCCGCAATTCTGCAGCGCCGTGGTCTTGCCTGCACCCGGAGGGCCGATGATCACATACCACGGCATTGCTGCCAGCCGCCTGCGCGAGGACCCAAGGGGAGACTTGCGCAGCGCCTTCATTGCCTGATCGAGGCGATCCTTGAGCCGCGCGATCTCTTCGGCCGAAGCCTTTTCCACCTCCTTGGCCTGCATAGCCTCGGGATTATCCGCAATTCCTTCGGCCAGCGCTTTATCGCGGCGATTTGCGCGGACGATGCGCAACAGGTTCCAGATGATCCACCCGGCAACGAGGGCGGCGATGGTAATGAACCGGGCGATTTCCGTTTCAAGCGGGTGCAGCGCGCCAATGCCCAACAGTGGCCCGAATATCCAAACAGCGATGATCAGCGCCAGCACAACGAATGCGGAGGTGAACCAGCGCGAGCGAACGACCGAGCGCATCATCGAGTACATCAGATTCCGTCCGCGGGCTTCGTGAGCACGATTTCCGTCCGTCGGTTCTGCTGTCGTCCCTCCGGGGTTGCATTTTGCGCGACCGGGTTGCTCTCGCCCTTGCCTTCGGCCTTGACCCGTTCGGGCTTCTTGAGCCGCGCCTTCAGCGCATTGGCGACGGTCTCGGCACGCGCCCGCGACAGCTCGAAGTTCGACGGAAACCGGGCCGTGCGAATCGCCTGATTGTCGGTGAAGCCCAGAACCGTCACCTGCCCCGGCTCGGTCTCCAGCGCATCGCCGATCCGGACCAGGAGTGCCGGATAGCTCGCACCGAGCACTGCCTCGCCGGAGCCGAACATGTTTCGGTTGGCCAGGCGGATAGTGATTGTCTGTTGGTCTTCGAAGACCTGCACGAGCCCGGCGCGAATCTCTGGCGCCAGAAACTCGCGGAACCGCGCGGCGCGTGAAGCGGGAACAACAACGGCAGCGGGCGTCTGCGCCGGCCTTGGGATACGCACCTGCTGTCGGGCAACTGACAGGGGCTGGCTGGGTGGCAGGTCCGCCAGCTCGGCGAAAGCCGAGTCGGAGACGCCCGCCAGGATGAAGCTGAACGTCAGGTAGCAAACGCCGGCAATACACGCCGTCCCAAGCACGCGCGCCCAGATCGGGATATGGCGGATGATGCCTCGCGCACGCATCGCGACGCCGCGCCAGTGCGGCGACAGTTCGCGTTCGAAATCGCCCTTGATCTGACGCAGCAGGCGATAGACGCCCTCACGCAGCTCGGTCAACGCCGCCACGCCTCGCGGCATCACCCGATAGCGACCCTCGAACCCGAGCGACGTGCACAGATACATGAGCTCGACGACCTGCGCGTTGTTGCCAAGGTCCGACTGCATTCGTTCGAGAATGTCGAAGAAGCGCTCGCCGCCGATGACCTCGTTGTGGAACACGCTGGTCAGACTGTGCTGAACCCAGCTCGACTGGGTGCCCCAAGGAGTGCTGAGCACAAGATCGTCCACCGTGGCGCAAAGCGCATAGCGGGCGGCACGCAGCGAACGTGTGTCCAGGCCAGTCGCCAGCGCGTCGGTTTCGAACCGCTGGATCGCGGCCACCATCGCCGTGCGCAGCCGATCCGGGTCCGGCGGATTGAGATCGCCGCTGATGCGGATTGCGGCAGCAAGCACCGGTGCAGCCGCAGCAACCAGCGGATTGTCGCCAACTTTCGGAATCACCTGTACCGGGCCGCGCCGGGTCGCCGGAGACGATGCGGATACCGGTTGAGCGGCGACGGTCGCTGATGGGCGCGGCCGGAATACGGTCGCCTCGCTGTCGCCCGGTTCGGCGAACGGATCACTGCTCACGGCTCACCCCCGGATCGCCCAGCACTCGATCTCGAGCCCGGGAAAGTCGCCGGCGACCGCTATTGCGATGCCGCCCGAGCGGGCAAGCGCAGCCCAATAGACGCTGCTGCGTTCGAGTTCGAAATACGATGTGCCGGCATAAAACGGCAGCTGACGCGGCGCGACCGGCAATGCGTTTATGGCAATCCCGGGAAGCGCCACGTTGATCAGATCGCGGATCTGCTCAACCGGTCCGATTTTGATCTGGTTGGGTAAGTTGTGGCGCAGCGTTTCGGCAGGCATCTGCGCTTTCACCGCCAGCACCCATGTCGCATCGGTCACCAAGCTGCGGTCCATGATCGGCCCGACGCGGATGCCGAACCGGCGCTCCTGCAGCGGGATGGGCACCGCGGTCTGTTCCAGCACCGCCGAGAGTGCCTGGCGGAGCGCCGCCATGACCGGACGGAAAGTTGCATACAGGTCGTCGTGCCGATACGGCGGAAATACCGGAGGTCGGCGGCGGCTTTCTGTGAAGGTGGCCAGTTCGCCGGCGAGGCTGACAAGCACGCGATACAGCGACTCGGGATGCAGCTGCCCGACACTGGCCGCGAGATGCGTCATCAGCGGCTCGTACCGGTTGCAGGTTTGCAGCAGCAGGTAGTCGGCGATTTCGGCGGCGCCGCGTTGTGTGGTTTCCGAGACTCGACCCGCGAGTGCCTCGGCACGCTGATGCAGCAGCCCCTGCAACTGTGCGACAAATCCTGCCAGAACGCCTGATGCCTCGCAGACGAGGACGGGCGGGATGTAGGACTCGTCCAGAACGACCGAGCGATCGGCCCGCACCTCGATCAACTTCACCATGCCGAGCGAGACCTGACCGGCGCGCGCGCCTGCCTCAGGCAGGAAACGCAGGCGCAGGCGGCCCACGGGCACGTTGGCGATCGAGCTATAGCCGGCATTGGTATCCGTCGCCTCATGCTCCGAGGTCACGTAGCGCGCCACTGTCTCGGTTCTCTCAGGCGGTGCGGTCTCGATGGTGCCGGGCTGGCGGGCCGGCAGCGTCACATTGAGCACGGTGTTGCGCAGGGTTTCTGGCAAATCGAGCGGGGTGGGCTGATCCGCCTCGCCCGGTATGTCGAACGGAGTGCCGTCGGGCATTAGCCCCGACGCGGAGCGCAGCGCGAACTTCCCAAGCGTCAGTAGATCGGCGTCGATTTCGAGACGGGTAAAGCCATAGCTGAACGGCGTCAGCGCCAACGTGCTGCCGCGAATGAGCCACTCGAGATACCGTTCCTGCTGTTGCAGATGCTGCGGCTGCAGGAACAGCCCCTCGCCCCACACGACCTTGTTGTCCCACTTCATCGCCGCCTACCGC
>JBKPSV010000047.1:0-3708 GCA_046735215.1 Pseudomonadota bacterium | reverse complement strand
GGTGGTTGCTGAGTCGTCTGCCATTGGGACGTCCCCCTTCGTCCAACACCCAGATATGGCATTAGACTGCCTCAACCCAGTCCGCTACAATTTTCCGTTGCCCAGCCTCCGTAGCCGTTTCACGGCAGCCTTGGGTGGCGCGGGACCTGACGAGCGTACCGCGGGCGCCGGGGCAGGGTCAGTCAGGAAATTGCGGCGGCGACTCTTCCTGTGGTTGTAATGCCCGCGGTCTCGCATGACGGGTGGCATATCGCGCTAGGCATTCCCGCTGCGCATTCGCACCCCGTGGCTTGACGCCATACCGAGCTGCGTAGGGGGCCATGAGCCTGCACCCGGGCGAGCAGCAAACCTGGCGCGCCCGAGAAGATTCGAACTCCTAACCCCCAGATCCGTAGTCTGGTGCTCTATCCAATTGAGCTACGGGCGCTTACCAGAGGCGCGGGATGTAGCGGATGGCCCCGCTGGCATCAAGTGGTCAGGCCGCCAACTTATCCAGCTCGCGCAGGACCGATTCACCCATCACGCTCGTGCCGACCTTCGCTGTACCGGGCGCCATGATATCGGCGGTCCTCAGCCCCGACGCCAGCACATTGGTCGCAGCGCGCTCGATCAGCGCGGCATCGTCCTCCATCCCGAAGGAATAGCGCAGCAGCATCGCAAAGCTGAACAACTGCGCCAGCGGATTGGCGATACCCTTGCCCGCGATGTCCGGCGCCGAGCCGTGAATGGGCTCATACAGCGCCAGTCGCTTGCCCGAGGCATCCGGCGCACCGAGCGTCGCCGACGGCAGCATCCCCAGGCTCCCGGTCAGCATCGATGCCAGGTCAGACAGCAGGTCGCCGAAGATGTTGGAGGTCACAATGACGTCGAACTGCCGCGGATTGCGCACCAGCTGCATGGCGCAGTTGTCGGCGTACATGTGCTCCAGTTGGAGGTCGGCGAACTCCCGCTCGTGCAACGCCGTGACCGTCTGGCGCCAGAACAGTCCTGACTGCATCACGTTCGCCTTCTCCACGCTGGTAACGTGGCCCTTCCGTTTGCGCGCCAGCTCGAAACCCACTCGAGCCACACGCTCGATCTCACTCGTGGTATAGCTCTCGGTATCGAAGCCGCGCTTCTCGCCGGATGGCAGTGTTTCTATGCCACGAGGCTCGCCGAAATAGATGCCGCCCGTGCTCTCGCGCACGATCATCAGGTCAAGCCCGCGCACCACCTCGGGCTTCAGCGTCGAGGCGTTCACCAATGGGTTCAGCACCGTTGCCGGCCGCAGGTTGGCGAACAGGTCCAGTTCCTTGCGCAGCCGCAGGATCGCCAGCTCCGGGCGCAGCTGGAACCCGAGCCTCTCCCATTTTGGACCTCCGACCGCACCGAAGAGGATGGCATCGGCCTGCCTCGCCCGCTGCAGCGTATCATCATTGATCGGTGTGCCGCGCGCATCGATAGAGGCACCGCCCACCAAGTCTTCGGCAATGTCGAATGACACCATCCGGCGCCGGGACATCCAGTCGATGACGCGCCGCACCTCGCGCATCACCTCGGGCCCGATGCCATCGCCCGCCAGGACCAGCAGCTTCTTGTTGGCAGCCATGGGTCAGGCCGTTGTGGGCAGCCAGGGCTGCTGTTCACGGCGCAACGCCTCGTGCCGACCGATCATGGGCTCGTGTTGCAGCGTCTGGCCAATATCGTCTAGTCCGTTGAGCAGCGAGTGCTTGCGGAACGGCTCAACATCGAAGTGGATTTCCTCGCCGTTCGGCCGTACCACGACCTGACGCTCCAGATCGATGGTGATCCGCGCGTTGCCGCCCAGCTTCGCATCCTCGATCAGCGCATCGCAAACAGCACGTGGCAGCCGGATTGGCAGCAATCCGTTCTTGAAGCTGTTGTTGAAGAAAATGTCGCCGAACGATGGCGCGATGATGCAGCGAATGCCGAAGTCCTGCAGCGCCCATGGCGCGTGCTCGCGGGATGAACCGCAGCCGAAATTCTCGTGCGTGATAATGATCTGCGCGGTGCGATAGCCGTCCTGGTTCAGGATAAAGTCCGGTCGCTCTTTTCCGTCGCCGTCGAACCGCAGCGGATCGAACAGGTGCTTGCCCAGGCCGGAACGCTGGATGGTCTTCAGAAACCGAGCCGGAATAACCTTGTCGGTGTCGATGTTCTGCATTGGCATCGGCGCGGCCACGCCGGTCAGTGTGGTGAACTTCTCCATGGGACTTCCTCAACCATCATCCGGCACCATGCCGCATGCGACGTGCGGCAAGTACACGTCTATGTCACACCATTTGCCTCACATCCGCTAGTCGGCCCGACACCGCAGCCGCAGCCGCCATGGCCGGCGAAACCAGATGCGTCCGCCCACCCGGCCCCTGTCGCCCCTCGAAGTTCCGGTTCGAGGTGGACGCGCAGCGCTGGCCCGGCTTCAGCCGGTCTGGATTCATACCTAGGCACATCGAGCAGCACGGGTCGCGCCACTCGAATCCCGCCTCCAGCAGGATGCGATCGAGCCCTTCGGCTTCCGCCTGCTGTTTCACCAGGCCTGATCCCGGCACAACCAGCGCCTGCACGCCCGAGGCCACCCGCCGCCCCTTGGCGACAGCCGCAGCAGCCCGAATGTCCTCGATGCGGCCGTTGGTGCACGACCCGATGAACACTACGTCGATCGGCACGTCGGCAAGCTTCTGCCCAGGCTTCAATGCCATGTACTCCAGCATGCGCTGCATCTGACTGCGCTGGCCTTCGTCCGCCACCTGCGCCGGGTCTGGGACCGCTCCGGTCACCGGTGCGACAGCGCCGGGGTTGGTGCCCCACGTCACCATCGGTGCGATATCGGCCGTGTTCAGCACAACCCGCGTGTCGTAGTGCGCGGCAGGGTCACTCGGCAGCGTGCCCCAGTACGCCACTGCCTGATCCCACGCCGTGCCCTTCGGCGCGTACTCGCGCCCCTTCAGATAGGCGAATGTCGTTTCGTCCGGTGCGATCAGACCCGCGCGGGCTCCCGCCTCGATCGACATGTTCGACACCGTCATCCGGCCCGCCATATCCAATCCGCGGATCGCCTCTCCGGTGTATTCGATGACGTGGCCGGTGCCACCGGCCGTGCCGACCTTGCCGATGATCGCCAGCACGATGTCCTTGCCCGAACAGCCGAATCCCAGCGTGCCGTCGACGCGGATCTCCATGTTCTTTGCCGGCCGCTGCAGCAACGTCTGCGTTGCCATGACGTGCTCGACCTCGGACGTGCCAATGCCGAACGCCAGCGCGCCCAGCGCACCATGCGTGGAGGTATGAGAATCGCCGCACACGATTGTCGTCCCGGGCAGACTGATGCCCAGTTCGGGTCCGATGATGTGTACGATCCCCTGTCGGACATCTAGGATCGGTATGTATGGCACGCCGAACTCGACGACATTCTTCTCCAGGGTCTGCACCTGGATGCGACTGTCCTCCTCCTCGATATCAGACGGCGTGCGCGGACCAACGGTCGGTATGTTGTGGTCCGCAACCGCAATCGTCAGGTCGGGTCGGCGCAGCTTGCGCCCCGCCACTCGAAGCCCTTCGAAGGCTTGGGGGCTGGTCACCTCATGCAGCAGGTGGCGGTCGATGTAGAGGATGCATGTGCCGTCCGGCAGCTGCTCCACAACGTGGCTGTCCCAGATCTTGTCGAACAGCGTGCGTGGTCTTGCTTCGGACATTGTCAGGTGTCTCCTC
>JBKPSV010000046.1:0-4900 GCA_046735215.1 Pseudomonadota bacterium | reverse complement strand
ACTCGGCATCGCGTTCTGGGATTATCTCGGTGATCGGCTCCGAATGCCGCAACACCTCGCCGTGCCCTATCTTCCCGACCTCATCGGCAGCCGCCGACAACACACCTGAACTGTTCCGCCCGGACTTTTGCCCCTGTTACGCGTTGTGCTTCTAAGCCATTGGCTTTCCTAGCATTTCCTAAACGGTCCAGCTGGTCCGGGTGGGCCAGGCCAAAAAACTTTCTACAGCCAACCCTATACGCCCGATAAGCTGCTCGCGCGCGCATGCGTATATTACTGGACCACCTGGACCACCTGGACCGGTAGAAAGATATAAAAGTTTCTGAATGGTTTGACTGGTCCAGCGCTGTATATACGAGGTTGGACCAACCTGGACCGACGCTCCGCCGAGAACGCGGCGACAGCGAGCGAAAACCAGTTACGACTGGCGACAGTCAGCGCAAAAAGCGAGTTCATGCATTGGATTTTGTGGTTGCGGCGCACTCGAAGCAGGCGCAAACCATGCGGCATGGTTGAGATCAGCCAGGTATCAGCCCTCGGTCGTGGCCGAGGACGGGGGCGACCATTTGCGCGAGGCACCAGTGGAAATCCGGGTGGAAGACCAAGAGCCGCGCTGGATGTGCAGGAGCTCGCGCGTAGCCACACCGTTGAAGCGATCGCCACGTTGGTGAAGGCGCTGGATGATCCGAAGCATTGCGTCGCTGCAGCTGCAGCGCTGTTAGATAGGGGATGGGGACGACCCACGGCATTCATCGCCGGTGACGCGAGCGCCGCACCGGTGGTGGTCCAGTTCGAATGGGCCGATGCAGCCTCGGAGCCGAAGTCAGCTGTTACCCACACCGACCAAGAGCACGCAGAACCGGGCGAACTCAAGATCACGTGGTCCGATTCATGCTGATGGTGGCGCTGCCTGCCGTCACTCCGCGGCGTTGCTGTCGCGGCAACCAGTTTATCCCGGCGCAAGCCGTGAAATCGTAGCCGCGCTCACGTTGTAGCTGCGGGCAATATCGGCGAGGATTTCGCCGTCAAGGTCACGCCTCTTGGCTGCCTCGCGCCGCTGGTGGGCGGTCAGCTTGCAAGGTCGGCCCATCTTCACTCCACGCGCCTTGGCGCGTTCTCGCCCCTCGCTCGTGCGAGCGCGGATGAGCTCTCTTTCGAACTCCGCTAGGCCACCGAGCACGGTGAGCATGAGTCGCCCATGAGGCGTTGTCGTATCGGCCCATGCGTCGCCAAGGGACCGGAAGCCGGCCTTCTTGCCGGCGATGGTCGCCAGCGTGTTCAGCAGATCGCGCGTCGAGCGCGCCAGCCGGTCCAGCCGCGTCACCATCAGCACGTCGCCCGCCTCGAGGGCGGCGATCGCCTTCCGAAGCTGTGCCCGATCGGTTTTCGCGCCGCTGGCCACTTCGCGGAACACTTTCCCGGACCCGGCCGCCTTCAAGGCGGCCACCTGTGCCGCCACGCTCTGACCGTCGGTCGAGACCCTTGCGTAGCCGTATTTCCTCCCTGCGTTCCAGCAGACCAGCAGTCGAGCGTCGGTCCAGGGAGGATCAGCTTGAGCCTAGTGGCCAAACGCCAAACCGACTACCGACACTTGTGCTTGGATGGGCGTGATCTGAAGCTTCTGGTTTCCCGTGCTGCGATGCTCACCAAGGGATCGGCTAAGAACGAACGGACTGCCGACAGTCCAATTGACCGCATCAGAATTCCCGCGATGGGGTATGATTAATGCTGCAACGATTGCAAACGTGGCCACGAGGGCGATCAGATACCTTCTCATGCTTCAGGTCGATCTTGCAGACGATATCGATATGGTAACGGCAAGCGGCCGCACCGGTTTTCATCAAAAATTGGGTATCTAGGATCTTGGAGAGGCATTGAGTGGATTGGGCTTATCCCCAAATCCCCTGCATCTTCCAACTTTCGGAGGAACACATGCCTGACCCAACCGGCCGTTCCCCACGGTGGACGCCCGACACTGGCGACTATTCCGCCCGCCAACTTCACGCCATGGAATTCATTGCCAGTAGCCTTGACCGGATTGACGGTCACTTGGAGACGATCGCGGCATCGATAGCCGGCAGCGGCCCTCATAGACCGTTCGGAGACGTGCTAAGCGATCAGCTGCGCGCCTTGGGCGATGCGATAACCCGTTTGGGGCGGCGAACCCAGCCACCATCGTAAACCAGAACGCCCTGGCGCTTGTCACCAAATCCCGAATAATTGGGCTCATGACGGCACCCAATGATGGCCCCTGATTGGTCGTTGGCTTGTGGTGGCTGGGGGTGGGCTGATGGACCGCGTCCGCTGTTATGGCTTCGCGGCCCACAGCTCCTGCGTCAGCTTCTCGCAATTGGCATCATCGGCGCCGCCGAAGTCGGGGGTAGGGACAGGCATCGTCCGCCCCAGCGAAATCTTCGGCGCACGGATCTTGCCCTCAATCAGCACCGGCGAATGCAGATTAAGCAGATCGAACTGTTTGGTGTCTGCGGTGATCTTGCTGCTGATCTCCTGAGTTTTCAGCACAGCCTTGCCATCGAAGTGTAGCACCGACTTCTCGGTGTCCATCAGTGTCTTGTCGAACGCCACAACGCCGTGGTCGAACTTGAGGCGCCCGAGTGCGCAACGGATCGGAATGCGGCGGTCGCCGGTGATGTAGAGCACCAGCGCGTCGCCGATCTGCAACCCGGCAAGATCGACGATGAGGCCGCTGATTGCTCCTCCCGCCATCGTCATCACGAAATCGCCGTCAGCCGTGCTCATCACCTGCGCCAGCGATCGTCCGCTGCCGACCAATACAATGCGGCCTCGCAGCTTGCCGTGCGTGGTATCGAAGAAGCGGGAACCGCGGAAGAATGCCGCAAGATCGACACCATCGAACCGCAGGTTCGTGCGGGTGGTCGGCAGATCAGTCGAGGCGTCGACGGATAATTCGCCCTCGATCCTGCCGTTACCGACCCCCATGCTCAAAGGCCGCACGCTTGCCCGTCCGTTCTCGACCCGAACACGCGCCGCGATCGACTGCACGGGAAGATAAGAGGGGGCGACGACCCGTTTGGCATCCAGCGACACTTCCATGTTCATGGCGCGCAGACGCTCGACATGCAGCGGGACGTTGGGGAACAGCTCCCCCTTGGCTTCAAGCTGCGCCTCAGTTTGCGCCTGCTGCCGCGAGACGTTCACTTTCCTGGCAGGGGCCGCGCCCACCAAAGGGGCAAGGTCAGCGAATGCGAGGTGCTGCGAATCGAGCCGAGCGGTCAGGCGCGAAGGCTGGTTGCGCTGGTCGATGGCCACCTCGCCAGACAGATCACTCTCGCCGGCATGCCAGGCCATGTTGGTGATCCGGTAGATGCCGGGCTCGAGATGTAGCTTGCCGCTGATCCGATAGGGCGGCGTGGGCGGGCCGGGAATGCCGAGTAGCGGGAAGATCTCGGACAGATCTGGCCCCGACAGGGCCAGCTGAAGATCGGCGCCCTGGTACTGGAACGGGTCTTGGATGGTTCCCTTGAGCGCCAGCTTGGTCTCGCCATAGGCGACCTCAAGATCGACAGGGTACGGCTGGTCCGTTTGCCGCAGCATCAGCGCGGAGCCGCCGACGAAATCCACGGTCAGCTTCTGGCCTTCGAGCCTGCCGTTTAGCGACAGCCGTGCCTCTGGCTCTGCCCCGGCCTGGCCGGTGGCCGTCGACACGGTCCCGCTCAAGTCGAGTTTCCGCTTCTGGTCGATGTAGCCGACATGCCCATCCATGATCTCCAGGCGACCGATGAGCGGTGTCTCGTGCCGTTGTTGCGGTGCGACCTGCTTCACCGCCGCGTGGGCGACCGGGCTTTCTTCTGGGCTCCAGTTCGACCGGTCATCGGCATTGCGCTCCAAGTACAGCTCCGGGTTACGCAACATGAGATGCGGAAGGACGAGATCGCCGTGCAGCAGCGGCCAGAGGCGAATGTCGAACTCGATCTGCTGGGCCTTGAACATGTGATCGGCTTTGCCCCAATCGGCATTCGACAGCTCGACCTGCTCAAGGTGCACATGCGGTGTCCAACCCCAGTCGATCACCACCCTGGCGATCTTGGTCTTGTGGCCAGATATTGTCTCGGCGTGGTTTTCGACTTGTGCGCGCACGTAGTCCGAGGTGACGAACACATAGGCACCCACGCTCAGCAGTCCGACGAGCACGAATAGGCTACCAAACGTCCAGGCCAGGATTTTGAATATCTGACGCACGGGCATTCCTTGTGGCTTTATAAAGCTTACGGCCACTTCCGGGTTCCCTAGCGGGTTCGTGAGGGCCGGCCGTCGCTCCACTTTCAGCAAGCACCCTTCGAAGCGTTCCCGCTGGAAACTTATTGCCGAGTAGGGGTTACGTTTTTCCAGATACCGTTTTGCGAAACATAGGGGCCTGGAGCAACTCTCGCGGGATTTGAAACTCAACACTACGCCGCGGACTCCAGCGTGGGGCAGCAACCCAAAGTTGGCGTCGTCGAAGATGCCAGAACAAGCATATGCGTCTCACGGGTTGCTCCTGCTTGCCGCCCGCGGATGCGTTCGACGCTATGTTTGCCGAGGGACCAGATTGCTGGGCATGCTGAGAATCTCCCGGTTGTCTTAGAAGTGGGCGCGTTGGACCCACAATGGGCACTGCCGGCCACCCAGTGGTTGGGGCGACTATTTTCGAGCTTTGAAGCAAGACGCGGCAGCAGCACCGTCGCACGGCTGACAGCGGAGGTACTGTCGATGCCGAATGACAGGCTCGCGCCGTGTGGTTCATCTGGTCTTGGTGAGCGCTACCCTCGTTTGTCGCGGTCCAACCTAATTGCCTAGCGATATCAATGGCTTTCAGATTTTTCCGGCTACCGGGGCAAAGGTCCGGGCGGAGGCTGATTTTTTGCTTGCCGCGACGCGG
>JBKPSV010000045.1:0-40635 GCA_046735215.1 Pseudomonadota bacterium | reverse complement strand
GCTTATCGCGGCGGCGCAGCGCGGGGGGCACAGGGTGACCCCGCTCGTAATGTCGCCACCGTTTCATCTTTAGGGAGAGAACGATGTCAGACCCGGCTTGGGCCGCTGCAAACCATGCGCTTGAGACGGCAGGTTGGCTATCAACTTGTTGCCCGGTCTCGGCACGTGCCTACGCCTTGGCGATGCATGAAATCGTCGCATGGGGGTATGATGACGACGCAATCGAACACTGGCGGAAGGTTCTAGCGCTCCTGCCGAAATGAGTATCTAGCCTGCTTGGATCCAACCAGTGATGCAATCCGACCCACTACTCGTCGTTGCTTCGCAAGCGCAGTCAAACGAACAGCAGATGCTGTTGGCTCTCGGCAGATTGGGCTATCCCAGCCAGCACGCCTGCTCTGTCCAAGGTTCCTCCCTGCAGTGCGCCTAGCCAGTTCTGCAAGCCTCCGGCATCTGCAGGTCTGCCTAATCCGTTTTGGTAAAGGCTATCAATGTACGCCGGGTCGGACTGCTGCGAATGCAGCGACTGAAATTCGGGGGACTGGCTGATCATCTGAGCAAGGTGTGCAGCCGTGCCTCCGTTGCCCAGGAAGTCGGCCCAGTGGTTCAGCCCAACAGGGTCAGGCTCCCGCGCGAGACCCGTAAGATAGTCCTCGCGCACGATCTTGATAAACTCGAGTCGGGGTGCTGGTGGGCCATACAATGCTTGAATGGCCACGATGTCAGATTGATCTGGTCCTGAGTTATTGGCTGGACCTTCGCTTGGATACATGACTGCGTGCGGGTCGCTGGGATTATGCGCAAGACCAAGCGCATGGCCAATTTCGTGCTCGAACGCCTGTCGCAAGCCGGTGGTAAAGCCGGAATATCTAAAGTCGCCGGATGGCTGTGGAACCAGCGGAACTTCAGCTGGGTCCTCCGCCGCCACCACCGTGCCTGGCCTATAATAGGGGCCGCTCCAAGACCAGAAGGTTGTGCCTATATTGCCCCCCTGCGCGGAATGCAGCATCGCGAAACCCAAGCGTATGTCCACATTCGGCGAATCCGGCACGAGCTGAAATTGGATACCCGACACCGAAGACCATGCAGCCGCAGCTTTCGTGACGACTGCCTGGTACCTCGGGTCGGTGATGAAACTCGAAAACGACAGCGGTTGGCCGGCGAAGTTGGTGGTCGCGAACGTGTAAGTGATGACGTTCGATGGCCATTGATGGCCTTCCAATGGATCAGGCATCGGCGCGGTTGCTCTCGTTGTCAGGCCACCATTAAGGCCTGTGACACGGCTGACGGCAACAATGAGAAGCGACAAGATGGAGCGTGGCCACCATGCGCGCTCCACGCCACGCGCGAATTGATGCAAATGGAGCCAATTCGGCTATGACGTTCGGCTCGTTCCGGAAATCGTGCCGCCGGTCTGGGAGATCATGTCTCACCCAAATTCAGATCGATCCTCAGCTTCAGCATCAGTGGCGTCTCGGTATGTCCCGCTAGCACGACACCGGGCACCGCGCCGCCAATCCGAACGCCGTGCCTGGTATCCACCGCGAGATCCGAGCCTAGTATATCGAAATACACCTCTGCTCCGTTCGGATAGGCGGTCATCGGAAAACCAAGTTCGCCGCCGTAGCACAGCTTGTTCACCGCGCCCTGCACCACCTTGTGCACCTTCAGCAACTCGGCACGGCCGACCAGCTCCAGGAAAATCCGGCGATAGAACTCGCGCAAAATGGGCAGCCTGGCGCGCAATACCATCGAAGACACGACTGGATTGTTCAGCAATTGCTCGTTCGGCGTGCTGAACAGCTCGAGCCTCGCGCGATTGTAGCCGGAGTCTGCGATGCGGGTCGGCCCTTCACAGAATACCGACAGACCAATCGTCTTGGCCCCAAACGGGTCGCGCGGGAACACAGCGCGCATGTTGTCGATCAGCAGAACCTGATCTGGCTGCGCTGTTGCCGCCGACATCTGATCGAGCAGCTGGCTCAGGTAGAAGTGTGCGACGTTCTCAGCCACGGCGAGTTCGGTCGCTGGCACGACATAGGCGGCGCAGTTGTACCGAGCGAGTATGGCCAACTCGTCCTGGTCGAAATCACCGATGCAGTGCACCGCGACCGATGGACTGGAGCAGCGCAGACTGCCGAGAAACAGATGCAGCCAGCCGGCATCGCGTTGGCGCACGTAGAATGCCACCACGGCGTCGGTCTCCGACGGTGCCGGTTCGGGCGCGACGACGGTCTGGCCGGCACCCTGCAGCCAGGCGCCGCGCAACGGATGCATGTGAACGACAAAGTTATGGATTGCCTGATCCATCGCGCCTGTGATCGGCACGGTGCGTCCGGCGAGCTGGTGCGTCATCGCGGCCAGGTAGCGCAGCATTCCGGATCGCGTCGCGCTCGCGGTGTCTGCGTTCGAGAGGGTGCAGTCGCGGATGTTGTGCGCAACCGCTTCGCCATAAGCCTGCACGACGGCATCATGCACGACGGAGGTGTCGCCGATCCGGCTCGGTGTCGCAGTGTAGACAATGTCTGCCGGCAGCGGCGTGGCGAACGGATCGGCCTGAAATGTCACGCCCGACGGATCGACCAGCAGAACATTGGCGTAGGTGCCGCCTTGGCGCAGCAGGAAATCGAGATAGGCGAAAAAGCGGCTCGCTTTCGCCGCCATGCGCGGCTGGGCCACTGGCGCAATACGTTCGACAATGACCCCACGGCTGCGCAACTCGCGGATCGTCTCGGCGGCAACATCCTCTACCAGCAGGCAGATATCACCGGTGAACCCGACCCCGCGGAGCGAGGCGATGAACGGATCCAGCCGGTGCATCGGCAACGCCGTGCAGGCACCCAGTATCAGGTTCTTCAAGCCATCCACGTCGGGCCTTTGGTGATCGAATCCAAGGGCAGGAGTCTACATCTGTCGCTGCAGTTCCGCACGGCAGGCTTCCTTGTCAGCGACGCAACCGCCGTCGAGCCACCATTGGCGCACGGCGCGCAGCAGCGCACCAACGCGCGGGCCCTCGGCTTCACCCAGCGCCAACACGTCACGGCCTTCCAGCGGAAATACCGGGCGGGGCATGGCAGCGAGGCTTGTGCGCAGCGCTGCCCATTCGGGCGCAGCCCCGCCGGCAAGCCAGGCGCGATCGATCAGCAGCTCCGCCGGCTCATCCGCGAGCAGCCGGCGCAGCGCAGCATCGTCGTCTGCAGGATGCGCGAGGCTGCCATGCCGCAGCGCTGCCAGCCGATCACGGTCCGCCGCCGACATGCGCAGCCGAGTGGCAAGCGTAGCGGCGTCGCCGGTCAACAGGGCTGCCAGCCGGAGAAGGGGATCGGCTGGCGCACCGGCCGCCACGAGGCGCGCGAGCCGGCTCGGATCGGCGCCCTCGGGCAATACCGCGGCCAGCACGCCAACTTTCGCCATCAGCGCGACCGCCTCGCGCGGATCGGGGGTCGCTAGGATGCGCACCAGTTCACTCCAGACCCGCTCGACCGACAGCCGGGCAAGACCTGGCACGCCGGCCCGGATTGCCGTCAGTGCCGCTGGGTCAGCGTTGCCGCCGCCGTAGCGCGCGAAGAAGCGGAAGTAGCGCAGGATCCTCAGGTAATCCTCGGCGATCCTGGTCGCTGGGTCGCCGACAAAACGCACAAGGCCGCCACGCAGATCGGAGATGCCGCCGAAGTAATCGAACACCTCGCCGGCGCGCGTCATAGACATCGCGTTGATGGTGAAGTCTCGCCGCGCGGCGTCAGCGCGCCAGTCGCTGGTAAATGCAACCACAGCGTGACGCCCGTCGGTTTCGACGTCGCGGCGCAACGTGGTGATCTCGAAGCCCCGGCCCTCCGCCACCGCGGTGATCGTGCCGTGTTCCATGCCCGTGGCGACGGCGCGGATGCCTGCAGCTTCCAATACTTTCCCGACATCCTCGGGTGTGTGCGGCGTGGCGAGATCGATTTCAGTGACGGGGCGTCCTCCCAGGGTATCGCGCACCGCACCGCCGACCACACGCGCATCAGGCAGGGCCGCCAGCACAGCCGCGAGAGCTGGCTCGGCAAGGAAGCTCGGAGGTGCAATGCGCAGAGCCGGCTTGTCCATCACGTTCGGCCATGTGCCTTCATCGGCGCCTGCTATGTTGGCCTTATTGTGAGGCGGCATGGCCGGAGACGATCTTGCCATCCTGCAGTCGGGCCGGCTCGTAGGTGGCCCCGGGCGGAAGCGCCTCGTCCTGGCTGAGCCAGATCAAGGCACCGGCCAGCAGCGCCAGCACACACGCGGCGGCGGCTACGACGCGGACCGAGGGCCCGCCCTCGACCCGCATGAACCGCCATAAGGCAAACAGAACGAAAGGCGCGAGAAAAAGCGCCAGTTCAACGAGCCGCAGCATGCGGCTCCAACGCCCGCAGCTTCTGTGCCAGATGCACCAGGATCGCTGCCGTCGCCCCCCAGATGTAGTGCTCGGGGTGTGGCCAGACCCAGTACTCGCGCCATATACCGCGGACGTGGTGGCGCTGACGCTTTGGCGCATCGGGGTCCAGCAGCGTCCGGATGGGGAATTCGAATACTGCCTCCACTTCCTCCGGCGCCGGGCGCAGAGATACGCCAGGCGGTAGGAATCCGAGCACCGGTGTGATGCGGTAACCGGTGCCCGTGACGTAGTCGGCCATGCGACCGAGAATCTCGACTTGCCTCGGATCGAGGGCGATCTCCTCCTCCGCCTCGCGCAGGGCAGCGGCTTCGGGATCAGGATCGCTGGCGTCAATGCGGCCGCCCGGGAAGCTCACTTGGCCGGCGTGTTTGCTCAGATGCGTGTTCCGCTTGGTCAGCAAGATGGCGGGCGGTGCCCCAAGGATGATCGGCACCAATACCGCCGCAGGCACAGGAGGGCGATCGAGCACCTCCAGCACATCGTCGCCATGCGCGACTTCGCCCGGCAGGGGTTCAGCGGTGATCGCGCTCAATCGAGCGCGCAACTCGGCGGCCGTCATGATGGCGCGATCATTCCTCGCCGGGGGGCAACTCTCCCAGCGAAAAAAATCGGCCCCGGCTCCAGACACCGAGCATGCGGCGGCAGCCGACCCACTCCGGGACGGCAAGGGCGACTAGCTCGTAGTACACGGCGCGGTTGATGCGGGCCTCGATGCCTTGCCGGATCAGAATGTATGGCGTCGGCTCGCAGGTCAGCAGATCGTGGGCAACTCTGATCGGGTGGTCGGGCCCCGCGGTCACTACCTGATCGACATTGGTGCGAAACGAGAGCGTCTGATGACGGCCGTCGCCCGTCCAATCGAGCTCTACGGCGACGAACGGTGCATCCTCGACCTCGATCCTACCCCGCTCGGCGGGCGTTTCGAGCAGGAACTCACCGTCGTTGCCGCGCTTCAGGACGCTCGCGAACAGGCACACCAGCTCTTTCCGCTGAATGGCACTACCGCGATACAGCCAGGTGCCGTCGCGCTTGATGACGAACGGGAGGTCGCCGCAATCGACCGGCGCGCGGCGCGGACGTTCGGGGCGGCAAACACTCTGAGGGATCGGCTCGGCAAGGGTTGCAGCGTGGCAAAGTGGCGCTGGAGAACGGGTATCCGTCACGTCTGCGTCTCCATACCCTGGCAGCCTTTAACCCATGCCGCCGATATAGGGAGCATCCCCCCGCGCCTGAAAGTGCCTATATGGAAGCTTCGTAAGTTTTCTCCGAGGTGTTCCGCGGTATGTCGATCAGTATGGCCAGCACACAACAAGGTGCGATCGATCCCAGCACCATACTGTCCGAGATCGAAGCGCTCGGCGCACGCATCGGTCGCGTCCGGACTGCGATCGGTCGGGTGATCTTCGGACAGGATGAGGTGGTGGATCAGACGCTGATCACACTGCTGTCCGGCGGCCATGCGTTGCTCGTGGGGGTGCCCGGGCTGGGCAAAAGCAGGTTGGTCGAAACTCTGGGCATAGTGCTCGGCGTGGCAACCAAGCGCGTGCAGTTCACGCCTGACCTTATGCCGGCGGACATCATCGGCAGCGAGGTGCTTGATGAGACCGACGGGCGCCGCAGCTTTCGGTTCGTGCCAGGCCCGGTGTTCTGCCAGCTGCTGATGGCCGATGAGATCAACCGCGCTAGTCCACGCACGCAGTCCGCCCTGTTGCAGGCGATGCAGGAGCAGCGTGTTGCGGTGGCTGGTGTCGAACACGGATTGCCCCGGCCGTTCCACGTGCTGGCCACTCAGAACCCCATCGAACAGGAGGGCACCTACCCGTTACCGGAAGCACAGCTCGACCGGTTCCTGCTGGAGATCGACGTCAGCTATCCGGCACTGGAGGCCGAGCGGACCATGCTGCTCGCCACCACCGGCGTCGCGGATGCACCGCCGCAGCAGGCGATGACCGCCGAGGAGTTGCGTGCCGCGCAGGCGCTGATCCGACGTGTGCCGGTGGGCGAGAAGGTAGTCGACGCAATCCTGCTCCTGGTGCGCGGCGGCCGGCCGGAGACCACGGGCGACGACACGGTAAGGCGCCATGTTGCATGGGGGCCGGGGCCGCGGGCGGCGCAGGCGCTGATGCTCGCATCGCGGGCGCGTGCTGTGCTGGGGGGACGGCTGTCGCCCAGCATCGATGACGTGGTGGCGCTGGCGCGTCCGGTGTTGCGCCATCGGATGGCGCTGAACTTTTCTGCGCGCGCGGATGGCGTTGTGCTGGCCGATGTGATCGATCGGCTGGTCGAGCGGCTTGCCTAGCGCCTCGACGCGGGCCGCGGCGGAAGCCAGGCGAGCCGAGGCGCTCGGGGCACGCCTGCCGCCGCTGCTGGTGGCTGCCGAACGGGTGGCGGCCACTGTGGCCCAGGGTGTGCACGGGCGGCGCCGGGTCGGACAGGGGGACAGCTTCTGGCAATTCCGCCGCTTCATCGCGGGCGACCCGATCGGACGCATCGACTGGCGGCAGTCGGCCAAGTCGGGGCGGCCCGCACCTGATGGTTGGTTTATCCGCGAAACCGAGTGGGAGGCGGCACAGACCGTCTGCCTGTGGCGCGATGCATCGGCGTCCATGCGATGGCGCTCGCGCGGCGCGGCGGTCGAAAAGCGCGAGCGGGCCGGGTTGCTGCTGTTGGCTTTGGCGTCGCTGCTGCTGCGCGGAGGTGAGCGGGTTACGATGATTGCTCCCGACGCGCGGCCGGTGTCAGGTCGTTCAGGGCTGGACCGACTGGCGGACTCGCTGGGCGCCGAGGGGGAGAACGATGCCGGACTGCCGCCGCATGTATCGTTGGCGCGTCATGCACGTGTCGTCCTGTTCGGCGATTTTCTCTCCCCGTTGGAGGAAATTCAGGCGGCGGTAGGCCGGCTCGCGGCCATCCCGGTCAGCGGATACCTGTTGCAGATCCTTGATCCGGCCGAAGCGGACCTGCCGTACAGTGGCCGGATTCGCTTTCGCGGATTGGAACGTGAAGGCGACACGCTGATCCCTCGCGTGGAAGGCGTCCGCCACGAGTACGGCACACGCCTGAAGGCGCAACAGGAGGGATTGGCGGCGATCTGTTCCGCCGCCGCGTTCGGTTTCGCGATCCACCGCACTGACCATTCGCCGGAAGCGGCATTGTTGGGGCTCTATACGGCTTTGACGGCTCGATGATGGCCGGAATGAGCCCGGCCAGGACGGGTGAAGGCCGGGCTTGTGCCCGGAATGATGCATGATCTTCGCCGCGCCTTGGGTATTGCTTGCCCTGCCAGCCCTGCCGCTTCTGTGGTGGCTCCTTCGTGTCACGCCGCCGGCACCGCGTAGCGAAAATTTTCCCGCAATTCGTCTGCTCATCGGGTTGCATGCGCGCGAGGAGACGCCGGCCCGCACGCCCTGGTGGCTTCTGCTTCTGCGCATGGTTGCGGCGACCTTGGTGATCCTGGCGCTGGCGCGGCCGGTGTTCGATGCTGGCTCGCTGCTGCCGGGGTCCGGCCCAGTGCTGCTGGTGGTGGACAACGGCTGGGCGGCGGCAGGTGACTGGCCGCGTCGCATGCAGGCGGTCAACACCGCATTGGATCGCGCCGAGCGCGCTGGCCGTCAGGTGGCGCTGCTGGTGACGGCGCCGGATGAAGCCGGTGTCCTGCCACAGGTTTCGGCTCCGTCGCCGGTCGCCGATCTGCGGCCGAAGGCGGCCGCGCTCCACCCGCAGCCGTGGCCGCCGGACCGTGCCGCAGCGGCTGCTGCCCTCGCAGCCTGGCATCGGCCCGGAACGGCAGTGGTCTACCTCGGCGATGGCTTGACGCATGACGGCGAACTCGGATCAACTCCGGGACAGGCCTTCTCTGGTTTTGCGGCGGCGCTTGGGCAGGCGGGGGAGGTGACCGAGCTGCGCAACACGGCCGCTCCGGCGCGGGTGTTGCTGCCACCGCGAAGCGAGGCAGACCGGCTGGTGGCCCGTGTCTCGCAAGCACCGCAGCCACTGGCAAGTACGGCGACCGTGCTGGCGCAGAGCGGCGACGGCCGAACCCTGGCACGCGCCGTCATGGACGTCCCGGCCGGCGCCTCTCAAGGCAGTGCCGCGATCGCGCTTCCACCGGAACTGCGCAATCGCCTCACCCGACTGGTGCTGGAAGGGCCGCCAAGTGTAGCCTCGGTTGTCCTGCTGGACGAGCGCTGGCGACGGCGACCGGTTGGCTTGCTGGCAGGCGACCTTGCTTCCGCTGATACGCCGTTCGCGGGTTCGCTGTATTACCTGCGGCGCGCGCTGACGCCCTACACGGAGCTGCGCGAAGCAGACCTCGCGACGCTGCTGAAGCGTGAGATCTCAGTGATGATCCTGGCCGATCGTCCCCTACCCGAAGGGGCGGAACGGGATGCGCTGTCGAAATGGGTGGAGCAGGGCGGCCTGCTGATCCGGTTCGCAGGTCCGCGAACGGCGGAGCAGCCGATCGGCGAAACCGATCCGCTGATGCCGGTCAAACTCCTGGGCGGCGACCGGCAGTTGGGCGGTGCGCTGTCGTGGGCGGAGCCAGCAGGCGTGGCTCAGTTTGCTGCGAGTTCGCCCTTTGCGGGCCTGAACGTTCCAGATGAGGCCAAGGTGAGCCGGCAGGTTCTGGCGGAGCCGTCTGCTGGGCTGTCCAGCCACACCTGGGCGGCGCTTGCCGACGGCACGCCGCTGGTGACCGAGGCTGCCCGCGGCGCCGGGCGCATCGTGCTGTTCCACATCACCGCCAACGCCGACTGGTCGAACTTGCCGCTGTCCGGGCTGTTCGTGGATATGCTCCGCCGCATGGTGGCTCTGTCGGCCGGCGTCGCCCCGACTTCTGAAAGCACCGTGCTTGCGCCGGCAGAGACCCTGGACGGCTATGGACTGCTTGGGAACCCGCCGCAGGCAGCAACCGGGCTATCCGCCAATGAGATAGCCACGACAGCCGCATCGTCGCGCCATCCCCCCGGGTTGTACGGACCGGAGAACGGACGGCGTGCGCTGAATCTGGGCAGCAACCTGCCGGAATTACAGGCTGCGCCGGCTGTGGCAGGAGCCCGCATCGAGGATTACGCCTCCGCCGTGCCTGAACACGCACTTGGCCCGCCCCTGCTGGCCGCGGCGCTCGTCTTGCTGGCGCTCGATCTGCTGATTGCCTTGGGTCTGCGAGGGCTGCTTCGGCCGAGCCGGGTTGGTGTGCCCATCCTGCTGCTGGCACTTACCGCGGCGCCGGGCACACATGCGCTGGAGACCGACACCAATCCGGCGCTTGCAACGCGGCTCGGTTACATCGTTACCGGCGATGCCCAGTTGGATTCGGTATCGCGTGCAGGCCTGGAAGGGCTGTCCGAGTATGTCAACCGGCGGACAGCTGCGACGCTGGTAGAACCTGATCCGGTCGAGCCTGGGCGGACGGACCTTAGTTTCTATCCGCTGCTGTATTGGCCGATCGCTGCTGGCGCACAGGGGCTCGCGCCGGAGCAGGCGGCGGCTCTGAATGACTACATGAGCCGTGGCGGGATCATCCTGATCGACACGCGTGACTCCGGCTCGGGCGCGGGATTTGCGCCGGGTGCCGAATCCGCATTGCAGCGCGTCGGGCAAGGGCTCCTGGTGCCGCCGCTGGCACCCTTGACCACCGAGCATGTGCTCGCGCGTGCCTTCTACCTGCTGCAGGATTTCCCAGGACGCTACACCGGCGATGCCGTCTGGGTGCAGCGCGACCAGGATCGCGCAAATGACAGCGTCAGCCCGGTGATCATCGGCGGCAACGACTGGGCCGCGGCTTGGGCGGTGGATAATGCGGGACGCAATCCGTATGCCGTGATCCCAGGCGGGGCGCGGCAGCGGACGCTCGCCTATCGGTTCGGAGTGAACCTCGTGATGTATGCGCTGACCGGCAATTATAAGGGCGATCAGGTGCACGTGCCGGCTATCCTGCAGAGGTTGGGGCAGTGAGGGCTTGTGCCCCCCCTCCCCCCAACCCCCTCGCGCGAGGGGAGGGGGAGTCTCGGTAGATGCATCCGACAGAAGCGATTGCTGCACTGCGCTTCGAACCGCTGCTGCCGATCGGGCTGATAGCAGCGTTGGCGGCGCTGGCGCTGGTCGTCGTGGCATTGGCCGCGATGCGGCGCGCGCGCGGCACCATTTGGCGACTGGCCGCCTTCGCCGTGCTCGTGCTGTGGCTGGCAGGTCCCCGGTTGGTGCAGGAGAGCCGCGAAAACCTGCCCGACGTAGGGCTGCTGGTGGTCGATCAGACCGCGTCGATGCAGATTGGCGAGCGCGCCCGCCTGGCCGATGCGGCGCGGGCCGCGCTGACCCAGGAGGCAGCGAAGCTGCGCGATCTGGAGCTGCGCATCGTCACCGTGCCGGAGAGTGGCGATGCCGGGACGCGGATGTTCACCGCAATCGATCGCGCGCTCGCGGACATTCCAAGGTCGCGTTTTGCTGGGACGATCGCGATCTCTGATGGCCAGGTGCACGACATTCCCGAAGCTGTCCCCGGCGGCGCGCCGCTTAATGTGCTGGTGCCCGCCGCCGGCGAAGAGACCGACCGACGCCTGCGCGTGATCGAGGCTCCAGGCTACGGCATCGTCGGCAAATCGGTGACGCTGCGCGTCGCGGTGGACGACCTTGGCGTGGCGCATCCGGCTCCGTCGGCCAATCTGACCATCCGTCGTGATGGCGAGCCGCCGCGTATCGCAAGTGTCCCAATCGGGGTCGAGCAGCGCATCGACGTGCCGATCACGCGCGCTGGACCAACGGTCGTTGAATTGTCGACCAGCCCGCTGCCCGGCGCAGTCACCAACATCAATAACCGGGCGGTGGTCGAGATCAACGGCGTACGCGATCGGCTGCGTGTGCTGCTGATCTCCGGGGAACCGCATACTGGCGAACGCACCTGGCGCCGACTGTTGAAGGCGGATCCCGCGGTGGACCTCGTGCACTTCACCATTCTCCGTCCGCCGGAGAAGGATGACCTTACGCCGCTTCCTGAGCTGGCACTGATCGCCTTCCCAGTTCGCGAATTATTCCTGGATAAGATCAACGAGTTCGACCTGATCATCCTGGATCGGTTTCAGAATCGTGGCCTGCTGCCGATGCCCTACCTCGCCAACATCGCCGAGCGGGTCCGCGACGGCGGCGCCCTGTTGCTGAGCGTGGGGCCAGAGTTCTCAGGCGCGAGCAGCCTGGCGGCGACGCCGATCGGCCAGGTGCTGCCCGGAATCCCGGCGTCGATGAGCGCCGTGGTGGACGGGCAGTTCCGGCCGAGGGTGACCGATCTCGGGCAACGACATCCCGTCACCGAGGGGCTTGCTGGCGCCAATCCGCCAGCAGATCCGAATGCTTCCGCGGAGTGGGGATCGTGGTATCGCCGCATTCAGCCGGCGGATGTCCGTGGCGAGGTTCTGCTTGGGACGCGCGATGGCCAGCCGTTGCTGCTGCTGGACCGGGCCGGCAAAGGCCGGGTCGCGCTATTGCTGTCCGATCAGATCTGGCTGTGGTCGCGCGGCCATCAGGGCGGCGGGCCGCAGGCGGAACTGCTGCGCCGGGTGGCACACTGGCTGATGCAGGAGCCGCAACTGGAGGAGAATGCGCTGACCGCGCATGTCGCGGACGGACGGCTGTCGATCGAGCGACGCTCGACCGATCCGGCGCCCCCGGGGCAGGTAACCGTGACCGATCCCGACGGCAAAGCGCACATTCTGAATTTGGCGCCGGTCACGCCGGGTATGGCTAGGGCGTCGCTGCCGGCTGCCACCCCCGGCGTGTGGCAGGCGAGCGATGGCGCTCGGACGGCCTATGCCGCGGCGGGCGCGGCCAATCCGCTGGAATTCGCGGATCTGCGCGCCACGGCAACGTTGCTGCGCAAACTGGCGCGCGCTTCGGCTGGCGGCGTGCATTTCATTGGCACCGGCAAGCCGGGAGCACCGCCCGACGTGCCCGAGTTGCGGCGCACCGAGCCCGATCGATCGGCGGCGGGCGGATCCTGGATCGGTTTGGAGCGGCGGCACGACCATGTGGTGACCGGGATCGCGTCGCTGACCCTGCTCCCATCCTGGGCGGCGCTGCCGCTGATACTGGGCCTGATGGTGCTGGCGTGGCGGCGAGAGGGGGCCTGACCGGCCTTTACACCCGACGTTAAGCCGCCGCGATGAATACTGCCGCCTTCTCGAAAGTGGAGGCGGCTGGTGGATGTCTCGCGGCGGCGGTCTTGCCTGCAGACAGCTCTGGCCGGATTGGAAGGTGGTCACGCCGACGCGGCCGAGCATATCTGTCGCGACTTGATCAGACAGGACCCAGATGACACCCAGGCGCTGCTGTTGCTGGGACTGGCGCTGGGGCTTGGCGGTAAATCGCAACAGGCGGCGCCCATGCTGAACCATGTTGCCAGGCTGAGCAGCGGTTTTGCGCATCCTTGCGCCGACTTCGCGCAGATGACGGCAGCGCAGGGCAAGGCGGAACTTGCAGTCGCGCAATACCGAGATTGCCTGGCATTGACCCCAGACGACCGTCGCTTGCGCTTTGGTCTGGCCGACCTTCTACGCAAGCAGGCCGACGGAGCAGCTGCTCTCGCAGTGCTGGAGCCGATGCCGTCGGATGCTGGCGATGCGGAGTTGCATTGCCAGGTGGGCTTGGCGTTGGCGGAAGCCGGACGGTTCGCCGAGGCGGCGGAGCGTTTCCAGACGGCGATTGGCGCTGACCCAGCACCTGCCGCACCTTGGGCCAATCTCGGGATGATGCTGAAGGTGGAGGGCCGGTTCGACGCAGCGCTCGACGCCTATGGGCAGGCGCTGGCGCGTGCACCGAATGACCAACGGATCAGAGGCAATCGCGCTGTCGCTCTGCTGCAGGCCGGACGCCTTGCCGAGGCATGGCAAGATGAAGACTGGCAGCCTGACCACACGACGCTCCCTGCCG
Organism: Pseudomonadota bacterium; assembly: GCA_046735215.1. Taxonomy (GTDB): domain Bacteria; phylum Pseudomonadota; class Alphaproteobacteria; order Acetobacterales; family Acetobacteraceae; genus JAMXLO01. Next base: position 27,296 of record JBKPSV010000045.1, on the reverse strand, counting down.
AGACATTGCTGCCGCCGGTCTCGCGTCTGCCTGACCTGAGCGGACGGACCGTCTTGGTGGTGCATGAAGAGGGCTTTGGCGACACGCTGCAGTTCCTGCGCTACCTGCCGCTACTTGCGAAGCGGGGTGCGCGGGTGGCCGTCGCCGTACCTCCGCCGCTGGTTCCTCTGTTGCGCACAGTCCCTGGTGTCTGCGATGTGCCGGACGGCGATGCGCCGGTGCCGGCGCACGACTTCCATTGCTCGTTCAACGGTCTGCCCCGCGCGTTCGAGACAACATTGGAAACGATCCCGTGTGACGTTCCGTATCTTACCGCGGATCCGACGCTGGCGCGGCAGTGGGCGGAGCGGCTGCCGGACGGTCGCGCGCTGCGGGTTGGTTTATGTTGGGCCGGGCAGGCGCGCCCCTGGCTGCCTGGGTTCTCGGCGCTCGATCAGCGTCGCAGCACTCGGCTTGCCACACTGGCGCCCCTTGCTGCCGTACCGGGCGTGCAGTTCGTTTCGCTGCAGAAGGGGCCGACCAGCGACGAAGCTTGCGGGGCGGGATTTCCGCTGCTCGACGTGATGACGGATGTGCGTGACTACGCCGACACCGCCGGGATTATTGCCAACCTCGACCTGGTGATCAGTGTGGATACATCCGTAGTGCACCTGGCAGGTGCACTCGGCAAGCCGGTGTTCCTGCTCGATCGCTACGACAACTGCTGGCGATGGTTGAGCGGTCGGGAAAATAGTCCCTGGTATCCGACGCTGCGCATCTTTCGCCAGTCGCGAAGCGGCGAGTGGGGGTCGGTCGTCGCAGCTGTCGCGTCGGCGCTGGGAGAATTGACCGCATCAAGCTGAGGGACGGAAAGCTCTGCCCGCGGTCGGCGCTGCAAACCGGGAAAACGTCCATCATCGTAATGCTGGTCAAGTTCCTGGCGTTCGATGAATGCGCCGCTAGGTTCGATAACCCTACGCACATCAAACGATTGATGCAGTAGCTCGCACGCCAGATGGATGGCAGAGTCGCGCGATCTGGCCGCGCGGGATTTCGGCAATGCGCCAGGCTCGGCGAAGACCACGTGCCACATCATTGGCACGACTCCATCGCTGTTGCAGCGACGCTTGCTTGCCCAATACGCGCGGTACGCGCAATCGGCTTCTGCGATGAGCGCTGCGATGGAACATCTTAAGTTGCCGAAAAGTCACAGTGTTGCAGTGGCATATTTGCGTGCGGCTATGCAATGTACTTACATTGTGGGTCTGTCGATCGCTTTCCCCATCAACGGAACGTGCACAGACAACTCCAATGTGACGTGCAAGAGGATCTATCTGCTTTTCAAACATGGTCGCGCCGCACGTCGTGAGGCGCAGAGACTGCTCCTCTGGCCAGGCGGAGACCAAGATGACGCGGATCAGTCCACAGGGGCGAACCGAAGGCATCGTCACGGTGCCGGAGAAAATACCCGTCGCGATCACCGTAAACGGCGTCGCGAGACAGCTCAGGCTCGCACCATGGACGACACTTCTCGATACCCTGCGCGACCACCTCGACCTGACCGGAACCAAGAAGGGCTGCGACCACGGTCAGTGCGGCGCGTGCACCGTGTTGGTTGACGGAAGAAGGATCAATTCCTGCCTCGCACTTGCGGTCATGCAGGATGGCGCCAGTGTCACCACGATCGAAGGCCTGGCGACAGATGGTGTGCTGCACGCGCTGCAGCAGGCGTTCATTGACCACGACGCGTTTCAATGCGGCTACTGTACGCCCGGACAGATCTGTTCTGCCGCCGGCCTGCTGGCCGAGGGCCGAGCGAAGAGCGCGGAAGAGATTCGCGAGTTGATGAGCGGCAATATCTGTCGTTGCGGCGCCTACCCCAACATCGTTGCGGCAATTCAGCAGGCGATGGGGCAGTCATGATCGGCTTTCAGTATTCGCGTGCCCAGGATGTGGCCGACGCCGTTCGACAGATTGCCGCTGAGCCATCGGCCAAATTCATTGCCGGCGGCACGAACCTGATCGATTTGATGAAACAGAACGTCGAGCGGCCCTCGCGGCTGATCGATATTTCGCGGTTGCCACTCAAGAGCGTAGAAGAGGCAGCGAGCGGAGGATTGCGCATCGGCGCGCTCGTGCCGAATGCGGACCTCGCCTATCATCCGCTGATCACGCAGCGCTATCCGATGGTGGCAAGTGCAGTATTGGCGGGTGCCTCGGCACAACTGCGCAATATGGCCTCGACCGCGGGCAACCTGCTGCAGCGCACCCGCTGCTTGTATTTCTACGACACGGCGACGCCGTGCAATAAGCGCGAGCCTGGCAGTGGTTGCTCGGCGATCGCCGGTCTCAACCGCATGCACGCGATTCTGGGCACGAGCGAGTCCTGCATCGCAACGCATCCGTCCGACCTGTGTGTGGCGCTGGCTGCGCTCGACGCGACCGTACATGTGGCTGGACCCGCGGGCACACGGGTCATTGCGTTTGCCGATTTCCATCGACTGCCAGGAAGCGCACCGCAGAGCGATACTACCCTGCAGCGCGGCGAGATCGTCACGGCGGTCGAGCTTCCGCAACGAGGGTTCGCCACGCACCATACCTACCTGAAAATCCGCGACCGTCTGTCCTATGCGTTCGCGTTGGTGTCCGTCGCGGCCGGGCTGGAATTGGAGGGTGATACGATCAAAGAAGCACGCCTAGCACTTGGTGGCGTGGCGCATAAGCCGTGGCGTGATGCGACGGCCGAAGCAGCACTGCGCGGACAGGCTGCTTCACAGTCCACGTTCGCCCGTGCCGCGGACCTCGTCCTGCAGGATGCCAAAGGCTACGATCACAACCGATTCAAGATCGATCTTGCGCGCCGTGCCATTGTGCGTGCGCTGACACAGGCTGCGGCAGGCACGCCGCAGGTACAGTCCAGCAAGAAGATCGCGTGAGCAGCCAGCGAGCAAATCCATGACCACTTACATCGGCACCGCCACCTCTCGCATCGATGGCCATGCCAAGGTCACCGGCACAGCGAAATACGCCGCCGAATTCCATGTGCCCCACCTCGCTCACGCCAGCGTCGTCGGATCCACCATCGCCAAGGGCCGCATCGCGCGCATCGACACGAGCATGGCGAAGTCCGTGCCTGGCGTGCTCACGGTACTCACGCATCAAAACTGGCCAACGATGGCCAGCGACGACAGCGCCTACAAGGACGCCGTTGCGCCGGAAGGTGCGCCGTTCCGCCCGCTGTACGACGACCAAGTCCTGTTCAACGATCAACCGGTCGCTCTCGTTGTTGCCGAAGAGCCGGAGATCGCCCGGTTTGCGGCATCACTCGTCGGGGTGGAGTATCACGTCGATCAGCACATGACGGATGTGCGTCGGCAGCGCCATAATGCCTTCGCGTTGGAGCCCGTCGAGCGCCTGGACGATAATCCGTTCGCCCCGCCGCCGCCGCGTGGCCGGCCGGAGCAGGTACTCGGCGCTGCTCACGTGCGCCATCGCGCTGAGTATTACGTTCCGATCGAACACCACAACCCGATGGAATTGTACGCGTCGACCGTCGTGTTCGAAGACGAGGGCAGGCTGACCATCTACGACAAGACGCAGGGCGTACAAAATGTCCAGCGCTATGTGGCCAGCGTGTTCGAATTGGATCCGTCCCACGTGCGTGTCATGTCGCCGTTCGTTGGCGGCGCGTTCGGTTCGGGGCTGCGACCGCAGTATCAGGTCGTTCTCGCCGTACTTGCGGCGCTGTTGCTGAAGCGCTCGGTGCGGCTCGTGCTAACGCGGCAGCAGATGTATGGATTGGGCTACCGGCCTGCGATGCTTCAGGAGATCGAACTGGGTGTGAATGCCCACGCAGCGCTTGAGGCGATCACCCATGAAGCGACCACGGTAACGTCGCAGAACGAGGACTACTACCGACAGGAGACCGGCTGGTCGGGCCTGCTGTATCGCTCGGAGCACGCGCGATATACGCACAAGCTCGCGCGGCTCGATCTTGCGACGTCGTGCGACATGCGCGCCCCCAGCGCCGCCACCGCGGTTTACGCGCTGGAGTGTGCAATGGATGAGCTCGCGGTGGCCATGAAGCTGGACCCGTTGGAGCTTCGCCTGCGATGCTATTCAGAGCGCGATCAGCACAACGACCGGCCTTACAGCAGTAAGGGCCTGCGCGACTGCTATCGGCAGGGAGCAGAGGCGTTCGGGTGGAGCAAGCGTAGCGCGGAACCATGCTCTATGCGCGACGGCACCGAGCTCGTGGGGTGGGGTATGGCAACCGGTGTGTGGGAGGCGCTGCAGGTGCCCATCGCCGTGCGCATAGTGCTGACGGCAAACGGACATGCGGAGGTGGCCTGCGCGACCTCCGATATCGGTACCGGAACCTACACGATCATGGCGCAGGTTGCGGCGGACATGCTGGGGCTGCCGCTGGACAACATTACGATCCGCATTGGTGATTCGACGCTGCCGCAATCACCGGTCGAGGGTGGCTCGTGGATCGCAGCTTCGGTCTTGAACGGAATTGCCACAACAGCCCAGGCAATGCGCGCAGAGCTGCTGCACCTTGCGAAGGCGATGCCAGGCTCACCTCTGCGGGATCTGGCACCTGCAGACGTTGTCCTGCTCGATGGCAGGCTTGTCAGCAGGCACGATGGTGCGCACGTGGTGTCGATTGCAGACGCAATGCGCCATGGGGGCGTGGACCGCATCGAGCAGGAGAAGACTGCCAGCTTCCACAATACGGGCTCACATTCGCATAATACGCATTCGGCGATCTTCGCCGAGGTGAAGGTGGATGAGCAGCTCGGTATCATCCGCGTCACCCGCGTGGTCAGTGCTGTTGCGGGCGGGCGCATCCTGAATACCAAAACCGCGCGCAGCCAGATCATGGGCGGGGTGGTGTGGGGCATCGGCATGGCGCTGCACGAGGAGACGCATATCGACCACACCTTCGGCCGCATCATGAATGCCGATATCGCCGAATATCATGTGCCGGTGAATGCCGACGTGCACGACATCGAGGTCATCTTCGTCGACGAGTCCGATGAGCGCGTCAATCCGCTTGGCATCAAGGGGCTCGGCGAGATCGGAATCGTGGGAGTGGCCGCCGCGATAGCAAATGCCGTATATCACGCAACCGGCAAGCGAATACGTGATCTTCCCATCACCCTCGACAAGCTGCAGCGCTAAGCTACGGCTTCATTGGGCAGGACGACTCGGGGCGCGGATGCGTGCGACCAACCGGCGGCCTTCCCACACCTCCGCCGCAGGGTAGGTATCGAGGATGCGCTCAGCGTGGAGACAGGCTTCCTGATCGGTGGCGCATTCAACATTCTGCGCCTCCTTAATGTGATCGTCGGAACCTATCATGTAGATCCGATACAGCGCCATCCGCTCTGCCCTGGGCGGTATCGCATAAAGCATGGAGGCGTAACGAGTCACGTACACCTTTTGACTAGACGCGCCGGGATGGACGCCGATGGCGGTACTGCCGGGGCCAGCCGATCGATGTTATTGCGCCGGGACGCGGGTCTCGGCCACTTCCGCGTCCACCGCCGATTGCGCAATTTCCAATGTGTGGCGCACGTCGGCTTCATCGTGGGCGAGCGAGACGTAGAATTTGCTCTCGCCTTTCAGGATTCCCCCCTCGCGGAACCGACGATTGAAGCGGCGGCTCGTCTCGGCGTCCGAACGCTGCCAACCGCGGTAGTCGGAGATATCGCCAGCCGCGTAAACGATGTCGAACAGCGGCGGCACGCCGATCACCTGCGCCGGCAGGCCGGCCCTTTCCAGCATGGCGGAGATGCCGGCCATCAGCTCGCGGCCGGTGGCAAAGACCTTTTCGTAGGCTCCCGGGCGGCGCAGGATTTCCAGTGTGGCGAGTCCGGCGACCGCCGCGACGGGATTGCCCGACAGCGTGCCGATCTGGGTGAGGAAGCGATCGTCGCCGACTTTGCCGCGATCGAACAGCGACATGATGTCCTCGCGGCCGGCGATCGCTGCCAGCGGGAAGCCGCCGCCGATGATCTTCCCCAGCGTGCACAGATCAGGCGTCACGCCGTAGTATTCCTGCGCTCCGCCGTAGGCGAAGCGGAAGCCGGTCACTACCTCATCGAAGATCAGCGGTATGCCGTGCTCAGCCGTGGCTTCGCGCAGTGCCTGCAGGAAGCCCGGCTTCGGTGGCAGCAGGCGCTGGAACGGCTCGACGATCACGCCGCCCAGCTCATCGTGGTGTTCGTGGATCAGGCTGGCCGCCATCGCCGGATCGTTGAACGGCGCGATGATCATCTCGTCGCGCACGCTGCGCGGGATACCGGGCGAGTCCGGCACTGCCTGCGGGAAATTGCCGGGGCGCTTCGGCGCGAGGCTCATCAGACTGTAGTCGCTCATGCCGTGATAGCCGCCCTCGAACTTGAGGATCTTGTCGCGGCCACGGAACGCACGCGCGACGCGCATGGCATAGGCGTCGGCCTCGGTGCCGCTAGATACGAAGCGCACCTTCTCAGCACAGGCGACCGCGTCCACGATGGCTTCCGCGAGTTTGATGCCGTGCTCGTTGTTGGCGAAGAACGTGGTGCCGTGGGGGATCTGTGCTTGCACCGCCGCCATCACGTCCGGGTGGCAGTGGCCGATGAACATGGGACCTGAGCCGAGCAGGAAGTCGACGTATTCATTGCCGCTCACGTCCCACACCCGGCCACCGCGACCGTCGCGGATGACGATGTCGGCAGCCAGGTTGCCGAAGCTGCCAGCGGGCAGCACGCGCTGCGCCAGGTCCAGCAGGGTCTGTTCTTCCTCGCCGCGTGTCCGTGCCATCCTTGCCTACTCCGCCAAAGCCACACCAATGGCGCGCCGCCGTGCACGCCAGTCACCGACCAGCACCATCAGCACGGTCGCTATCATGAAGCAGACCGAGCTGTAGAAGATCCAGCGCGGTTGGCCATTGTCCATGAACCAGCCGCCCAGCATAGGGCCAATCGTGCCGCCGATATTGAAGCCGGTGGTAACGACGCCGAACACGCGCCCGGCCATACCCGGCGGCGCGGCGGCGCGCACCAGCATGTCGCGCGACGGCATGATCATGCCTGCTAGGAAGCCGGCAGCGGCCATCGCCGGCAGCAGCAGCACCACGCCAAGATCGAAGGTGCCGATCATGAAGATAATGGCGGCGGCGGCGCCAAACCCGGCGGCTGCCACCTCGGCGTGGCGGCGGGTCGCATCGGCAATGAAGCCACCGGCCAGCACGCCGACTGCAGTGGCCGCAAGATAGGCCGAGAGTGCCGCGTTGGCAGCAGAGACCTGCACGCCGTAGAGCGCGACCAACGCCACAACCGAGAATGCGGTGATCGCACCGGAAGACAGGCTGAGCAGGGCGAACAGGCCGGTCAGGCTGATCACCGCGGGGGAGAGCAGAACCCGGGCACCCGTTTCCTCGCGCCGCGCTGCGGAACGGGGCGTCGCCACGTGATCCAGCGCCGGTGCCAGCAGCAGAGGCACGGCGACGATCAGGCCGAGTGTGCCGGCACAAAGCAGCGCAATGCGAAAACCGAAAGTGGTCGCCAGCACCACCATGACGGTGGGTGCGATCGCACCGCCAAAGAAGCCGGAGAAGGTGTGGATGGAGAAAGCGCGGCCAACGCGTCCAGGGTCGATCACCGAACCCAGGATCGAATAATCCGACGGGTGGTAGACGGCGTTGGCGACACCGAACAGCGCGGCGGCACAGATCAGCCAGGAGTACGACGGGAACACGCCGATGGAGCCGAAGGCGACGCCCGACAGGCAAAGGCCGAAGATCAGCATGCGGCGCGGGCCGAAGCGGTCCACCGCATAGCCTATGGGCGCCTGCACCAGTGCCGAGGTGACGTTGGAGATGGTGATGACGAGGCCAAGTTCGACGAAGCCTACGCCCATGCGCTCCCGCAGCATGTAGAATAACGGAGGCAGAACAAGATAATGAAAATGGCTGACCAGGTGCGCGGCTGAGATCAGCCAGAGCGCGCGCGCCTCGCCAGGTCGGGATGTCTTGGACGTCATGGGGTGTCCATACGCCATTCTGGCCACGGCGGGAACCAGCTCTGGGACGGCGCAAACCCGACACTGCGGTTCTCGCCCGCGCTGATCGGATTGCGGAGCTGCAATAACAGGTTGTCCGCGGCAGGCTGAGCGGGCGCATGAGGCGCCCATAACGCTTGCCATGGGGCTGGCGAATCATGCGGTAGCCTGCTGCTGTACCATGTTAACTCGCCTTAACCCGTTCTTAGCCACGTCGTATCAAGGTTTGAACCCCCATTCTGATCTGGGAGCGTTGCACGTGTCTGGGTTGTGGAAGAGCATTCGCCACCCGCATCTGGTCGTTCGCCTGCAATTGATCGTTGCCAGCTCACTGCTGTGTCTTGCACTGCTTGGCGGGCTTTCCGTCTATGAACGCTACAATCAGATGCTGGACGCACGGGTCGACAAGCTTCGTGCAATCACCGAGCAAGCGGTTTCGATCGCTGCTGATCTTGAACGAGGGGTGCAGGCTGGTGTGCTCACGCGTGACCAGGCCATACAACGGTATCGCGATATCATTCGCCCCATCCGCTACGAGGGCGGTGCAGGCTACTATTTCGTCTATGACATGGATGCCAACACCCTCGTGCTTGGGCCAACGCCCAAGGTTGAAGGTACCAATCGCATCGATATCAAGGACGCTGACGGCAAGTTTTTCCTAAAGGATTTGATCGCAGCCGCGCGGCAAGGAGGCGGCACGAGTATCTATCGCTATCCGAAGCCCGGATCGGAAACTGCTCAGCCAAAGCTTGCCTATGTCCTTCCGGTGCCTGGTTGGAACATGTTTGTCGGCACAGGCCTTTACATCGATGACGTCCGGAGTGCGACGGTGGCCAGCATTGTCAGGTTCAGCATCCTGGTAGGCGTGCTGCTCCTCGTATGCATCGGCGTCGCATGGATTGTGTCACGAGGGATCACGCGGCCGCTGTCTCGGCTGCAACATAGCATGATGCTCCTGGCCCAGGGCGATCTGGGGGCGAGCATTGCCGGGATCGGTCGGAAAGACGAGATCGGTGACATGGCCGGCACTGTGGAAGTGTTCAAGGAACACATGGTGAAGGAGCGGGATCTCGCTGCCGCAGAGGCTCAGGAGCGCATCCGCTCCGAGCAGGGAAAACATGCCGCTTTAGTGGAGATGGCGGACAGGATCGAGCGAGATACAACCGCGGCATTGCACGCTGTCGGTGCGCGCACAGCAGCAATGACTGCGACCGCCCAGGAGATGAGCGCTTCAGCTGTACGTACCGGGCAATCGGCGCAGAGTGCCGCAAGTGCTTCAGCTCATGCACTGGCCAATGCGCAAAGCGTTGCCAGTGCAGCGGAGCAGCTGAGCGCGTCCATACGAGAGATCAGCTCTCAGGCCAGCGAGTCCAGCGCCATCGTCGGTCGTGCAGTAGCAGCGGGTGCAGAGACCCGTGCGACCATCCTGGACCTGAACGAACAAGTGGTGCGCATCGGCGCCGTTGCCGACATGATTGGCGCGATCGCTGCCAAGACCAATCTATTGGCGCTGAATGCTACAATCGAGGCGGCCCGTGCAGGTGACGCCGGCAAGGGCTTTGCGGTAGTCGCCTCTGAGGTTAAGGCTCTTGCGACGCAGACCGCGAACTCCACTCACGAAATTGCCCAACACATAGATAAGATTCGGGGCGCTACAGAGGCGTCGGTCGCCGCCGTGGATCGGATAGAACAAACCATCGGTGAGGTTAACGCTATCGCCGGCTCCATTGCGGCAGCTGTGGAGGAGCAGGGAGCGGCGACAGCGGAGATTTCTCGCAATGTTACGGAAACGGCATCAGCCGCCAACGAGATGGCGGGGCGCAACGCAGAGGTGTCCAGCGAGGCTGAACGAACCGGCAGGCATGCCGCTGAGGTGCGCGAGAATGCAGCAGGGCTCAATAGTGCAATGGGTGAATTGCGCCACTCAGTGATCCGGGCCGTGCGGACTTCGACAACAGAGGTCGATCGACGCGAATCCCCCCGTCACAAAGTGGACCTTGCCTGTCGTGTCAGTGTTCCGGGTCAGGAGTCGCGCGTCGCAGAGGTCATCGACATCTCTGAAGGTGGCGCATGGGTGAGGGCGGATTGGGCTTGGCCACAGGGCACACGAGGAACGCTGTACTTCGATAATGCGGATCTCACGCTGCCATTCATGGTGGTTGCAGGTGAAGGTGACGACATGCACCTGAGTTTCCCGCTGGACCAAACCAGGACAGGCGAGTTCAAATCGATCATCGAGCGGCTTGTCCGACGGCGCGCGGCATAACGTGTCGTGCGCTATGTCAGCTTTGCTTCGCTGAGTGCTAACCTCGCGCGAGCTTCCGATCGACAAACTCTAGGCGGTCCTGACCCCAGAAGATCTCGTCGCCGATGACGTAGCTCGGGGCGCCGAATACGCCGCGCGCCAGGGCAGCCTGCGTGTCGGCGTTACGGCGTTCGGTCCAACGCGGTTCCGCGCCGAGCTGCATCACCGCATCGGCACCCAATCCCACCTCGGCGATCAGTTTTGCCAGTGTGGCTGGGTCGCCGGGGTTCAGCTCGTCCTGCCACACCGCCTTCAATACGCGATGCGCCAGCCGGATTGCCGGTGCGTCTCCCTGAGTCTCACGCAGCGCAATGACGCATGACGCGGAGAGCGCTTCGCTGCTCGGGAAGAACTTCGGCTCGACATTGATCGGAATCCCAAGAAAGTCGCGCCAGCGACGCAGCTCCATCAATCGATAGGCCTGGCGTTGCGGCGCCCGCTTCGGCAGCGGCAGGCCACCGGACCCGGCGAAGACGGTGCCGAAGTCCACCGGCCAGATGCGCAAGGTCGCGCCATGCTTCGCCGCCAAGGCCTCGATGCGCGCGGCACCCAAATGCGTCCATGGCGAGTTCAGCGAGGCGTAGTAGTCGATATGTGCGGCCATGGCTCGGTCCTCTCATGTCTGCGGCAATCCTGATGCGCTGGAGCATGCGGCACAAGGTTCGCAGCCGATTTTCGTGCCGTCGCTTGCGCTTGCGGCCGTCGCATCAGTCTATACATGCTTGCCCGGCAAACGATGGAGGGAGGCATGAACAATACCCCACGAGTTGATGCTGAACTCGCCGCGTTCTTCAGGAATGTCGGCCAGGAGCTTGCAAACCATCCAGCGATCAGAATGGAGTTGCCTTACGGGCCGCACCGTCAAACCCTCGAAGCGATAGCCTTGAAGGCGACGTCTGGGGGCCCCGTGATGGCTGAGACCAGCGATCGCTGGGTTGTTGGTGGTGGTAGGCGCATTCTCTGCCGTCTCTATCGGCCACGGGTGGATGAGACCTTGCCCGTAATGGTCCACTTCCACGGCGGTGGGTTCGTCCAATCCTCGATCGACACGCACGACCGGTTGTCCCGCGAATACGCCGCCGCTGGCGACATTGCTGTGGTCAGCGTGGACTACTCACTTTCACCTGAAGCAAAGTTTCCCCGGGCACTGCAGGAATGCGCGGCGGTGGTTCGTCACGTCGCCGAGCGTGGGCCCGAGTGGAACGCGGATGGAAGCCGCATTCTGCTGGGCGGCGACTCGGTTGGTGGCAATCTTGCTTTCACCGTCGCTTTGCTCTTACGCGAAACCAACGGTCCGCCGATCAAGGGCCTTCTCGCGAGCTATCCCGTGTGCGATTCTCGGCTGGATACGCCCAGCTACCAGTCCTTTGGCGCCGGCGGCTATGGCCTCACTCTGGAGCAGATGAAGTTTGTGTGGGACCACTACGTTCCGCATGAGATCGATCGCCTGCATCCGCTGGCGGCACCGTTGCGAGCCAACCTGACAGGCCTGCCGCCTGTGCTGCTTGTGTTGCCAGAGATGGATGTCCTGCGTTCGGAAGGCGACGCGATGGCAGTAAAGCTGGCTGCAGCTGGCGTTGCCGTCCAAACCGAAGTGATCGAAGGAATGGTGCATGGCTTTTTGCGAGCCTGCGGGAGTGTGGCAAAGGCACGCGATGCTCTGGCGTTGATCGGTGACTGGCTAAGGCGCAGCGCTTGGTCATAGTGCGGGCACGGCACGTCCCTCCGCAGGCGCCGCGACCGTGATACACTGGTGTTTGCGGCACGAGGAGCAGGCGATGCAGTGGCGGATCGGCGATGTCACAGTGACGAAGATCGTCGAGCTGGAGGTCACTGGCGGCAGCCGTTTCATCCTGCCGCAGGCGACACGGGAGGAAATCCAGCCGATTGCCTGGCTGCGCCCGCATTTTGCGGACGAGGACGGCAGGCTGCACATGAGCATCCACAGCCTGGTCGTCGAGACACCGACGCGGCGTATCGTGGTCGACACCTGCTTGGGCAACGACAAGCAGAACCGGCGGATCCCGACCTGGAACGATCTGCGCGGGCCGTTCCTGCAGGACCTGGCTGCCGCGGGCTATCCGCGCGAATCAATCGACACCGTGCTGTGCACTCATCTGCACGTGGACCACGTGGGCTGGAACACCATGCTGGTCGACGGCCGATGGGTGCCGACATTTCCGCGTGCGCGCTATCTGATGGGGCGCGTTGAATACGAACACTGGTCGAAGCCGCAAGGGCGCGAGGACATGGTCGCGGTGTTCGGCGACTCGGTCCAGCCGGTATTCGACGCGGGACTCGTTGATCTGGTGGAGACCGACGCGCGCATCTGCGATGAGATCGACTTAGTGCCGACGATCGGCCACACGCCCGGCCATATCAGCGTGCGCATTCGCTCGCGCGGAGAAGAGGCGCTGATAACCGGCGACTTCATGCATCACCCGTGTCAGATTGCGCATCCCGAATGGGCTTCGACCGCGGACTCTGATCCGCTGCAAGGACAGCGGACGCGCGAGGTGATGTTCGAGCGGCTCGCTGGATCCCCGGTGCTGGTGATCGGCACGCACTTTGCCGGTGCTACGGCCGGGCGGCTGGTGCGCGATGGGGGGACGTATCGGCTGGACGTGTGAGCCGGCTTAAGCTGGCACTTGCTCGCCGAGCCAATCGATCGCCGCCTGCGTGCCGCCGCGGCCATGCGGGATGCGCAGCGCCGCCAACGACATCTCGATCACGCTGAGTGTGCCGAGGATCATCGGCGCGTTGACATGGCCCATATGGGCGACGCGAAACGCCTTGCCCGAGAGCTCGCCGATGCCGTGGCCCAGCACGACCCCGCACTGCTCTTCGCAGTAGGAACGCAGTGCCTCGGGGTCGTGCCCATTGGTGAGCACAGGCGTGACGGTGTCGCAGCGCTCGCCAGGCTCGATGACGTTGAAGCCGATCACCTGCCCTTCCGCCCAAACTGTCACCGCGCGTCGCACCGCCTCGGCCAGCAGGCGGTGGCGATGGAACACGTTTGGCAGTCCCTCCTCGAACATCAGGTCGAGCGCCTGACGCAAGGCGTAGAGAAGATGTTCGGGCGGGGTGCCGGCGTATTTCTGATAGTGCTGCTCGCCGTCGCGCTCGGTCCAGTCCCAATACGGGGTGCGCATGTCGGCCTGCTTGTGCGCCTCGCGGGCGCGTGCATTGGCGGCGACGAAGCCCAGGCCGGGCGGCGCCATCAACCCCTTCTGCGAGCCCGACAATGCGACATCGACGCCCCAGTCGTCCATGTCGAACGGCATGCAGCCCAGGGACGCCACCGCGTCCACCATCAGCAGCGCATCGTGCCCGGCAGCACGGATCGCCTGGCCAATCGCGGGGATGTCGTTCACCACACCCGAGGCAGTGTCAATCTGCGCCACCAGCACGGCCTTGAAGGTCCTGCCAGACGGCGACTTGCGATCGGCCTTCAGCCGCGCCTCGACCTCGTCCGGGCGAACGGCGTGGCGCATGTCGCCTTTCAATACCTCGACCTCGGCGCCCATGCGGCGGGCGTGCTCGCCCCAGTTGATGGCGAATCGCCCGCTTTCCAGCACCAGGATCCTGTCCCCTCGGGAGAGGACATTGGTCAGGGCGGCCTCCCAGGCGCCATGGCCGTTGGCGGCGTAGATGTAGGCGCGGCCCTTGGTGTTGAACACGCGCGCCACGTCCCGCATCAAGCCTTCGGTCAGCGCCAGCAGCGGGCCGGAATAGATCTCCACGGCCGGGCGGTGCATCGCCCGCAACACTTCGTCGGGTACCGTCGTCGGTCCCGGGATGGCCAGGAATTCACGGCCGGCACGTACGCTCATTCGGACTTTTCCTCCGCACCACCCTGGCGCCGCGGGAGAATAGCACGGATGGAGCCCGTTTCCGCCTCTCTGCACTTGATCATGCGCAGGGGCGTGTAGGTCAGGGCGACCGAGCCGTCCTGCTTCATCACCTGGTTGCGCGTGCGCACCAGCCCGCGGCCGGGGCGATTGCGCGACAGGCGAGCCTCGATCACCTCACATTCCACGTGGATCGTGTCACCGGCGAATACCGGCCTCTCGACGTTGAGTTCCATGTGCAGGAAGGCGAAGCCGGTGTGCTGCATGGTCGCCTGCACCAGCAGGCCCTCGGCGAAGCAGTAGCTCAGCGCTGCTGGCGCTAGGCGCTGCTTGATGTCCGACTCCTCGCGGAGGAATTCAACGTTGGTGAACAGTACCTCGACCATGCCGGTGCAATTGACGAAGTTGGTGATGTCGGCCTCGGTCACCGTGCGGCCGACGGTGCGGAAGCGCCGCCCGACGGGAAGATCTTCGAAGTAAAGCCCGAGCCCAACTGTTTCCATGTCTACAGCACCCGATACACGTCCCACGATTCATGCGCCGCGCCGATCAGCCGGTCGGCATCCTCCCGCAGCAGCAGGCGCGCGGCCACCAGCCGCTCAGTCGCCGCTGCCAACTGCGTCGCCCAAGCCTCGCGTGACGGATAACGCGCCTCGAGCGACGGCCGCGGGTCCGCATTGCGCTGCCGCTCGGCCTCGGTCGCGGCGAATGGGATTATAGAGCCCTGAACGGTGAACAGTTCGCCTTCGGCAAATCCCGCCGCTCGCAGCGACCAGCCGGCATGCGTTGCCAGTGGTGCATCGAGCAGGGGATGGCGTATGCCGCCCAAAGCGTTGCCGTCCGCATCCGTTGGCTGCACGAACACCGGATAACGTGTGCGCTCCACTGGCGGCTCGACCGAATGATCGCGCAGCCGTAGTTCGTTCAGCACGGATGGGAAGGCCACCCACGGCAGCCTCGGGAATCGCTCCCGCGCCTCGTGCAGCGGTACCAACGTCCCCGCCGCGCGCGACGGGAAATGACTGTCGGGTGGCGGCGTCCCACCTTCCACCCACTCGGTGAGCGCCACCAGCAGCGCGCGCATGAACGCGCCATAGCCGAGTGGATTGCCCGGCAACTGCGTGGCGGGCTTGGTCAGAGGCCTGAATGGTGCATGTGGCACCCCGGTCACCGTAAAGATGCGCACCTCTTCAGGCATGATGGTATCGTCGCCGTTGGTGTCGGTGGCCACCAAGGATGCGCGCGCCTGCCAGACATCGCTTTCGGTATCGAGGTGCAGCACCTTCGGACAGACGCCCTGCGCACGCGCGCGGTCCAGGATGCCGCCTGTGCGGCCGCTGATCGGGTCGGTCAAAGTCGGATAGCTGAACGGGAACTGGTCGTCGCCGTAGCTGTGGTCCTCGTGCTGGCGCGAATAGCGCCCCGCCTGAGCGAAGGGCCAGTTGATACAGGTGCGCCGCGATCCGGCGACCACAGGCAGAATGCCGTCGAATACCCGCCGCCCCGCAAGGTCCTGATTAAAGCCGAGCCAGGTCAGGTCGCGCAGCACACGACCGCTCTGGGAGATGCCGAATCCAAGCGTGTGACGAATCGCGTGCGCGAGTGGATTGCCCTCCGCCTCGTGGCGCAGAAACGCAACCAGGTCGCGAATGGCGGCGAACCCGACACCCATCACCATCGGGTCACGCGCACGGTATATAAATTCGTATATCGCACCTCGATCGAATCCCTGGGCGGTCGGTCGGGTAATCTCGACGTGATGATCGTCGGTCAGCCGCCAGGCGAGACCGGCCGGCTTGGTGCGCGGATCGGCTTCGCGCTCGCGGACAGTAAGGGTCGCGCTGGTGGCATCCGCAACGGGATACACCAAGGTGGCAATGAAACGATCGTCTGCGAGCTCTTCAATGTTGTTGTCGCCGAGCAGGCCGGTGGCTTCAGCGATGAATTCCTCGCGCACAATGCCGGTAGCGTCAGGCACGATAGGGAAGCGTGCGGTAAGGCGGTCGTTCCCGGGTGGTACGTCGCCCTGCGAAGCGCTCCACACCACGGTGAAACCATGCCGCATCAGGAAGCCGTTGCCGCGTCGCTGTTCCATCGGCTTCAGGATGCGGAACTCGCTTTGATACTCGACAAGGCCGTTGCCATTGCGCGGCACCTTATCGAGATCAGTGATGTCGGCGTTCAGCGGGTGCTCCGGGTCGAGCACGCCGTGCACTATCCCATGCAGACGCTCGTATGCGCCTATCGCGCCGAACTCCGCTCCAGCGAACACCGGTGTTTCGTGTTCCGTTATCTCAATCCGCTGCACGCCCCGGGTAATGCTCATGCCGTGCCCTCCCCAGCGAGAGTAGCGGGTGGGCCATGGCGCTGGAAGTCAGCGGGCAGGCTGGATCACGATATAGCGAAGGTGAAGTATGTGCGGGCCCATTCTCACAAGACAGTGGACGCGAACGCGCCTCTCGCATCGTGCCGGGAAGCACAATCGCGCGTGCAGCGTATTCACACTTCTGTGCGGCGATGGCCGATCAGGCCCTCTGAACACAGAAATGCCGCTCATCCGCCAGATTTTGCCCAATCCCACACTGGGGGCGACGAACGCGCCGCCGAGCTGCTGGAACATTTGGGAGGTGCACCGAAGTTCTAATGCGCTTCAAGCTCGTGTCATTTGTCTTGTAACTCGGTCCTTTCCGCCACAGGTCCCAGTGCGACGACACTTTCAGCACCAGGAGAGCAATCATGCCGCAAGATTTTCAGGAGCAATTGATCGAGTTTCTGCCCAAGATGCGTGTTTGGGCGCTTGCATTGACTCGCAACCGCGCGGCGGCCGAGGATCTTACGCAGGACGTGGCAACGAAGGCTCTGGTTGCCAAGGACTGCTTCACGCCGGGTACTAACTTCTCTGCCTGGGTGCACCGCATCATGGTCAATCATTTCATCAGTGGCGTCCGGAGTCGTCGTGAATACACTGACGTCGATACAGTCCCCGAATTGCCGGTGCCCGCCGCTCACGAAGACCGGACGGCGTTGCGCGAGCTGGGCTGGGCGCTCGATCGGCTGCCGCACGATCAGCGTGAGGCACTCTCGATGATCGTGCTGCAGGAGCAGTCGTACGAGGATGCGGCCGAGGTGACCGGGTGTGCGATCGGCACGCTAAAGAGCCGCGTGCACCGGGCACGACTACAACTTCGTGCATTCCTGACCGGTGAGCAGACCGCTCAAGCCGCGTAACAGCGTCGCAATGGTGCGGGTGCAGGGGCCTCTAAGGCCCCTGTCGCGGTTCCAACAGATGCAGCGAGAACAACCCCGCCGGATCGGTCCATAGATCGGCACAATGCCAGCCGGCATCTTCAGCGAGCGCAGCGAAGCGCTCTGCGTCATATTTGTAGCTGTTCTCGGTATGAATGGTCTCGCCGCGACCGAAGCGGATAACGTGTCCGGCCACCCTCACTTGCTGATCTGCTAGGCTCACCAAATGCATTTCAATGCGACTCGCCGCGTCATTCCAGATCACTTTGTGGGCGAAGGCGCTTATATCGAAACTCGCCGCAGCCTCCCGATTGAGCCGCACCAGCAAATTGCGATTGAACGCCGCTGTGACGCCTTGCGCATCGTCGTACGCGGGCACCAGGATGGCGGGATCCTTGCGCAAGTCTACCCCCACCAGAAACCATGCTTCGCGCCCAAGCGCCTGCCGAGCACGTTGTAGAAAGCGCCGCGCCTCGGGCGGATCTAGATTGCCGATTGTAGAGCCAGGGAAGAACCCTAGACGCGGCAGCTGGGGAACTTCGGTCGGCAACGCGGCGACATCCATGAAATCAGCGGGAACCACGCAGACCAGCAGATCAGGCCGGACTTGGCGCAGTCGCACGCGCATCTGCTCGAGCTGCGGCGCAGCAACATCGATCGGGACATACGCCCGAAAGAAGTTGGTGCGGAGCAGCATTTCGGCCTTCGCTTCGTCGCTGGCGCCGTATTCCACCAGCACCGCCGGCCCGCGTACGGCTGCGGCGACGTGCGGCGCGACCTCGGCCAGCAATTCGCGTTCGGTGCGCGTAAGATAGTATTCCGGCAGTTCGGTGATGCGGCCGAACAGACGGCAGCCTGCTTCGTCATAGAACAACTTTGCCGGCAGTGTTTTCCGTTCCTGGAGAAGGCCGGTCAATGCCGCATCGGCAACACTACCCACCGCCGGCCTTAAGGCGGAGTCATCAGGCATCTTTCGGATTTCCTTGTCAGATATCGTGCGCGAGACGAACGCCCGTGAATTGCCAGCGCTTGTCGGGATGGAAGAAATTCCGGTAGCTGGGCCGGGCGTGATGTTCCGGCGTCGCCAGGGAACCACCCCTCAGCACCATCTGGTTGATCATAAACTTGCCGTTGTATTCACCGACCGCTCCGGCGGCCGGGCGGTAGCCCGGGTACGGGCTGTAGGCGCTGCTTGTCCATTGCCAGACATGTGATGCCTGCTCCCGTAGATCGTGATGGCTGCTTGCAGCTTCCCACTCCGCCTCGGTCGGCAAACGCGCACGGGACCAGCGGGCGAATGCATCCGCCTCATACCAGCTGATGTGGCGCACCGGCGCATCGCGATCCAAAGGGGCGAGCCCGCGTAACGTCATCTGCCACCAGGCGCCGTCGTGCTCGCGCCAGTGAAGCGGTGCGATTAAGCCGTTGGTCTGCGCCCAGGCCCAACCCTCTGACATCCAAAGCGACACGGTGCGATAGCCACCATCGGCAATGAAGTCCAACCAGTCGCCGTTGCGCACCAGGCGCGACGCAATTGCATACGGCTGCAGATATACGGCGTGCATGGGAGTTTCGTTGTCGAAGCAGAAATTCCGGCCTGGATGGCCAATCTGCACCATGCCGCCGCCGCACTCGACAAAGCGCGTAGGGCCATCCGAGCCTGCGGGTTCCCGCCAGTCAGGCAGTACTGGCGGCGCAAGCGGGTTCTGTGCGAACGCGTGCAGCACGTCAGTCAGCAGCAGCTCTTGATGCTGCTGTTCATGCTGGAGCCCGAGCTCGACCAGGGACGCCGCATCTTTTGGCATTCGCGCCAGCAGCTGCAGCATCGCGGCATCGACGTGGCGACGAAATTCGGTCACCCGCTGGGCGGTTGGCCGCGTCAGCAGGCCGCGGTTAGGCCGAGGATGCCGCGGGCCAACAGCCTCGTAATAGGAATTGAAGAGGTAGGCAAAATCCCGATCGAATAGCTCGTAACCGCGGGCGTGCGGGCCGAGCACGAACTGCTCGAAGAACCACGTGGTGTGCGCCCGATGCCACTTCGCCGGACTGGCATCCGGCATCGATTGTACGCACTGGTCCTCGGGGCTGAGCGACTGGACGAGTTGCTCGGTCCAATCGCGGATCGCCGCGTAGCGCCGCGGCAGCGTCGTGTCCTCGACAGCGTGCGCTGCCCCAGCCAGATCGTTCATCACGCTCTCCCGCCGGCGGTCGCGGAGCAATTATGGCAGCCCCGTGCGCCGTACAAAAGATGGGCGGCCCAGGGCCGCCCATCCGCGTTATCGTCGCCGGTCGTGGCGATTTCCGGTTCAGATCACGCGTTCGTGTAATGGTAGTCTGGCATGCCCTCCAGCGATGCCTTCGTGGCGCCAGGCATGACGACTTTGTCATTTTCGATCTTCAGCTGCTCGAACGGTACGGAGACCAGCTTGCTGCCCATGCCGAGGAAGCCGCCGACGGACAACACAACCATGTCGTTCTTGTGAGTATCGTCGCGCATCAACACGTCGTCGATGCTGCCGATCGACTGATTCTGGTCATTGTAGACGCTGGCCCCAACCACCTTGCTCACGCGCACCTGATGATCTGCCGTAAAGTACTTAGAGTTGCTCGATGCTGACATATGCGCCGTATCGCTTGGGCGCGATGTCGTTGTGGTCGTCGTGGTGTGGGTTGACGTCCCACCTGGCGGCGGCGCGGGCGGCGTCGAGCCGGGCGTCGTCGACTGTGCCAGCACCGGCAGGGCGAAAAGAGCCGAGGCGGCAACCATACTGGCGATTGAACGAGTTCTAGACATGATCAAATGTCTCCCTTCGCTATGCCAGAAAAACGGGCGGTCCATTGGCTGGTTCCGATCGGTTCGCGCACAAAAGAACGTGTGATTTGGATCGGACTGGCACAAATCGCTGCCCGTTCTAAATATCGGGCAAACGGAGGAGGCCATGGCACAGCGACCCATCTGGCGGGGGCATCTGCGGCTCGCTTTGGTGAGCTGTCCGATCGCTCTGTACAGCGTTCTCCGCGCGAGCGGCGATCTGCATTTCCACTTCATCAATCCAAAGACCGGCCACCGGGTGCGCAACGTCACGGTCGATGCCGAAACAGAGAAGGAAATTCCGCGATCGGACCTGGCAAAGGGCTATGAGTTCGAGAAGGACCGCTACGTCCTGCTTGACGAAAAGGACTTCGCCAGTGCTCGGATCGACACGTCGTCGACGTTGACGGTCAGCAAGTTCATCTCGCGCGATACGATCCATCCGATCTACTTTGATACCAGCTACTACATGGTGCCGGACGGCGAGGCCGGACAGGACGTCTACGTGGTGCTGCGCGATGCCATTGCCTCTTCCGGTACGGCAGCGCTGTCGCGATTGGTGATCTCTCGGCGGGAACGGCCGGTGACAATTCTGCCCCTTGAGACTGGGATGGTGCTGCACACGTTGCACGAGCCGCGTGACCTCTACGCCTATGACACGCTGTTCGAGCGCATTCCCGGCGCAAAGCCGGATCCAGAGATGGTGAAGCTCGCCCGGCAGTTGATCGAGCGACAGGAGGGCAAGTTCGAGCCGGACGATACGGTGGATCGCTACGAAGAGCGGCTTCGGCAGGTGATCCAGGCCAAGCTCAAGGGCGAAGGGATCGAGCCCGAACCCGAGGAGCCGCGCGGCGACAACGTCATTGATCTGATGGCGGCGCTGAAGCGAAGCCTTGGTCAGGGGGGCAAGCAGAAGAATGCCGGTTCGGCCAAACCGTCCCGGCGGAAGTCAGCCTCAGCTGCGCCAAAAAGAGCAAAGCGGCCGGCGGCGCGCAAGCGCGCCTGAGCCTCGCTTTCGCCTCGCACCGTGATAGCGTTCGGCGAGGAATCGCCGGAGGATGGTGTTGCGACCCTGTCATTGCGAACGGAGCAAAGCAAACTCGAAGGCGCGTCGCCTTGTATGGATCGCTCCATTCGCCCTGCTTCTCGTATTGGTGGTCGGGCCGGCCAGTGCACAGCAGCGGGTGCTGAACATCTTAAATTGGACCGACTATATCGATCCTGACGCGCTTGCGCGGTTTCAGAGGGAAACCGGTATTGCCATCCACTACGACGTGTTCGACAGCCTAGAGACGCTGGAAGCCAAGATGCTTGCCGGCCACTCCGGCTATGACGTCATCGTTCCCAGCTCCCAGCCGACCTTTGCCCGCCTGATCAAGGTGGGCGCGCTGGCGCCGATCGACCGGTCGGAGGTGCCGAATTGGCAGAACCTCGATCCGTTGCTGATGCATGAGGTCGAGTCGACAGACCCCGGCAACCGCTATGGCGCGATTTATCTGTGGGGCACCACCGGCATGGGCATGAACCCCGACAAGGTGAAGCAGCAGGCGCCCGCCGCGCCAACCGACTCTTGGGATCTGTTGCTGCAGCCGGACAACGCAACACGGCTCGCGCCCTGCGGGATCGCCATGATGGATTCCGCGATAGACGTCGTTCCGAGCGTGTTGAAGTACCTCGGCAAGAGCCCGAACAGCACCGATGCCGGCGATCTGGCGGCGGTGGAGCAGACGCTGATGGGCATCCGCCGATACATCCGAACCTTTGCCTCGGGCGGCGCGATCGAGATGCTGGCGAGCGGCCAGATCTGTCTGGCGCTTGATTACTCCGGCGACGTCGTGCAGGCATCGGCGCGTGCACAGGAAGCGAAACGCGGCGTATCGGTACGCTACATTGCGCCCAGAGAAGGTGCACAGCTCGGGTTCGACATGCTGGCGATCCCAGCCGATGCCGAGCACAAGGATGCAGCGCTGATGTTCATCAACTTCGTGCTGCAGCCCGAGGTGATGGCCGGCATCACCAACACTGTGCGCTATGCCAATGCGGTGCCGGCAAGCCGGCCAATGATCCGACCGGAGCTGCTGGCCGACACCAATATCTTTCCGACGCCCGAGCAGATGAAATCGTTCTTCACCGTCAGCGCGGTGCCGCCGGCCGTCGAACGTCAGCGCTCGCGGATGTGGGCGCGATTCAAGGCCGGACAGTAAGCAAGTTGCTGACGATCAGCGGGCTGCGCGTTCGCTACGGCAATCTGCTGGCAATCGATGATCTCGATGTTTCCGTGCCGCCTGGCGAGTTGTTCGTATTGTTGGGTGGATCCGGCTCCGGGAAATCCACTCTGCTGCGCACGATTGCCGGCTTCGTGCAGCCGGAAGCCGGTCAAATCGGACTCAATGGTGCCGATCTGACCGCACTGCCGCCGCACCGGCGGCCGGTGAACATGATGTTTCAGTCTTACGCGTTGTTCCCCCACATGAGCGTGGCGGCAAACATTGCCTTCGGACTGCGCATGCAGGGCATGTCCCGCGCCGCAAGGGCCGCCCGCGTCCGCGAACTGCTTGAACTGGTGCGGCTGCAGGGCTTCCAGGCGCGCCTTCCGACGCAGCTTTCGGGCGGCCAACAGCAGCGCGTGGCGCTGGCGCGCAGTCTGGCACCGCGGCCGGCCCTGCTGTTGCTTGATGAGCCATTGTCCGCATTGGACCGCAATCTGCGACGCGACACGCGCGAGGAATTGGTCAGGTTGCAGCATGACCTCAGCCTGGCCTTCATCCTGGTGACTCACGACCAGGAAGAGGCGCTGACGATGGCCGACCGTATTGGCGTCATGCATGCAGGCCGGCTGATCCAGGTCGGCACCCCGGCCGAGGTATACGAGCACCCAGCCACCCGGTTTGTCGCCGAGTTCCTGGGTGCAGCGAATCTTCTGCCCGTTACCGTCAGACATGGACGCGCTGAGCTGACTAGCGGGCTCGCAGTGCAGGCGGATATGGATGTGCCATCGGACGCGAGATGGCTGGCTGTCCGCCCTGAACGCGTCAGGATCGGTGAAGCGACGGCTCCCAACCAGATCGCTGGCGTCGTGGTCCAGCGGTCCTACGCAGGCGAAACGCTGACCCATGTTGTGCGGCTGGAAGACGGCACGTTGATGCGCTCGACCACGGCGCTGCAGCAGGGTCTTGCAGCCGAACTGATGACGGTAGGAGACGCCGTCACGGTGTCCTGGCAGCCGAACGCATGCATCCTATTGCGCCAATGATGGGCCGACGGTTGACGCTGGCCATTCCATGGGCCTGGCTGCTGATATTCCTGATCCTGCCGGCGCTGATCGTATGGAAGATCGCGCTGTCTTATCCCGCCGACAGCGTGCCGCCGTACGCACCGATGCTGCCCGGTCCGCATGTCAGCCTCGACGCCTTCTCCCTGATCCTTTCCGATCAGCTTTATCGCGGCGCATTGCTGCTCAGTCTGAAGGTCGCGGCGCTGTCCACCGCCATCTGCCTGGTCGCCGGCTATCCCATGGCGCTCGCGATCGCGCGCAGTGCAGAGCGCCGGCGCAGCTTGCTGCTGTTGCTGGTGATGCTGCCCTTCTGGACCGGCTTTCTGATGCGCATCAACGCGTGGATCGGCCTGCTGCAGGACAATGGCTGGATCAACTCGCTCGCCATAGCATTGGGCCTGTCGCCACTGCGGCTGCTCTACACTGATACAGCAATGTATATTGCGGTAGTCTATACGTACCTGCCTTTCATGGTGCTGCCGCTCTACGCGCGATTGACGCAGCTCAATGCTTCCTTGCTCGACGCCGCAGCGGATCTGGGGGCACCGCCATGGCGCGTCTTTCTGACCATCACACTGCCGCTGTCGCTGCCGGGCGTATGGGCGGGAATACTATTGGTGTTTATCCCGGCGGCCGGTGAGTACATCATTCCCGAACTGCTGGGCGGCCCGCAGGCGCAGCTCATTGGTCGCGTGCTGTGGCAGGAATTTTTTGCGAACCGCGACTGGCCAACGGCCTCAGCGATCGCCTGCGCATTGGTCGTCTTGCTTCTGTTATTGCCAGGTATGGTCTGGTGGGCGACGCGTCACGCTTTTCGGGCCGCGATCCTTACACCAAGCGCTGCAGCAGAGGCTCGAGCGAGCGGCGCACCACCTGCTCGCTCAGCCCTCCCGCCCAATGCCACCGGACAATCCCGGAAGTATCGACCATGAAGGTCTCCGGCACGCCGTTGAGGCCGAATGCGTTCCCAACCGATCCCTGCTCGTCACGCGCCACGCGGCTGTAAGGTTCGCCGGCATTCCGGAGGAACTCACTGGTCGCCACGAGGGCGTCCTTATACGCGACGCCCCATACCGGTACCCCTTGTTGTTTCAACACCCGCAGCAGCGGCGCCTCCTGGGCGCAGGGCATGCACCACGAGGCAAAGAAGTTGAGAAGGACCGGGCGGCCGACGGCCATGACATCAGTGTTGCCAAACCCGTGGCCGGAAGACTGGCCGGGCAACAAGAAACTCGGCAGCGGCTTGTCGATCAGTGGACTAGGCGGCCCCAGCGACTGGTCGAAACCTCGCCGCAGGCGATCGAACAACAGCCAGGAGCTGGTGGCGAATGCCGCCCCAATCCCCAGCGGCACGAGAATCAGGGCGCGGCGCGACAGAGCGGAGGCGGGCATCGCTTCCGGGGTCATCCGCCGGTCTTCTTTGGTTGCATCGTGTTCCATGTCGCAGCAGGCGGCGGCGGACCGGCGGCCGGGTTCCAGTGGCCCGCCTTCTTCAGCGCGTCGGCCACGTCCTTTGGCATATAGGTCTCGTCATGTTTGGCCAGGACCTCGGAGGCGCGAAATGTGCCGTCGGCCTGCATGGCGCCAAGTGACACCACGCCCTGCCCCTCGCGAAACAGGTCCGGCAGGATGCCGACATAGGTGACCTCGACACTTGCCGCGCCATCACTGACGCGAAACTTCGCGGTCGGGCGGCCGTTTGCGCTTGTGCGCTCCACACTGCCCTGCTCGACCAGACCGCCGAGACGGAAAGTTCGGCCGAGCGCCGGAGCCTTCGTCGCCAGGTCAGAGGGTGCGAGGAAGAACACGAGGCTATCGCTGAAGGCGAACAGTGCCAGGGTGGCGGCCGAACCAAGGCCCAGCCCACAGGCGAGAAGTATCCAGAGCCGGCGCCGCTTGCGGGTCATTGTTGACGTGCGTCTGTCGGCACGCGCCTGACCCGAGGATCGATGGCCGCGAGTCTTCTCCCGGCCGCTCGCATCCTCACAAACGCGGCCACACCGAAGCTGGCGGGGATCAGTACGCCGAGCGCATAAGCGGCAACGATGTAGGGAAGATGCGTCATGCCGAGGCCTCTTCGGCCCGGGTCAACAGCAGTGCGCGGATTCGCCGCTCCATCACCGCAGCCCGCGTGCGCGCCACGACGATGGCCGCGAACACCAGGCTGTAGCCGAGAGCCGAGAACAGCAGCGGCAACAGCATGCCGACATACATCGTCGGTGCGCCGGTCAGCGTGATGGTGTCGGGCTGGTGCAGTGTGTTCCACCAGTCCACGCTGAACTTGATGATCGGCAGGTTCACCACGCCGATCAGCGCCAGTATGGCGCCGGAGCGATAGCCGCGCTCCGGGTTGTCGAACGCGCGCACCAGGGCGATGTGACCGAGATACAGGAAGAACAGCACCAGCACCGACGTGAGCCGCGCGTCCCAGACCCACCAGGCACCCCACATCGGCTTGCCCCAGATGGAGCCGGTGAGCAGGCAAAGGGCGGTGAAGGCGGCTCCTACCGGGCCGATCTCAACGGCCGCAAGGTCGGCCAGCGGATGGCGCCAGACCAGCGACAGGACCGAGCAGACCGCGAGACCGAGGTAACCGGCCGATGCCAGCCACGCAGCGGGAACATGCACATACATGATGCGCACCGCGTCACCCTGCTGCCAGTCGGCGGGAGCGAAGAACAGGCCCCAGATCAGCCCTAGCGCCGTCAGTAGCGCCCCGGCGATCGCAAGCCACGGCAGCACTGCGCCCGAGAGGCGCAAGAAGCGCCCCGGATTGGCGAATCGGTGCAGGGAACGCCCTGGGTTTCGCCCACTCGGGGGCGGGGCAACAACGGAACTCGCGTCCACACTTCACCCTAGCCGAGAGTGATGACTGATTGAAGGCGGCGCCGATAGTGCGGGACGTCAGCCACCGCCCTCACTGACACCGCCATAGACACAATCCGCATGGCTGTTGATCTGCCCAAGAATGTCAACCGGGACTTAACGCGACTGTGGGGAAATGGGGGCCTGCACAGGCTGGGAGGTTGTCGATGCGGTTTCGCCATCTCATCGCAGTGGTCGGGTGGCTCTGCTTCGTTGCTGCGACCACACAACCGGGTTCCGCCGCCGAGTATGCCAGCAAGGATGAGGCCGTGGCTCTGGTGAAGCAGGCGATCGTCCGGGTCTCCGAGGTTGGCATGGACCAGGCCAAGGGCGAGTTCATGGATCACAGCGGCAAGTTCGTCGACCGCGACCTGTATCTTATCGTGATCGCCAAGGACGGCACCCGCGTCGTGCACGGGCAGAACCCCAAATTGGTCGGTAAACAGTATTTTGAGTCCGTCGATGTGAACGGCTACGAGTACGGCAAAGCGGTGCAGCAAATCGTCCAGGGTCCAGGTACCGGCTGGATTTCGTTTGCATTCAAGGATCCGATCACCGGCAAGGTGCTGCCGAAACAGAACTACGTCGAGCGGGCGGGTGACTACACCTATCTGGCCGGAGTTTATCAGCGTTGAGTTGGCGTCGGGAAACACGGGAGCCGAAGCCGTCGCGCAGGATCAGCGGGATGAGCTCGGCGACATGGCACGCACCGTGGCAGTGTTCCGGGAGCACATGATCAGTGAAGGCCGCCTGGCTGCTGCCCAGGACGAGGAGCGCGAAAGAGCCGATGCCGGCAAGCGAGCGGCGCTCGTCGCAATGGCGACGACGATCGAGGAGGCTACCAGGTCGGCATTGCGGCAGATCGGCGACCGCACCAGCGCGATGACGGACGTGGCGGATGCCATGAGCGCC
>JBKPSV010000044.1:0-11758 GCA_046735215.1 Pseudomonadota bacterium | reverse complement strand
GACAGTGGTCTTGGCAGTTCCGCTCTGGCGCATGATCTCCTCCGTGCCGCACCCCTCCGCCGTCAGCAGGACGATCTGGGCTCGCCAGACATGCTTCTGTGGTGTGTTCCGATCCGCCACGATCGCCGCCAGACGCTGACGGTCTGTCGAACCCAATTCAATTGCGATGCCCGCGCGCATCCCGCAGACTGGCATTTGCGCACGCGAGCCGAAAAGTCACATCGGATTCAACCGTCAGATTTCGTCCACTAGTCGGCGCCGAGCTGGCGTCAGACGTTGTCCAGTTTGAGCGCCACCGCGGTCTCGTCCCGAATGCGCCGGCAGGCATCGGCATCCGCCTTCAGGTCGATGCCATAAGTTGGAATGATCTGCCTGAGCTTGGGCAGCCACGCGGACTCGCTCAGCTCATTCGGGAAGCACTTCTGCAACACGCCCATGGCGATGAACGCGGCGGTCGAGGCTCCGGGGGACGCACCCAACAGCGCCACCAGCGATCGGTCCTCGGCACCGATCAGCTCGGTTCCAAATTCAAGTACGCCAGTGTGCTGCGCATCCGGTTTGATGACCTGTACACGCTGGCCGGCCACTGCCTCCTTCCAGTCATGCCGCTTTGCCCACGGAAAGAACTGCTGAAGCATGGCGAATTGGTGAGCCGAGGTCTGCAGCACCTGGCCGATCAGATACTCGGAGAGCGCGAAGTTATCGCGTGCAACGGCCAGCAGCGGAAGAATATTGCCGGGTTCGATCGACCCGAACAGATCCGTCAGCGATCCGTGCTTCAGGAACTTGGTGGAGAAGCCGGCATACGGTCCGAACAGCAGCGACTTCTTGCCACCGATGATCCGCGTGTCGAGATGGGGCACGGACATCGGTGGAGATCCTTCCGCCGCCTTGCCGTACACCTTGGCGTGATGGCGATCACTGACCGCAGAGACGTCGCAGCGGAGCCAGATGCCGCTGACCGGGAAGCCGCCATAGCCGTGCCCTTCCGGAATGCGCGACTTCTGCAGCAGTCGCAACGCGTCGCCACCGGCGCCGATGAACACAGACCTTGCCGATACCGCATGCGTGTCACGGTTCTCTACATCCCGGATTTCCACACGCCACCGGCCACCCGCCTCGCGCTCCAGCCCGACAACGTGATGCCTGTAGTGGACAGAGAAGCCGGATTGGCTGGAGAGCTGCGCAACCAACAGGTGTGTCAGCAAACCGTAATCGACGTCGGCCCCGGTTATGATGCGCGTGGCCGCAACCGGCTGGTTTGGGTCGCGGCCTTCAATGGTCAGAGGGGCCCAGGCCCCGATCTGTTTGTGGTCCTCGCTGTACTCCATGCCATGGTAGCAATGGTGCGCAGACATCGCCTTGTGGCGGGCGCGCAGGAATTCGACATTCTCCTTGCCCCAGACAAGGCTCATATGCGGGCACGGATGAATGAACGCGCGCGGATCGGCAATCGCCCCCTTCTTGACGAGATACGACCAGAGCTGGCGGGACAGGTCGAACTCGGTGTTTACTTCCAGTGCTCTGGAGATCTCGATGCTGCCATCTGGACGCTGCGGTGTATAGTTCAGCTCGCAGTTCGCGGCATGGCCAGTGCCGGCATTGTTCCACGCCTGCGAGCTTTCCTGCCCGCAGTCATCCAGCGTTTCGAGCATCACAATACGCAGCGACGGGTCGAGTTCCTTGAGCACAGTGCCAAGCGTCGCGCTCATGATGCCGGCCCCGATCAATACGATGTCGGCGGAGGCTGGGATATCTGTCTGCGGCATATTGCTCATCCGGTGTGTCAATTACGCCTTTACCGATTTAGCGACGAACGGAACGTCTACGCCCGGGGCCAGGACAACGTACACGCGCCGCCAGGGTTCGTCATCGACCAGTCGCCAGCTATGACCGCTGCCTGTCGTGTCCTCGGCAAGCAGGATATCGCCCGGTCGAATCATGAAGTGCTCGCCATTGCGGGTCTGAAAGTCGAGCGTGCCGCTGAGCGTGATGACGAATTGCCGCGCAGGGGCGTCGTGCCAGGCAAACGTGCCGCCTGATGCGGTTTCCTGGAACGAGACGCTGATGGTGCTGGCCTTGCCGCTCAGCATGTCGCCGCGCGCTCCGCCGGCAAGTTCGATGGCACCTTCCTCGAAATGGGAGTTGCCATCCTGACCGGTCCATATGCGAACACACCGAATCACCGCCGCCCCCATGTCGTAACACTTCGGTATGAATACCACGGCTTGGCCATGCCATCCACGTCCGATACCCTGTTGTAAAGCGACGGGGGCGGCGATGAACTGGTCGAGACGCAGCGTTCTGGCGGCGGGTCTGGCGACGACTTTGGGCCGCGGCGCGATAGCCCAGACACCGAAGCGTGGCGGCACGCTCCGCAGCATCATCAATCCGGAACCCCCAGGACTGATCCTTGCGCTCAACCAGCTTCTGCCGACCCTGGTGGTGGCAGGCAAGATCTACCAGGGATTGCTGCGTTACAGTTTTGATCTGAAGCCACTGCCGGTTCTGGCGAAGTCCTGGACCATATCGCCGGACGGCTTGGTCTATACGTTCAGCCTGGAGCCGGACGTGACCTGGCACGACGGCGAAAGTTTTACCGCCGACGACGTGGTGTTCAGCACCACCAAGATGCTGCCGGAAACACATGCGCGGTGGCGTGGCATGTACGAGCGTTGCACGGAGATCACCGCGATCGATCCGCATACCGTACGCTTCGTGCTGAAGCAGCCGTTCGGAGCTTTCATTTCGGCATTCCTGCAAAACGGCTGCCCGATGATGCCGAAGCATATCTATGACGGAAAAGGCGACTTCCGCGCGAATCCGGCAAACGCAACGCCGATCGGCACGGGACCGTTCAAGCTGGCTGAATGGCGCAAAGGCAGCTTCATCCGCTTGGTCCGCAACGACAAATACTGGAAGCCAGGCCAGCCGTATCTGGACGAGATCGTCTACGAGGTTGTCCCCGATAGCGCGCAACGTGTCGCCGCCATCGAGAGCGGCCGCGTCGACATGGTGCAGAACAACGACATCGAATACTTCGACGTGCCACGGCTCAAGGATCTGCCGCAGCTTGATTTCTTTACCAAGGGCAACGAGGCAGTCTCGCCGATCTCGTGGATGGATATCAACCTACGTCTGCCGAAGTTCCAGGACAAGCGCTTCCGCAAGGCGATGATGTTCGCGCTGGACCGCCAGTTCATCGTAGACAACCTGTATTTCGGTCTTGGCAAGGTCGCGAACGGACCAATTGCCACCTCGACGCGCTATTATGACGACGTGGCGCTGGTGAAGTACCCATACGATCCAAAGCGTGCCATCGCGCTGATGGATGAAATGGGGTTGAAGCCGGATTCACGTGGCATCCGCCAGCGGGTCAACATCATCGCACTGCCATATGGCGAGGTCTGGACCCGCCAGGCGGAACTGGTCAAACAGCAATTCGGCAAGGTCGGCATCGATGTGACCATCGAGACCACCGACGCCGCCGGTTTTCTTCAGCGCAACTCGAACTGGGATTTCGAGCTGTGCTTCAATTTCCTGAGCCAGTTCATGGACCCGGCACTTGGCGTGGCGCGCACCTATATCAGTTCGAACATTCGCAAAGGCGTAATCTCGACCAATGTCGAAGGCTATTCCAACCCGGAGGTCGACGATCTGTTCGCCCGCGCCGCCGTCACTCCAACCGAGCAGGAGGCGCAGAAACTCTACAGCCAGGTTCAGCACGTCGTCAGCGACGATGTGCCTGTGCTGTATCTGACCGAGTTGCAGTTCCCCACCTTCGTCAACAAGGCGTTCCACAGCGTGATCATTGACGCGCACGGCGCGCTGGGAGACTTCGACCAGGCCTATAAGGCGTGATCGGACGCATCGGTTTCATCCTTCGACGCCTGGGTAAGGCCATCGCCGTCATCTTCGCTATCATCGTACTGAATTTTCTGCTGATCCGTGCCACTCCCGGCGATCCGGCAATGGTGATTGCAGGAGAAGCCGGGGCCGCCGATCAAAAATATCTGGACGACCTGCGGCACGAATTCGGACTTGATCGTCCGCTCTGGGTGCAGTTGGCGCTATATGTCGGACACGTCGCCCAGGGTGACCTTGGCTACTCGTATCGCCAGCGACTGCCTGTTGTGACGTTGATCGCCGAACGTCTGCCGGCCACTCTCTTACTCACGGGCAGCGCTATGGGGCTGGCGCTGATAATCGGCGTCGGTCTGGGTGCGCTTGCCGCCGTCCGCGCCGGCACTCTCGCCGACAGCATGATCACGGCACTTGCGCTGCTGGTATTCGCCACACCGAGCTTCTGGCTTGGTCTGATGGCCGTCCTGCTGTTTTCGGTCGAGCTGGATTGGCTGCCACTGTTCGGCATGACCACGGTCGGTGCCGACTACACCGGACTTGCTCTGGTCGGCGATGTGCTGCGCCATCTTATTCTGCCTGCCGGGACGCTCGGCCTGTTCTTCGTTGCCATCTACGCGCGCCTGACCCGCGCAGCGATGCTGGAGGTGGCGGACCTCGATTATGTGCGCACCGCGCGGGCCAAGGGCCTGGCCGAGCCACGCGTGGTCCGTCGTCATATCCTGCGCAACGCGCTGCTGCCGGTGGTATCTTACGCTGGACTGCAGGCAGGGTATCTTGTTGGCGGATCAGTGTTGATCGAGACGGTCTTCGCCTGGCCGGGCATCGGTCGCCTCGCCTTCGATGCCGTCATTGGCCGCGATTACACCCTGCTGCTGGGGGTGTTCATCATCACCTCGATCATGGTGATCGCATTCAATCTGCTGACTGACGTGGTGTACACCCTGATTGACCCACGCATCGGCGCCACTGGCTGATGCGCACATTTCTGCGCAACCGAGGCGCCGTCGCCGGGCTCATCATCCTGATCGCCATCATCGCCATGGCGGCGCTTGCGCCGGTGGTGTATCCGAGAAGCCCCTGGGACATGATCGGCGCACCGCTGCAGCCTCCCGGTGCGCGTGGCTTTCTGCTGGGCAGCGACATGCTGGGGCGCGATATCGCAGCCGGCATTCTGCATGGCGCGCGTGTCTCGCTGCTGATCGGCGTGATTGCCTCGCTGGTCGCGGTGACGATCGGCGTGACCATTGGCGCCTGCGCCGGCTACTATGGCGGCCTGATCGATGATGCGCTGATGCGCGTCACCGAATTCTTTCAGACCATTCCCAACTTCATACTGCTTATCGTGCTGGTGGCACTGTTCACGCCAAGCGTGGCTTCGATCGTGGTGGCCATCGGCGTGGTGAGCTGGCCGCCGGTCGCCCGTATCGTGCGCGGCGAGTTCCTGTCTTTGCGCGCGCGCGAGTTCGTGCAGGCGGCTGTGCTGCTGGGAGAATCCGACCCTCGCATCATCGCGACGCAGATCCTGCCGAATGCGTTGTCGCCGATCATTGTATCGGCGTCGTTGCTGGTGGCAACTTCGATTCTGCTGGAATCCGCCCTTAGTTTCCTGGGCCTTGGCGATCCCAACCTGATGAGCTGGGGCTATATGATCGGTGCGGCTCGCACGCTGATCCGCCGCGCCTGGTGGATGAGCGTGTTCCCTGGTCTCGCCATCGTGCTGACCGTGCTCGCGCTGAACCTGATCGGCGACGGCCTGAACGACGCATTCAATCCGCGCATCTCACGCCAGGGCCGCGCATGACCGACGCGGTTTTGGCGATCGAAGGCCTGACCGTTGACCTCTCGGCGGGTGCCGATCGCCCACATGCGGTCGAGGAACTGAACCTGACGATCGGCCACAATGAAATCCTGTGCCTCGTCGGCGAGTCTGGTTCAGGCAAGTCGGTCACTGCACAGGCGGTGCTTGGGCTATTGCCGAAGGCGCAGCTTCGCGTCAGCGCCGGAGCCATCATCTACGGCCGCATGGACCTGGTGTCGGCGCCCCAGTGGCGACTGCGGCAGCTGCGTGGTGCGCGCATCGCTATGATCTTTCAGGAACCGATGGCTGCACTCAACCCGGTGCTGACAGTTGGCGACCAGATCGCCGAAGCGATCCGCGCGCACGAACGTGTCGCGACGCGCGTGCTGCATCAGCGCATCGAAACGCTGCTGGCCTCGGTCGGGTTGCCCGATCCGCCGCTGCTGCGCCGTGCCCATCCACATAACCTTTCGGGCGGGCAGCGACAGCGGGTGATGATCGCCATGGCGCTCGCGCTTTCGCCCGATCTGTTGATCGCCGACGAACCGACCACGGCGCTCGACGTCACGACGCAGATGCAGATCCTGCGCCTGCTGAAACAGATCCAGGCTGAGCGTCATATGGGCATTCTGTTCATCACGCATGATTTCGGCGTGGTGGCAGAGATCGCGGACCGCGTCGCCGTGATGCGCCACGGCCGCAAGGTGGAAGAGGGCAGCGCGCGGGCGGTGCTCGCTGCACCAGCGCATCCCTATACGCAGGCACTGATTGCCGCAGTGCCACGCCTGCACGCAACGCGGCCCCCCATACGCAAGGACGCGGCGATCGTCCTGCGCACCGAGCGCCTGGCGAAGACCTATGGTTCAACACGTTCGCTGTTTCGCCCCGCCCGGCGCGTCACGGCTGTCGATCACGTGGACATTGCCGTGCGCCGCGGCGAGACACTCGGCGTGGTGGGTGAAAGTGGTTCCGGCAAGACTACCCTCGCGCGTCTCGTTGTCCGATTGCTGCGGCCAGACGAGGGCGGCATCGACTTTCACGGCAACGATTTGAGCCACCTCTCGCGCGCCGCGCTGCGGCCCTACCGACGCCGCATCCAGATGGTGTTCCAGGATCCGTTCGGTTCGCTCAATCCGCGCTGGACTGTCGGCGACATCATTGCCGCCGGACCGATCGCCCACGGCACCAATCGCACGATGGCCTTGGCACGCGCGGCCGAACTGCTCGGCTTGGTGGGGCTTGATCCGGCCGCGGCTCGACGCTTCCCGCACGAGTTCTCCGGCGGACAGCGTCAACGGATCGGCATAGCGCGCGCCCTGGCGCTGGAGCCGGAACTGCTGATCGCGGACGAGCCGGTATCGGCGCTCGATGTGTCGGTGCAGGCGCAGGTTCTGGCGCTGCTGGATGACATCAGGCGGCGTCTCGACCTGGCGATGCTGCTGATCACCCACGATCTGCGCGTGGCGGCCCAGGTGTGTGACAGCGTCGCCGTAATGCGACGCGGAAAGGTGGTAGAATATGGTCCAGCCGAGACGCTGTTCGCTAATCCACAGCACAGCTACACGCAGGAACTGATCGCTTCGATCCCTGGACGGCAGTGGTTGACGTGACGATTAGGCTACCGTTCGCTTCAGCTCCGCATCGACCTCAGCGATGACCTCTGCCACGAGCGACGCGTCATAAGGGCCCACACCCGATGCATGCAGTTGCTCATATACGTGCGCCTGCGCATAGCGACGGACGCCGACGGGCAGAGTTGGCAGCCAGTCAGCGACACTTTCGGCGACGATGCCGTGCACGCGCTCCCATTCGCGGCGGGCATCGCCAAAATCGATGTCGCCGGTCTGCCGATCGCCGGTCCGCAGCCGCGCCGTCGCAGCCGCATCTACCGCTTCGCCATTCAGCGCAACGCCGTACACGTCTCGCGCACGCTCGCGCGAGACCAACCCCGCCAACACGTCGCGCGCGACGGCCTCGGGATCACGCGCGAACGGATCGCCATAGCCACCGCCGCCACCACTCCACAGGCGGATCACCTCGTGCAACTCCGGGCGGTACACCGTGCGCTTGCCGATGTCTCGCTTCGGCGCATTCGGCAGCAGGCTGTCATTGCCGTTCACGTCGCCTGCGCGACCACCGGCGACGCCCCATGAACTGAAGCGATGGCGATCCTTGCCACGCATCACCACCACTGCACTCGGATGGCGGATCTCCAACTCGTACTCCAGTCCGAATCCTCCGCGATAACATCCCGGTCCTTCGGAATCCGGCAACAGCCCGAACTTGCGCACCAGCACCGGCGCTTCCGATTCCAGCACTTCGACGGGCACGTTGCGCAGAAATGCCACCGAAAAGTCGGTACCCGAGATGCCGTCGCGATCCGGGCCACCACCGGAACCCGCGGGCACCGGGTTGGCCACCACCACGCGGCCCTGTGTCCCCAGTTCCGAGGTAGATATATAGGTTATGACGAGAGTATTGCCGCCACCAGCCGGCACGGCGCCAGGGAGTGCCTGTGCGAGCGCCCCCAGCACCATATCGTGGATGCGCATCGCCGTGGTGATGCGCATGCCGCATGACGCGGGAAAGCGAGAATTGACCACCGAAGCCTCGGGCAGCACCAGGTGGATACATCGGATGATCCCGGCGTTGATGTGTATCGACTCCGATTGCGTCACCACGAAGTTGGTGAAGCCGAATGACATGAACGGATGATGTCGATTCGATCCGGTCGGGAGGTTCAGCGCCGCACGCACCTGGGGATCGGAGCCGGCAAAATCCAGTTCCACCGTGCCGTCGCCCCGCGAGGTCAGCTTCATCGCGATGCGCACGGGCAGGTCGCTGATGTAATCGTCCTCGAAGTAATCGACGAAGCGGTATTCACCGGCCGGTATGCGTCGCAGCACATCCCGCGTGATCTGCTCGGTGCGATCGATGGTGGCTATGATGGAACCACGCACCGCGTCGAGG
Organism: Pseudomonadota bacterium; assembly: GCA_046735215.1. Taxonomy (GTDB): domain Bacteria; phylum Pseudomonadota; class Alphaproteobacteria; order Acetobacterales; family Acetobacteraceae; genus JAMXLO01. The sequence goes on along the minus strand of JBKPSV010000044.1, from coordinate 3,126 downwards.
CCATAGCGTTGCGCCAGTCGCTGCATGCGCTGCTCGGCTTTGGCCAACGCAGCCAGGCACGCCGTCAAATCGCCCCAGTTCAGCGAAGGGATGCGGCAGTTGTCGGCGAAGATGTCCCAGACTTCCTGGTTGATCTGCCCCGCCTTGAACAGCTTCACCGGCCGCAGTCGCAGCCCTTCCTGAAACACTTCGCCGTTCTGCATATCGATGCTGCCCGGCGCGTAGCCGCCGACATCGGTGCAGTGGATGAACGCCCAGGCAAAGCACAGCAGCGCACCATCCGCAAAGATCGGCCGGAATACGTACAGGTCGTTCAGGTGCATCACCATGCCACCGGAACTGTACGGGTCATTGGTAATCAGCACATCGCCCGGCTCCCACTGCGCGAACGCACGCGTGCCGGCGTGCATCGGCATACCGATCATGGTGGGAGCGCCGCTGCCGTACGGGGCGGCGAACGTCTCGCCCGCTTCGGTCACCAGTGCGACGCCGAAATCCTGCGTCTCCTTCACGAAGGTGGTGTGCGACGAGCGCAGCACCACCCACGCCATTTCATCGACGATGGCCTTGAACAGGTTGGCGAACACCTCGGTGGTGACGGCGTCCGTCATGGCGCACGCTCCAATACGAGGGCGCCGGATCGCACGATGCGTGCGCTCCATCCTGGCGGAATGAGCGTTGTAGTATCCATCTGGTTGATGATCGCCGGCCCCTCCAGCGCCCGTCCATCGGCCAATGCGGCGCGACCGACAACGCGTGCCTCGAACACCTTGCCGAACAATCGGATGCGCCGGGTTGTCGCATCGCGCACCGCGGCTTCGTCCGGCGCGGCCACCACACGCGCCTTCGGCATGACGCCGATCATGTGGACACGCAGTTCCTTCATCCACACTTCCGCCTGTTCGTTGGCATGTCCGTACACGTCCCGATGCGCGGCGTGAAACGCGGCATCAATCGCCTCCGCATCGCCCTGCTCCAGCCACTTGGTTTCAAACGGAACGGTCACGTCGTAACCTTGTCCCTCATATCGCATGTCAGCCGCGAATTCGACGGTCACCTCGCGAACCGGCAGCTGTGCTGTCTGCTCCGCGATCCAATTGTTTGCCCGCGCCTCAAGGTCATGGAACCGCCGGATCAGCGCGTCTGCAGTCAGGCTATGCAGGCGTGTATACACGGGCTGCACCAGGTCACCTTCGATATCGGCGCGCGCGGCCCCTAGTGCCGACAACGCTCCGGGCACCGGTGGTATCAGGATCGCCTCTATACCTATCTCATCGGCCAGCAACGCCGCCATCAGCGGACCGGCACCGCCGAACGCCACCATGCGAAAACTTGGCGCATCGACACCGCGGCGCGCCAACACGCGCGACGCCTCGGCTGCCATCAGTGCCGTCGCCACGCGGATCGCGCCGTCGGCGATCTCCTCGACGCTGATGCCAATCTGACGCGATAATGCTTCCAGCGCGGCGCGCGCTGGTTCCATCTGCAGCGCCAGCTTGCCACCGAGACGCTGACCCGGCTCCAGCAGCCCCGCGACCAGGAACGCGTCCGTCAGCGCCGGAGTAAGCGAGCCGGTGCCGTAACACGCCGGACCCGGATCGGCACCGACACTGCGCGGCCCAACTTTCAGCGATCCGGTCGGATCGAGCCAAACAATAGACCCACCACCGGCGCCGATGCTTGAAACGGCAATCGTCGGCACCAGTACGGGAAAGTCGCCGACCTGTTCTTCAGAACTCAGCACCGGCCTGCCGCCGCGAATGACCCCGATATCGGCGCTGGTGCCACCGACATCCAATGTCATCAGATCCGCCGAGACCCATTCGGCGTCCTCGGCCGTCGCCGCCGCACCGGCCACGCCGGCCGCCGGCCCGGACAGCAACGCCACCACCGGCCGTTCGCGCAGCGTGACCGCAAGTTCAGCGCCGCCGTTGGATCGTGCCACACGCGGCGGGAGACCAAGGCCCCGCTCGGCGAGGCCGGCCGTCAGACGATCGAGATATGCCTCGACGATCGGCCGGATTGACGCATTCAGCGCAGTAAGCACGCTCCGCTCGTATTCGCGCGCCTGTGGCCAGATCTCGCTGGATAGTTCCAGGCGCAACGACAGGCCATGCCGTGTGACGATGCCGCGTACCTGCTGCTCATGCGCCGGATTGCGATAGCTGTGGATCAGTGCGACCACAGCGATCTCTATGCCGCCGTCCTGCAAGGCCTGCGCGGCTTGCACCACATCGGCTTCGTTCAGTGCCTCAAGCTCCGCGCCATCGGGTCCGATCCTGCCACGAACCTCACGCACCAAAGCGCGCGGCACCAGCGGCTCAGGCCGGCGCGAATCGAAGCGCATCGGATGCGGAACCGCCAGCCGCTGCAATTCGAACAGGTCGCGAAATCCGGCGGTCGTGATCAAACCGATGCGCGCGCCACGCCGCTCGATCAGCGCATTGGTCGCGACCGTGCTGCTGTGCGTGTGATGCACGCTGTGCCAGGTAGCGCCATCAGGTCGCAGCGTGGCGTAGAGTTCGTCGACGCCTTGCAAAATGCTCTCGCCCGGACTTGCGGGTGTGCTGGGCACCTTGAAGCAGTGCAGTTCGCCTAACGGCGTGCACCAGGCGAGATCGGTAAACGTGCCGCCCACGTCAGTACCCAGATTGCAACCTGTATCCATGCGTCACGTAAGCTCCTGCCAGAACGGATCATGCTAGACTTGATCGTGGCGCACGCGAAAGGGCGCAACAGTGTGGTTGCTGGCCGCGAACACGCTACTGCGGCTGCAGCCGCACACCGCCGGGTCCGATCAGGCCGGAATAGGGAGCTTTGAAGCGCCAGAACGTATCGCTGGTCGCCCCCTCGAAGTAAATGTATTGGTTATCCGGTCCGCCAAACGCGAAGTTGGTCGTCACAGAGTCGCCATTGGGTATCGGCACGAAGCCCAGGATCACACCGCGTGGATCCAGTTCCAACATCCCGCCAAGGCCTGCACACGCAACCCACAGATTGCCGTGGACGTCATAGTGGATGCCATCCGGTCCGGTGTTGCCCGGCAAATAGCTTCCCGCTTTCACGCTGGCGAATGTCAGATGCAATGGATCCTTGACGCATTGCGGGCATCCCATGGTCGGGCCC
>JBKPSV010000043.1:0-8008 GCA_046735215.1 Pseudomonadota bacterium | reverse complement strand
GACATCGGCAAGGCGCGCGCCATGCTGCAGGCGTCTGGCTACAACGGTGAGAAGGTCGTGCTGCTAAATCCCACCGACCTGACCACCGTCGGACCGCTCGGCGACGTGACCCACGACCTGCTGGTGAAGATCGGCATGAATGTGGAGATGGTGGCAACCGACTGGGGCACCGTCGTGCAGCGCCGGGCGTCACGCGAGCCAGTCGAGAAGGGCGGCTGGTCGATCATGCACACGTGGGCGCCGTCCACGATCCGTTTCACGCCGGTCGAGCACAGCCAGATCCGCGGCCTGGGACCGACAGCCTGGTTTGGCTGGTACAAGGACGAAGAGATCGAGGTGCTGACCCGTAGGTTCGTCGAGGCCTCGACGCAGGAGGAGCGGGATACGCTGGTGCTGGAGATTCACCGGCGCGCCTTCTCGATGGTGCCGTGCATACCGCTTGGAACATTCCAGATCCGCACCGCCTACCGCAGCAATCTGCAGGGCGTGATCTCGGCGACCGGACCGTATTTCTGGAACGTGCGGCGCGTTTGACATTCACCTCCTGGCCGCGCGTCAGGCGGCTGCATCTGCCGTATCCAGCCAAGCGTCGCGCAACACTGCGACGCTCGGACTGTCCGGCCAGATTTGCACCACTTTCGCGCGCTTCGGGGAGCATCTCTGTGCTTCGTTCTCTGTGCGGGCGCTTGCCAAGTTAATGAAACCTGGTGCTGCTGGTCAGGATTGAACTGACGACCTCCCCCTTACCAAGGGGGTGCTCTACCACTGAGCTACAGCAGCGAACCGCGACGAAAACGTGGAATTTCTTAGGCCGTTGGAGCTCATTGCGTCAATGCGGGCCAGGGCAATCTCATCACCCTGGAGCCACGCGCCGTTGCTCTGCCCCGTTGTCAGCGAACACCGCGAACGGCCGCACGAACCGGATTGTGCGACCGGGTTGGGACGTGACAGGCTCGGGTCACCTGGCCGGAGCCGTCCATGCAGCCGATCGCCGTTGGGATCATCATTGCGACCTTATCGTATGGCCCGACGTCAGTGATTCCGGCTGACAGCAGTGGTCAGTCCAAGGTATCGGTGCCGGTCAGGACGGGAAAGGAGCGTCTGACCGACAAGGCCTCCGACGAACAGCGAGTGGACGACTGCAAGGTGCCGCCCGCGCGACGGACGCGACAGCGACCAGGTGACTGCCAAGCTCAGTAGGTTTCAGGAGGCTTGGTGCCGATGCAGCTATCTTCTCTCGGCGAAGAAGGTGCGCAGCAGCGCCGTTGCCTCTGCCTCACGCACGCCGCCAACCACTTCCGGACGCCACAGGCATGAGGATGCATCGAACACCCGCGCGCCATGCTCGACACCTCCACCCTTCGGATCATAAGCGCCGAAGACCAGCCGGCGTATGCGGAAGAAACTCGCTGCCTGAGCGCACATCGGGCAAGGTTCGAGCGACACGACAAGTTCGCAGTCGGGCAGCCGCGTCACCTGGCGCGTCGCCGCTGCCGCACGGAGTGCCAGCAGCTCTGCGTGTGCGGAGGCATCGTGCCGTGCCTCTACCTCGTTGCCTGCGCGCGCTAATACCGCACCCGACCCATCCAGCACGACGGCGCCCACCGGCACCTCGCCACGGGTTGCCGCAGCGCGTGCCTCCGCCAGCGCGATCGCCATCGGTGTCGGTTGGGACGCGTCGGAGAGCATTCCTCTTAACCAATCTAGCGCCAGGCGGTCAGTCGTGCGACGGCCTCTCGCATGTCCGCCTCGGGACCGCAGTATGAGAATCGCAGAAACCGATTGCCGCGTCCGTGATCGAAGTCGACGCCGGGGGTCACAGCGACCCCTGCCTCAGCCAGCATGCGTGAACAGAACCCTATGCTGTCGTTCGAGCGTTGAGTGATGTCGGCAAACAGGTAGAACGCACCTTCCGCCGGTGACAGTCGATCGAACCCGGCATCAGGCAAGGTGCGCAGCAGATGATCGCGCGAGCGGCGATACCGCGCGACGTTCTCTGCCAATTCTGCGTGGCAATCGAACGCCGCCTCGGCTGCCACCTGAGAAATGTGTGGGGCGCTGATGAACAGATTCTGCGCCAGGCGTTCGACCGGGCGCACGAGGTCGTCCGGCAGTAGCAACCAGCCGATCCGCCAGCCGGTCATCGAGAAGTATTTGGAGAAGCTGTTGACCACCACTGCGCTGCTGCTGAAGGAAGCCGCGGTGGCGATCGGGCTGTCGTAGTTCAGTCCATGGTAGATCTCGTCGCTGATCAGCCGCACGCCGGCCGCGTCACACCAGGCAGCGATGGCCGCGAGTTCATCGGGGTGCAGCATCGTCCCCGCCGGATTGCACGGGCTCGCGACAATCAGACCGTCGGGCGGCGGATCAAGCCTCTGCAGCATCGCGACGCTGGGCTGGAACCGGGTGTCGGGGCCCGCTTCCAGGATGACCGGCTGCATGCCGAGTGCCGTGAGGATGTTCACATAGGGCGGATAGAACGGCGACGTCAGAGCAATTCGATCGCCCGGATCGAATGCCGCCAGGAAGGCGAGGGGAAAGCCGCCTGATGCGCCAACCGTGACGGCGACGTGCTCCAGCGGAATGGCGAGGCCGTACCAGTCGCGATAGTGCGCCACGATGCGCTCGCGCAGCGGGCGGCGGCCGAACGCCTCGGTGTAGCCGAGTGCGTCGGATGAACGCAACGCCGCGACGGCGGCTGTCACGGCTCCGGAGGGCGCTCCGGTGCCAGGCTGGCCGACCTCCATCCGGATCACGTGCGGATCCCCAGGCATGAGGCTGTTCTGGCGGGCGTTGGCCGCCGCGATCACGTCCATCACGATGAACGGCGGCGCGTTCGCGCCACGGCCGATCTTCAGCACGTCAGGAACACAATGCGCAGGGCGCGCCGATTTCGGATCATGTTTGGTTCATCGCCGTCTGCTTTGCTGATCGGTATAGCGCCAACCAAGACCGCTGCCACGCCCGGCAGAGACCGGCGGCAAAGCGTTACGATGGTTTAACCGCGCAGCGAGAAGTCAGATACCTGGCCGGTGCTATGTCGAGCTCGCCGCCCGCTCCCCTGATGGGCGGCGCGTTATCCTAGCCTTCAACTGTAGCCGGGTGCCCTCGCCAGGGCCCCCGGCTTTCTCCTTTCCGGCCTGCACGAATACCCCTAACATCAAGCCTTGGCAGGTCATTCGCCAATCAGGCTCGGAGATCTCCCTTGAAGGTGGCCCTCGAGAAGCCTTGCCCGCATTGCGCAGGTAAAGGAACTGTTCCAACGCCGACGCACCCAGCCAACCCGGACCTGCGCGTTGAGGCAATCGTGGAAATACGGTGTCCGGTGTGCAGGGGCACTCAGACTGTACCGGCGTGGATAACCTGATAATCAGGATCGAAGCAGAACCGGCCGGAGGTCGTATCTTGCGGACGTAAATACGAGTCTTTCCCGCTTGTTATCCAAGCCTGGGCTATCACCGTCGTCTGTGCCTCCACTTCACTGGATGCATGGGGCCATCGAATGGCCGGGGATGGCGCTTCAGACCCACGCTGCATCCTCGCCGTTCGGTGGTCGATCAGTTGTAGAACTTGATGCCGGCGGCCTTGACCACGTCCTTGGTCTCGCTGCCGGTGACCGTGCCGACACAGGGTGCCGATTTCGCCGTGCACTGCTTGGTCAGCCGGCTCTTATCGGCCTCGGGCAGCGCCGAGGGATCGATCCGGTACTTCAGGCTGGCGGGCGAACCGATGCCAAGTTCGCAGGACGTCGCGCTGCCGCAAATGATCCGGCCGGGTCCGTAACTGGTTGCCGTCGGAGTTCCCTGTGCCAACGCACCACCGCTGCCTGCCACCATGGCTATGATCGCGCCCAGACAAGCCGCTATCCTGAAGGCCTTCATTCGCAGGTTCCCCAACAATTAACTGCCGCCGGCCGCGAGCCCGGCATCCCGCGGATCGGTCGCCCAAGTACACGCGGCGTTCTCACCTGGCAGGTAGTTGATGCAGGAGATGACGTTGGCGCGGCCAGGATCGGGTACCGGCGAAGCCATCGGCTGGTTGGTGCGAAGCGCATTCAGCATGCCGACCGCAACCGCCACTGGGGCACCGTCCTGACCGGAGCCGCCGACCGCGGCGCGGAACGAATGGATGTTGTCGTTCCAGGCGATGGCTGCAGCGTAGAGTGGCGGTGGCATCGCGGCGGGGGATGCGGCGAGCAGGATGCCGAGCCCAGGCAGTACGCGACCGGTGCCGAACAGATTGTCCATGCTGAAGGCGCAGGCGACGGCATTGCCATCCTTGTCGAGCGTGACCACGCTGGTGGAGGCGGGCAGCGCGGGCAGGGATGCGCCCGGCGGGATAGAGGCGGTGAGCAGGCTCTGCGCATCAGCGCCGCCTTGCCGCCAGCGCGCCGCCACGGCCAGCGCCCGCGCATTCGCCGCCCCGAATGCGGAAGGATCCTGGGCCAGCACCGAGAAGGCGGACGCAGCGGCGAGGCCACCATCGGCAGGCGGCGGCAGGAAGGCCACCTTGTCACGGCGGTATGGTACCACGAGCGCCGGTGCCAGCCGGGGCAATGCGCTGTTCAGATCCGCGAGCGCGATCGGTCCGCCGGCGAGGGGTGAGGCCTGCACGATGCGTCGTGCCAGCGCGCCGGTATAGAGGTCACCGACCCCGGAAACGCGGATCTGCGCCAGCGTCGCCCCAAGCTCGGGCTGCACCAGAGACTGGCCCTCGGCCAGCGGCGTGCCGTTTTGCGAGAACACGGCCCGCGCCTGCGGGTCGGCGAGCAGTGGGCCGGCGACCAGCGCAATGTCGTTTGCCAGAGCCCGCGGTGTCGGCGTGCCGAAGCGCGCCAACTGCTCGGACGGGACGATCAGGCTTTCGAAAGGCAATGAGCCGTAGCGCGCATGCAGCAAGTAGAGCCCGCGCGCCAGCATCGGTACGGCCGCCGGCCGGTCGGCATTTGGGCTCACGCTGGCGGGGGCGACGGGGGTGAACAGCACCGCCTCCGGCACGCCCTGGTTTTGCGACTTCTTATCTCCGGCATAGGCTAGGCAGGCACCCCCACCGCCCAGGCCGGCGCGCGAGGGCAGCGTGACACTGAGAACGAACCCCGCGGCGACGGCGGCATCCGCAGCGGTGCCGCCGGCGGACAGTACCTGGCGCGCTGCCAAGGTCGCCCGCGGCTCGTCGGTCGCCACGCCGCCAAGGAAGCCTTGGATGAAGCCGGGCTGGCCCTGCTGCGGAGCGCTGCCGGGACCGAACACGCTGTTCTTCAGGCTGTCGACGGTGTCGCAGCCGGCGCCGATCAGCGTCATCGCCAGGAGGAAGCCGCTGCAGAGCCTCCGCCCTTTGGGTACCCAACCAATCTGCACTGGTCTCAAATGCCTGCTGGCCCGAATCATCTGGTAAGTGGCTGTGCCATAGACGCGTTCGCCGACAGCGGCAACATGGCAGCGGCATGGTGCCGAACTCGACATGCAGGGCGGCATCGGGCAAGAGCATCGGCATGCTCCGTATGTTGCGCACCGCCGTGCTCGGCCTGGCTCTTTGCCTGCCCAGCCTCACCACCAGGGCCGACGAGTTCACCGCTGCCCAACGCGCCGAAATAGTGAAGATCATGCGCGATGCGCTGAAGCGGGACCCGTCGATACTGCGCGACGCGGTGGCCGCCCTGCAGGCGGACGAAACCGGCAAACAGAAGGAGATGCTGGCCGCCGCGAAGAGCGCGTTGGTCGATCCGGCCGATCCCGTGGCCGGCAATCCGCACGGCGACGTGACCATCGTCGAGTTCTTCGACACGCGCTGCCCTTACTGCCGCAAGATTGAACCGACGATGGCGGACGTGCTCGCCCGCGATCATGGTGTGCGCCTCGTGTTCAAGGACCTGCCGATCCTGGGACCGGCCAGTGTGTTGGGCTCGAAGGCGCTGTTGGCGGCGCAGAGGCAGGGCGGCTACGAGAAGCTGCGCGACGCGATCATGTCGGCGCCACAGCAGACGACCAAGGCGACCATCCAGGATGCGGCACAACATCTGGGGCTCGACTGGCCGCGCCTGCAGCGTGACATGGACGATCCGGCCGTTCAGGCAAGGATCGACGCCAACCTGAAGCTTGCCCGCGCGATCGGCATCGAGGGGACACCGGCGCTGATCATCGGCGGCGAGTTGATCCCGGGCGCGGTGGAAGCCGACGAGCTGCGATCGGCGATCGCCAAGGCGCGCGCGGCCAAGTAGGTCAGCGCGCATTGGCCGCCGCTTGCAGTGGCCAGAGTGCGGACCGCCAACGGATGGCTATCAGCAGCGTCAGGGCGATGCCCAGCAAGCAGTATAGGGTCGCGGTCGGTGTGAAGCCGATGCGGTCGATCAGCGCGCCAGCCCCCAGCAGCCCGATCGGCAGGCCATAGATGGCCAGCATGCGCATCCCCATGACACGGCCTCGGTAGGCGCCGGCGCCATGCAGCAGCAGCGCCGACATCGGCACCAGACTGAGGCTTTGCGCCAGGCCAGCGCAGACCAAGGTGAGGCTGCCGCCGATCGGGTCTTGCATGTGGACGAATACCAGCAGCATCAGATGCCAGGCGATCGCGAACGTGATCATCATGCGGGCGGGTCGGATCGAGCGGCCTAAAATGCTGATCAGAATGGAACCCAGCAGCGAGCCGAAGGCGAAACTGGAGATCAGGTAGCCCAGGCCAGTCTGACCGACGTGGTAGATATCTCTGGCGACGAAGGGCAGCAGACCGCTGGTCATGGGAAAGGCGGTGAGGTTGACCAGGAAGGCGAGCCACAAGGCCGCCAGGGATGACGGTGTGTCCCACAGATAGGCCAGCCCTTCGCGCAGGTCGCGCCAAAGCGACTTGCGTTGGGCAATGTGCACCACATTGGGTGACGCGGCGACGCCCAGGGTCAGGAGGAAACCCACGAAGTAGAAGGCGCTGATGGCGGCATAGGCACGGCCCAGCCCCAGCACGGCAAACAGGCTGGCGCCGGCCAGCGATCCGATGATGCGTGCCGAATCAGAGGTGGTGCGCGAGGCACCCATTGCGCTGACAAAGCGGTCCGGGGGCATGGTGTCGGCAACCAGCGCGCTTCGCATGGCGAGGTCGGACGGCCGGACCAGTCCGGCGATCACGGTGATGATGAAGACGTGCACTGGACGCAGCGTGCCGGTGAAGGCGAGCGTCATTACCGCCAGCGCCAGCACCGTGTAGATGGCACGCATCGAGCATAGCACCGTGCGGTGACCGATCCGGTCGCCCGCCATGCCGAACATCGGCGCGACCAGCGTGCCGAAATACTGCAACGAACCGAATAGCGTCAGCAGCAGCACCGAGCCGGTCTCGGCCAGGATGTACCAGCCGAGGATCAGGTTCTCCATCTCGGTGCCCCACGAGGTGAGCAGGTCGGCCGGATACTGAAAGCGGAAGCTGCGAATCTGAAACGGTGCAAGCAGCGAGGACGATGCCATCGCGCTCACCGGGAGGCGTGTTGCATGGCCTGGCGGGCCTTTCGTTGCTTTCCTGGACGGCCCGTTTGGCCAAGTGGAGCAATAAGCTTAGCTGATTCGCCCTGGGTGGAAACCTGCGGCTCGAGCGCTTTGCGCGAGATCGCACATTCTCGGCCAATTAGGCACACGGGAGGTCAAGGTCGCGGCCCAAACGCTGTCGATAGCGGCGGGACATATGAGTGCTCGGAACTATACCGGCGGCGCCCACTCGCGATGGTCTGACCGCCACAGGCAGAGTGCTGCGGTGGTATGCGGGTTACGGTTCAGCGATGAAGTTGCGCAGCAGGTCCATCACCCGCTCGGGCTCCTCAATATGGGGCCCGTGACCGCAAGCATCGAACATCTCAAGACGCAACAGATTGGCTTGGATACCATCGGCTAGTGCCCTGAGTCGCTCATAGTGCTGGGTATAGTCGTTTCAGCTTGATGCGTGCACTGGCGGTGGTGAACTGCCAGTCTGCCTTGGTGTGGTTGTTGTTGCGATGTGCGTGCCAGGCGGCGGTTTCATCTGCCAGTGT
>JBKPSV010000042.1:0-4057 GCA_046735215.1 Pseudomonadota bacterium | reverse complement strand
CTCCGGCGCAGGGCGGACGTGTCGAGATCAGACTACAGACTATCATGGCAGCGCTTACGATGATTCGGCCGTGGGGTCACGAGCAGACGGGGCTGACAGGACAGCCGCCGTGCGTTGCGCGATCAGCAGCTCCTCGTCCGTCGGGATGACCCACACGGCAACGCGCGATGCATCATTGCTAATCAGACTATCGCCTCGGGTATTTCGTCCTGGATCAAGAGCTGCACCGAGCCATCGGCAGCCCCCTACGACCTCCGCACGTGTTAGTGGGTCATGCTCGCCTATGCCACCGGAGAATACCAGCGCATCGACCCCTCCAAGCGATGCGGCCAGCGATCCTATCTCCCGTATTATCCGGTACACAAACAAGTTAATCGCCTCGCGAGCAGCTGGCTCGTCAGAAGCACGCAAGCTCCGCATGTCCGAGGAGATACCCGAGACGCCGAGCAGCCCAGACCTGCGATAGATCAGATCCTCGACCAAAGCCGCGTCCATACGGTGCTCTTGCATGAGATACAGTATGACGCCGGGATCCAGCGCGCCGCAGCGTGTTCCCATCATCAGACCATCGACCGCAGTGAAACCCATCGTGCTGGCAACGCTGCGTCCGGCCTTGACCGCGCACAGACTAGCCCCATTGCCAAGATGGGCGATTACCACGCGTGCGTCGGCATGTGCCGGTGAGAGCTCCCGCAATCGAGACACCAAATACTCATAAGACAGCCATGAAATCCATACCGCTGCACCCCTTCGTCTGTAAGGCTGCGGGGTAAGCCAAAGGCCTGCGCCAAGTGGGGCTGCGTGCGATGAAACGCAGTATCGAAACAGACCACCTGGGGGATACTTGGTGCTGCCGACATGATAGCGCGGATCGGTGCCAGGTTGTGTGGCTGATGGAGTGGCGCCAGTGGGATCAGCTTCGCCAGATCATCGAGCAGTGTAGGAGTGACCCTCATTGGGACAGCGTAAGACCTGCCGCCATGGACAACACGGTGGCCGATGCCGCCAACCCTGCCCTGCACGAGCCGCTGCCCGGCTAGTAGGATTTCCCGCGTCGCTGTCTCGTGATTGAAACCGTCGGGAGACCAGGTGCAGTCCGCGATGACTTCAGCCTTTGTGGTCACGATCCGGAGATGGGGTGATGTGCCGATGCCTTCGACCTGTCCGCGATACAGCGTAAGCCCATCACCCGGCGCATAAATAGCGAACTTGACGCTAGATGATCCCGCATTGATCACCGCAATGCAATCGGGCATGAGTAACCTCGAAGGTTGTCGTCCTCGGCTAGGCGATGATGTTGGCGCCGCCATCGACGTACACGGTGCCCCCCGTGATGCGCCTGGCCAGCGAGGTCGCAAGATAGGCGCAGGCGAAACCGACATCCATGATATCGACCAGTTCGCCGAGAGGTGCCTTCTCCGCCGCCTCGTTCAGCAACAGCTCGAAATCCTTCAGCCCGTATGCTGCCCGCGTTTTCAGCGGTCCCGGCGAAATGGCGTGGACGCGTATGCCCTGTGGACCCAGCTCGTAGGCAAGGTAGCGGCAGGCAGCCTCAAGCGCGGCTTTCACTGGTCCCATCATATTGTAATTCGGCACGACGCGATTTGCGCCATAATAGCTCATCGCGAACATTGTCCCGCCATTCTTCATCAGCGGCGCCGCCAGCTTCGCCATTCGGATGAAGGAGTGGCAGGAGACATCCATCGCCTTGACGAAACCTTCTGCCGAACAGTTCAGCAGCCCGCCCTGCAGGTCTTCCTTCGGTGCGAAGGCAATCGAGTGCACCAGAATGTCCAGTGCGCCCCATTCGCGGGAGATACGCTCGAACAGCGCCTCCAACTGACCCGGCACGGATACATCGAGCGCCCCGCTAATGCCCGCCTGCAATTCCTGGGCAAGCGGTTCCACGTAGGCGCGCGCCCTCTCGTTCAGCCAGGTGATCGCAAGCTCCGCACCGACTGTGCAAAAAGCCTTCGCACAGCCGTAAGCGATGGATTGGTCGTTCGCCACGCCAACAACCAGTGCCTTCTGTCCGGCCAAAATCGGCCTGATATGGGCTTCGCTCATGCTGGCTCCTTCAACGAATGGAGGCCGATACCGACTTGCGGCGAGCCGCCGCTACCATCACGGCAACGGCGCAAGACGCGAGCCGCGTCAGCAGCGAGTCGGCGCGACTGGTCAGGATGACCGGCACCCGCGCCCCGAGTACGATGCCGGCTGCATCCGCGTGCGCCAGGAATGACAGGCTCTTCGCGAGCATGTTGCCGGCTTCGAGGTCCGGAACGACAAGCACATTTGCGCGCCCTGCGACCGGCGATGCGATCCGCTTGATTGCGGCCGCTTCCGGACTGATCGCGTTATCGAGTGCGAGCGGCCCGTCCAGCAGTGCCCCGGTGATCTGCCCCCGATCGGCCATCTTGCAGAGCGCAGCAGCCTCGATCGTGGAAGGGACCTTGGCGGTTACCGTCTCCATCGCACTCAGCAGTGCCACCCGAACCTCGGCGACCCCCATGGCCTGCGCCAGGTCGATGGCGTTCTGCACAATGTCCACCTTGTCATCGAGCGTCGGCACTATGTTGACTGCCGCATCGGTGATGATCAGGGCATTGGGATGACGTGGCACATCCATGACGAAGCAGTGACTGATCCGGCGAGCCGTCCGGATGCCGGCGTCTCGCGCGACTACGGCACCCATCAACTCGTCCGTATGCAGGCTGCCTTTCATCAGCGCCTCGGCGCGCCCCGCGGTCACCAGTCCGACAGCCTTGGCGGCAGAGTTGTGGCTGTGCTCCGACGCGACGATGTCCATTGCGCTGATGTCAAGTCCTGCAGCCTTGGCGACGCTGCGAATGCGTTCGACCGGCCCCACAAGGATCGGCTCGATCAGCCGCAGTCGCCCCGCCTCGACGGCACCTTGCAGGGAGACATCGTCGCACGGGTGGGCGATCGCCACCTTGATCGCGGGCAGAGCCTGGGCGACCTTGATCAGCCGCTGGTATTTCTCGCGCGGCTCGTCTTGTCCCGTGGCCTCAGGCATGTTGCGCCTCTGCCTTGCTTCGCTTTGTGCCCTCCGTCGCAAACATCGTCTCGATCTGCTTCAGACGGCGCTTGCCCTCCTCCGACATCTCGCCGCGGGCCGCGAGAACCCGATGCAGCATTTCAAGTGCCGTCTTCCGCGGATCGGCATCGTAGCCAAGCAGCTTCGGCAAAGCGCTGATGGCGCGTTCCTGATCCAGGCAGACCAACAGGTATTGTTGCCGTACCATCTCTTTGAATCGGGCCAGGCTCATCTGCTTCTCGGCAGGATGTGAAGCACGAATGAGCTTCAGAACCGAAAACCCTCGCTCATCGATGCTGCCCTCGGGCATACGGATATAAATCAAGGCCCGCATGGCAGCCTCGGTCACGCCGCCCACCTCGAACTGCTTTTCCAGCTCGGCTCGGTGTCGTGCGATGTCGGCCTCGCGGACGAGGTCGCGTTCGCTCCGGTGAGGAGCGGCCTGTGAGGCGCCAAGCCCAGCCATCGCCTGGAGCCATGGCGATCCATACGTATTCAGGAACATCGCTTCCGTCATCGAATCACGGAATTCGCCAAAATCTCGCAGGCATGTGGTGATCCAGGATGAAGTCGCCTGTTCCATAGCCAGCAGCGGGTTGTCCGCACTGACAGGCTGACGTGACGAACGCACCGACTCCGCAATTACCTTCACGGGCGCCATGAAGGGGTTCCGGTCAGAGAACATCGCGAAGCGGAGACGGTTCGGATGAACGGCTCGGGACGCTTCCGCCACCGGTTCCGTCATCGACATCCGAATCGCCGGAGCTAGCATGCTCTCGTAGAGCCCTCGGTTGACCTCCGACACACGTGCAACTGTGGCAAAGCGCTTGTCATCGGCTGCGTCGTTGGTTCCCAATGCCCGGATGTGGTCCAGGGTGCGGGCTTCCAGGCGGAACAGGTACTTGCCTTCGACCAGGTTGCGATTGAAAGTGTTTTCGTCGACCTCGGTGATAACCGCCTCGTACAGGCCTGGCGGCAGCGCATCGATCAGCTCGATGC
>JBKPSV010000041.1:0-6449 GCA_046735215.1 Pseudomonadota bacterium | reverse complement strand
ATCCTTTCCGCCCAGGATGCCGCAGGCGCCGTATTTCACGCCATCCCCGGCGGTGTTGCCGCGCGCCGGTTCATCGATTTCTGTGACCATCTCCAGGAGGCACCCTGGGCCGCCACGATACTGTCCGTCGCCGCCTGAGCCTGGGCGAAACTCGTGCTGGCGGAAGAACAAGGGGAAGCGCACCTCGGTCACCTCCAGGCTGCCGAACTTGATGCCGCCGGCCGCCTGCCATTCGCCTCCGGCCGGCCAGCCATCTCCCACGGGTGATGCACCGCCGCCGGGCCGCGCCTGGAACATGTGCCAGATGAACGGCTTCTGGGTACGCGGGTCGCGTCCCTGGATGGCGATGCGGAACCGCCGCCCCCACCCTGCCATGGCGCGATCCGGACAGGCGGGCGCCAGCGCCTTGACGATCGCCTCGATGATCTCCTGCGAACAGTGATTGGTACACAGCGTGACCGGCGCGCCCTCATTGGCCCACACGACCGTTCCGGGCTTCGCGATCACTTCAAGCGGGCGGAAGGCACCGTCATTCTTTGGGGTGTGCGGATCGATCAGATAGGCAAGTGCCACGACGACCGCGGACCGCATATTAGGAAAGGACGAGTTGACGAACCCAACCACCTGCTCGTGTGAGTCGGACAGATCGATGGTCAGGTCGCTGCCACGCTTGGTGACAGTCGCGCGCACGTGGATGTCGGTGTAACCGTGGCCATCGTCGTCAAGAAATGCCTCACCGCGATACACGCCGTCCTTCCACGTTGCGATCACCGCGCGGGTCTGTCGCTCGGCACCGTCGAGCACCGCTTCGATCGCTGCAAGCGTCGTGTCCCAACCGAATTCGGATGCGAGCGCCAGCATGCGCCGCTGACCGACATGCGCCGAGCCGATCATCGCTGCGAGATCGCCGCGGAAGTCGTGCGGATGGCGCACATTGGTCACCAGCATCTCCAACACGTCGCGCCGTACGACACCGCGATCGTAGAGGCGCAAGGGCGTGACCCGGATGCCCTCCTGCCAGATCTCCGTCGCGGCGGCGTTGTACGCGCCGTGCGTCGAGCCGCCGATGTCGCTCTGATGGGCGCGGTTGATCGACCAGAACAGCGGCTTGTCATCCGCAAAGACCGGCACGAAGGCGGTGAGGTCCGGGATGTGATTGCCGCCGTGGTAGGGATCATTCAGCAGGAAGACATCGCCCGGGTGAATGTCGTCGGCAAAAAACTCAGTGACCGCCTTCGCTGCCCAAGGCAGCGCACCCACGTGAATCGGCACGTGCTCGGCCTGGGCGATCAGCCTGCCGTTCAGGTCGCAGATGGCGGTGGAGAAATCGCGGCTCGAGTTGAGGATTTGGGAATACGACGTGCGCAACATCGCCTCGCCCATCTCTTCAACGATGGCGTGCAATCGGTGCTGCACGACCGACACAGTCACCGGATCAACGGCATCAGCCACACTTGCCTCCGTAGGTCAGCGAGATACCATGGAATACAGGAGTAGAGACTCGATGATGCACAGAGGCAAGGAAGCCAGCGAACCGCGACGACCAGGGAATCCCTGGCTGGCGGGTGCGGCGATCGGCATTGCGATCACATCCATGGCCACCGGCGCTATGATGTTCGGTGCCGGATGGGCTATCGCTCAGGCGCCCGTCAAGCGATTGCCGCCGCGATAACCCCAGAAGATATCGGTCGAGACTTCGTCCACGGTGCGGCAGCCGGTATAGGCCATCGTCTTATCGGCCTCGTTCTTCAGGATGTTGATCGCCCGCAGCGCGCCGGCTTCGCCGCCCACCGCAGTACCGTACAGCGTTGCGCGCCCGGTCAAAACCGCCTTGGCCCCGAGAGCGAGCGCCTTCACGATGTCGGAGCCACGGCGCACACCTGAATCCAGGATCAACGTCATCTTGTCGCCGACGGCTTCCGCAATCTCTGGTAGCACTTCCAGCGAGGCCGCGGCGCTGTCCATATTGCGGCCGCCGTGGTTGGACACGACGATCCCGTCGATCCCATAGCTGAGTGCCTTGATCGCATCGTCCGGCCGGTTGACGCCCTTCAGCATCAGCACGCCAGGCCACATGTCGCGAAACTTCGCCACGTCCTCCCACGCCAGCGAGTCTGCACGCAATGCATCGCGTGAGCCGACGCCGCTGAGGATCGAAGACTGGTACTCTTCGGGGTAGTTCTCGTGGCGCGGGAAGCGGCCCGATGTGAAGTACCGCATCAGCACGCTGCCGGTCCAGGCGGGATGGCGCACCATGTCCAGCGTGAACCGCAGGGTCGGCGTGAACGGTAGGCCGAATCCATTGTGCGTGTTGTATTCTCGGTTGGGCGAGACTGGAGAGTCGACCGTGACGATCAGCGCCTCGAAGCCGTTGCGGTTCGCTCGCTGGATCAACTGGTGTGACAGCTCGCGCTGCTTCCAGACATAGAGCTGGAACCACAACCGACCGCCTGCCGCTGCGATCTTCTCCATCGGCGTCATCGACGCAGTGGACAGTGTCAGCGGAATGTTAGCCTTCGCGGCCGCCTTGGCCAGTTCCAGTTCACCTTCGTGCCAGCATAGACCCGCCGCGCCGGTCGGCGCGATTGCCATCGGCAGACTGGCCGGTTTGCCGAACAGTGTCGTCGCGACGCTTCGGCCGGAGACATCCACCAACGCACGATGACGCAGCTTGATACGCTCGAAGGCGGACCGGTTGTTGGTGACCGCCAGATGGTCCTCGGTGGCGCGATCGACGAAGTCGAACACACCCTTCGGCAGGCGTCGCTGCGCCGCCGACCGGAGGTCCCAAACGTTCAGACAACGATCGACATTGGCCATCGCCGGGACCCTAGAATGCCGCTTCGTCCATCACCCGCTCGAACATCCGATTGCCTTGCCGTCCGCCGAAGAAGATGTCGGTGGTCACCTCGTCTACCGACCGGCAGCCGGTATAGGCCATCGTCTTGTCCATTTCGTTGCGGATCAAATTGATCGCTTTGAAGGCGCCGGCCTCGCCGCCTACCGCGGTGCCATACAATGTGGCGCGGCCGGTCAGCACGGCCTTGGCGCCCAATGCCAACGCCTTGACGATATCCGACCCGCGACGCACGCCGGAATCCAGAATCACCGTCAGGCGATCGCCCACTGCTTCGGCGATCTCCGGCAATACATCAAGCGAGGCAACGACGCTGTCCATGTTGCGGCCACCGTGGTTCGACACGATGATGCCGTCCACACCGTATTCGATCGCCTTGAGCGCGTCGTCAGGTCGGTTGATACCCTTGATCATCAGGATGCCAGGCCACTTTTCGCGGAAGATCCTGATATCGTCCCAATTGAGAGTATCCTGCCGGGTCATCTCGGTCGTGGTCGGATCGTTGCGCGCCATCCGCCGATAGCCGTCGGGATAATTCTCGTTGCGTGGCATACCAATCGTGGTGAAGTACTTCATCAGTACGTTGGTGAACCACACGGGGTGCCGCATGATGTCCAGCGTGAATGTGACGTTGGGTGTGAACGGCAGCAGAAAGCCGTTGTGCGTGTTGTACTCGCGGTTTGGCGGCACGATGGTATCGACGGTAACGATCAGTGCCTCGAATCCGGCGCGGTTTGCCCGGTCGATGAGCTGATAGGAAAACTCCCGCTTGTTCCAGACATATAACTGGAACCACAGCCTGCCGCCCACACTCGGCCCGGCCTGCTCGGCGATCTTTTCCATGGAGGTCATCGCGCCGGTGGCCAGCGTGAAGGGGATCTTCGCCTTGGCAGCGGCCTTTGCCAGCTCCAGCTCGCCTTCGTGCCAGCACAAACCAGCCGCACCGGTGGGCGCAATGGCCATCGGCAGCGACACCGGTTTGCCGAACAGCTCGGTGCTCGTCATGCGCCCCGATACATCGACCAAGGCGCGGTGCCGCAGCTTGATCCGCTCGAACGCCTCGCGGTTGTTGGCGACTGCAATGCCGTCCTCGCTGCCCCGGTCGACAAATTCGAACACAGCCTTTGGCAAGCGGCGCTTCGCCGCCGCACGGAGATCATAGACGTTCAGGCAACGATCGAGCGCAGACATGTATTTCTCCCTTGGGGTTTCTCCCCAAGTGGCGCGATGATGAAGCCCATGAGTCGGATGTCAAGTTCACCGCCATAATGGCCGATATGCGGCTCGGCTTTGGCTATCGGCGGAGAAAGCGGCCTGGGCGAGCGGATCGGTCAGACGTAGCGCAGCGTGGTGAACATGCCCGCATCCAGATGATACAGCAGGTGGCAATGCATAGCCCACAATCCTGGATTGTTCGCATCGAATGCCACGACGACGCGCGTCTTTGGCGGCACCAGCACGGTGTCGCGCACCGCGCCTAAGAAACGCTTGCCGTCGATCTCGACCACCTGAAACTCGTGTCCGTGCAGATGCATCGGGTGCGGCATGGGCGTCCGGTTCTGGAACACCAGCTCAACGCGCTCGCCCTTGGAGATTGAGAGCGGCGGCACATCCTTGGTCCAGGGGATGCCATTGATCGACCAGACGTAGCCGGCCATTTCGCCCGTCAGGTTGATCTCGTGCACGCGATCGGCCTTGCGCTTCGGCAGGGGTGCGGCAGCGCGCAGACGATGCTCCAGATCCAGATTGACGGGCGGCGAGGCGTTCGCTGCCATCTCGGGCACGCGCAAAACCGATGCGCGGTTTCCGGCCTTGAGGATCACACCGGTTCGGCTGCGCTCGCCTTCGAGAACCGCCAGGACGGGATATGCAGCCGGTTCGCGCGGGACCGCAATACGGATGTCGAGACGTTGTGCCACGGAGATCGGGAAACGTCGCCCGGCAACCGGCTGGACCCTGAAGCCATCGACGGCAATCAGTTCGCCATTCAGTCGTCCAAGGTCCAGATGATAAGAGCTCATCGACGAGCTGTTGATGACGCGCAGCAGGATCGTTCCACCTGGTTCGACGGATATGACCTCTGGGTCTGCCAGCGTGCGATCGTTGGCAAGAAAGGCGTCGTATGTCACGTCGTTCAGGTCGGGACCTGCAGCGGCGCCGGACTTCGCATCCATCGGAGCCATCTTGGCTGCGACCGGCTTTGCCGGCATCGCCATGGCGCCCATTGCATGCGGCTTGACGGTCGAGGGTGCGGGCATTTCCGCCATACTGCTGCCTTTGCGCAGGTTCTCGAATATCTTCTCGGGGGGCGTGAAGCTGAAGTCGGCCAGCATCACGATGACTTCCTGCTGGTCCGGGCGGTCCCTCTCGTCGTGGATGATGAGCGGTGCGGCAAGCAATTCCTGCTCCTGCAGCCCTTGGTGCGAGTGCATCCAGAACGTGCCGCCGAAGCGCAAGGGAAAGTCGTAGTCGGCGCTGCCGCCCGGTGCGATCGGCGGCCCGGAAATACCGGGCACCCCGTCCTGCTGCCATGGCGGCGTCAAGCCGTGCCAGTGGATCAGTGTCGGCACGCCGAGCTGGTTTTCCAGATGCACCCGAAACCGCCGGCCGACACTAGTGACGAGACCTGGCGTGCCATCCGGCTGACGCACCGCCAGGATCGAGGCTGGCTTTCCCTTGACCTCGATGCTGCGGCGCTGGACCTGAAGCACGGTGACCCCGCTGGGTGCCGTCTGAGCCAGCGGCTGCGCAGCAGGCAGCACGGCGGCGGCAAGGATGTTAAACATGGCGGTTCGACGCGACAACACGATATTTTCCCCCTGTGACAGCTCGGATTTTATTGAGTACGTGCCGGGCGAGCAGGACGCCGGCTTCAAGCGGATCGATGCACCATAATCACAATTGATGAAGACGGGACAGGAAAGAGAGCCCCGGCGAACCACTGAGCGGACGAGGTCCAGATGATGCCTTTGAATGGAAAGACGGCGCTGATCACTGGTTCCACCGACGGCGTCGGGCGGGTCGTGGCCGAGCGGCTTGGGGAAGCGGGCGCACGCGTTTTGATCCACGGCCGTGACCGGCAAAGGGGCGAGCGCGTGGTGGCGACCATCAAGGCGGCCGGTGAGGCGGCGGAATTCCTGGCTGCGGATTTCGCATCGCTGGCTGAAGTGCGCCGACTTGCCGAGACCGTTCGCAAGAGCGCGACAAGGCTGGACATGCTTATCAACAATGCGGGCATTGGCACGGCGGGCACGTCGCGGCTGATCAGTAACACGGACACGAGCTACGTTTTGCCGTGAACTACCTTGCCGGCTTCTTGCTGACCACGCTGTTGTTCCCGTTGATTCGTCAGAGTGCGCCGGCGCGCATCGTCAATGTTGCATCTGCGGGGCAGCAGGCGATCGATTTCCGTGATGTAATGCTCGCGCGTGGCTTCAGCGGCAGCCGCGCTTATTGTCAGAGCAAGCTCGCACAGATCATGTTCACGATCGATCTTGCGCGGGAGTTGGCGGATGCCGACGTCGTCGTAACTGCGCTGGGACGACTGGTTACCCCGCCTCCCTGCGCCACGGCTGCGGCGGCCGGTCACCCT
>JBKPSV010000040.1:0-11454 GCA_046735215.1 Pseudomonadota bacterium | reverse complement strand
ATCGTCCGCACTGCGCAGCACGATGCGCTCGACGTAGAGGCCGAGACGGCGGCGATCTTCCAGCCACGGCCGCACATCGGCCGGCGCGGCGGATCGTGAGACCAGACGCACTTCCGTCGCACCCTTCGGGAGGGCGAAGATGTAGAGGCCGTTCTCGCCATACATCGGCTTCACCGGGCGTCCCCTGGCGATCAGGCAGGGTGCCGGATCGTCGTGGTGTCGAGCTGCGGCACCGGCTGGCCCAGAGCTGCCGCGCGATCAGCCAGGCGCTGCCACACCGGCCGCACTTCAGGCTCGGCCGAGACGAACGGCGCGCAGGATCCCGCCTCGCGCGCCGGGTAGTCGCTTTCGTCGGTCAGGTCAGGGTGCAGGATGAGCGGATCATCCGAGTTGCCGAAGAAACCGCGGTTGCCGGTGTCGAGGTAGCTTTCTGCCGGCAGGCCCTCGGCGAGCAGGATGGCGTGCGTGTCGAGTTCGACGTGATAGTAGTCAACCGAGGTCCAGTCCTGCTCCTGTACGATCGTGGTGCCATTCACCAGTTGGCGGGCGCAGATCAGCCTGCCGTCGACGAAGATGGCGTGATCCGGCGAGACCAGCAGATCGGTGTGCGGCATGTTGTCCGCGAAGGCGCCGCGCTGGATGCGGATGGGCGCGACCGTCTGGGGGTGCGGATGCGCGGTAAGGTCGATCCGCCGGCGACCGATCCACTTCACCGGCTGCGCGTTCAGTTGGCCATCCGCGAGGGTCAGGACGATGTCGCCCTGCAGCAGGCTTTCCACCGGCCGCTCGCCGGTCGCCGTCAGGACGCGCGTTCCAGCGGCGAAGCAGACGACGTCGCTGAGGAAAAGCTCGGTGCCCCCGGCGCCGTCCGCTTGCCAGTTGACGAACCAGCTGCCTCCTGTGCCGTCGGTGACGCCGTCCAGCGTCAGCACGCTACCATCAGACAGGGTGACGATTCCGGTACTGCCGGAGTGGAGATTGAGGCCTACCACCGAAAGGGACTGGCCCTTGAAGTCAATGAAGTTGGTCGGCGTGAGGGTCGAGCCGACGTTGAGCCCGCAATCGTCGTGGTGAAGGCTGCCGCGTTGTTCTCGATAATCTGGCCGCTGCTGCCCAGGAAGCTGAACTTATTGCCGGCGCCGACCGTCCCGTCGATCTGCAGGGCGGAGGTCGCGGCGGTGGCCACGTTGAAAGTCATGCCGCTGAGCGCGGCGATGTTGCTGGTGAGGTCGAGCGTGCCGCCGCTGGCTGTGACAGCGCCGCCGCCGGCAAGGGTGCCCTTGACGGTGCCGGCGCCGCTGAGAGTGCCGCTGTCGATGAGCCCGCTCGCGCTCGCGTCCAGGACGGCGGTGCCACTCATGGCGATCTTGTCGGTCGCCGCAATGCTGGTGCCGCCGACAGTTGTAGTGGTGACCGTGCCGCCCGATAGCGTCAGGACCGTGTTCGTGCCGCCGACGGTTAGGGCGCCGGCGCTGAAGGTGCCGCCCGAGATGGTGTCTGTCCCGCCAGTGAAAGTGGCGGCACCAGTGACCGAAACGGTCTGATCCGAAAGGAACTGACCGCCGGCTACCACAAGCGAGCCGCTCGTCAGTTTGGAACCGGCTTGGTTTGTTGTGGCAAGGTCAATCGTGCCCGCGCTCAGCGTCGTGGAGCCGCTGACCGTCAACGAACGGGCGGCAGTTGTATCCCATCGAAGAGTTGCGTTTGCACTACCGACCGACAGACCCGCTATAGTGGAAGTGGTGTCATAGGTGACGACATAAGGACCAGCGAGCGGGTTGCTGATGGATGCGGTATCTCCGCTGACCGGAACTGCGCCGCCAGTCCAGTTAGCACCCAAATTCCACTTGCCGGTATTACCCTGCCAATTCCTATTCGCCATAGCCGCTCTTCCCTCTCCGCAGCTCTGCTCTGCACATTTAGTTGCAGGTAGCTCCAGAAGAGCCCGTAATAGTTGTGCAGGCATCGCACAATAGACAAATGCATAGTTGACTTCTGCACCAACTCAGTTGATAATAGGCAATCGAAACCGCATGTGAGTTATGCGGCCAGGGATTCAAACGCTCCGAGACGTTAGGCTGCTGGCACCGTTCAGCGGGGTCGAGATCACGGCGCTCAACGAAGCAGCTGATCTGGCACGGTTTGGGCCCGAAGAGGTGCTTTTCCGACAGGGAGAGCGGCTCGAGACACTGCATCTCTTGCTGGCGGGACATGTCGCGGAGACCCGCATGCATCGCGACGAAGACGCGCTTACCGACGTGATCGGTCCAGTCGCGCCGATCGGCTTCGCCCCGACTCTGCTGGATCTGGCGACGCCGACCGGGGCAAGGACGATCACGTCCGCCCGGTTAATCCTGATCCCAGTCACCGCCCTGCGGACAATGATCGCGAAGAACCCGAGCCTGCTTTCGTCCCTCCTCGACCATGCACTGGTCACGGTACGTCGGCAGGCGATCGCGATGTGCGATCTCAAGCTGAAGTCCTCGGCGTGGCGTCTCGCCGAGTTCTTGCTACGGCTCGCTGAAGATGCCGAGATCAGTCCGGTGCGCTTTGTTCTGCCCTATGAGAAGCGCTTTCTCGCCGCCAAAATCGGTTGTTCGCAGGAGAACCTCTCGCGAGCCTTTGCCGCCCTTCGCCGGCTTGGCGTGGAGACGAAGAGCAGCCTGGTGGTGATCAAGGATGTCGCGGCGCTGCGGGCATTCGCCGGGATGGCATCATCCTCGACGTTCTGCGCGTAAGAGAGACGAACGCCGTCAGCGAATAAGCCCGGTCAGCGGACTGGACGGATCGGCACCCAGCCGACGCGGCATGCGCCCCGCCAGATACGCCTGCCGCCCGGCCTCGATCGCCAGCTTCATCGCCTTCGCCATGCGGATCGGGTCCTTGGCGTGCGCGATTGCCGAATTCAGCAGGACCGCGTCACAGCCCAGCTCCATGGCGATCGCCGCGTCCGACGCGGTGCCCACGCCGGCATCCACCAGGAACGGCACCTTGGTCTGTTCGCGAATCATCCAGATCATCGCCGCATTCTGGATACCGAGGCCCGAGCCGATCGGCGCTCCCAACGGCATTATGGCGACACAGCCCATCTCCTCCAGCCGTTTGCACGCCACCGGATCATCGGCCGTGTAGACCATCACCTCGAAGCCGTCCTTTATCAGTGCTTCGGCAGCCTCCAGAGTCCCCGTCATGTCGGGATACAGCGTAGGTGGCGGACCCAGTACTTCCAGCTTTACCAGGTTCCAGCCGCCCGCCTCACGGGCCAGCCGCAGCGTGCGCACCGCCTCGTTGGCGGTGTGGCAGCCGGCAGTGTTCGGCAGGTAGGTGTACTTTTTCGGATCGACGTAGTCCTGCAGCATCGGCGCCTTGGGGTCCGACAGGTTCACCCGGCGCACTGCCACCGTGACAATTTCGGCGCCTGACGCGGCGATCGCGGCGCCGGTCTCCTCCAGATCCTTGTAACGGCCGGTGCCGACGATCAGGCGCGATCGGAACTGGCGGCCGGCCACCGTCCAGGTGTCGTCTTGTTGCGGCAGTGATCCGTCCATCGCTCAGCCTCCGCCGATGAAATGCACGATCTCCAGCGCATCGCCGCTTTGCAGCCAGGTCTCGGCGTAGCTGGAGCGCGGCACGATTTCCTCGTTGCGCTCCACCGCCACCTTGCGCGTCTCCAGGCCGAGTGTGGCGAGCAGACCAGCGACGGTCACCGGCCCGTCGAAGGCGCGCGCCTCGCCATTCAGCGTCAGGGTCACAGCGGTGTGCATGGGTCAAGTATGGGCATGGGAGTGCGACGGGGCAAGGAACCGACAGCCGGCCGATATGGGCACCGGTTGGACCGGCACGCGCGCCTATGCTACGCGCAACGACATGTCCCAGACGACCACGCCACCGTTGGTTGCCGTGTTGAACGGGCCGAACATGAACATGCTCGGGCTGCGCCAGCCGCATCTATACGGCAGTGCCACGCTGGATGACGTCGAGCAATTGTGCGCTGAGGCGGCCGATCAGCTCGGCTTGGCAATCGACTTCCGTCAGACCAACGGCGAGGGTGAACTGGTCTCCTGGGTGCAGGAATGCCGCGGACGAGCACGAGGTATTGTCATCAATCCTGCTGGCTACACCACGACCTCGATCGCATTGATGGACGCGCTGCTGTCGACCGACCTGCCGGTGATCGAGGTGCACGTCACCAATATTCATCGCCGCGAAGAATTCCGGCAGCACTCGTATGTCTCCAAGGCCGCCGTTGGCGTGATCTGCGGTCTCGGTGTGCGCGGCTACGCGCTAGCGCTGACCGCCATGGCGGATATCCTGCTTGACGACGCCGCGTGATGGCCGGATTGCGCCTGGTCATGACCGATAAGGGCCGGACTAGCGCCCGGAGGTATCTATGACCCGCATTCCGTTTGATCCCGATGCAATCCGCGCGCTTGCGGCAGTGCTGAACGAGACCGGCCTGACCGAAATCGAGATTGCTGAAAAAGACAGCCGCATCCGCGTTGTCCGCGCCAGCCCCGCTGCACCGCTGGCCGCCGTGGCTGCTCCGGCACTTGCGCCGCCGGCCGCCATCCCTCCCGGACCGTATCCCGAGGAGACCACGCCGGCTGGCGCGGTGCTCAGCCCGATGGTGGGTGTGGCTTATCTCGCGCCGGAGCCGGGCGCGCCATCCTTCATCACCGTCGGGCAGAGCGTGACCGTCGGACAGACGCTGCTGCTGATCGAGGCGATGAAGACCTTCAACCAGATCAAGGCGCCCAAGTCAGGCATCGTGACGCGCATTCTGGTGACCAACAGCACGCCGGTGGAATACGGCGAAGTCCTGCTGATTCTGGAATGATGGCGCAGACGTTGATGGCTGGGTCGAGCCCGGCCATGACGCGGGACACCCGGGCTTTTCCCGGGACGACCTAGCATGTTCCAGAAGATCCTCATTGCCAATCGCGGCGAGATAGCGCTTCGGATCCAGCGGGCCTGTCGCGAATTGGGCATCCCTTCGGTCGCCGTGCACTCCACCGCCGATGCCGATGCCATGCATGTGCGGCTGGCGGATGAGAGCGTCTGCATAGGGCCTCCACCTGCGAAGGACAGCTATCTCAACATCCCCGCGATCCTGTCGGCCGCCCTGGTGACCGGCGCCGAGGCGATCCATCCCGGCTACGGTTTCCTAGCGGAGAACCCGCGCTTCGCCGAGATGGTGGAAGCGCATGGCCTGACCTTCATCGGACCGTCGCCCGCGCATATCCGCATGATGGGAGACAAGATCGCCGCCAAGGAGGCGATGGCGACATTGGGTATACCCCTGGTGCCGGGCTCGAACGGCGCGGTGGCGGATGTGGCGAAGGCTCACGACGTGGCCTCTGGGATCGGCTACCCGGTGGTGATCAAGGCATCCGCCGGCGGCGGCGGTCGCGGCATGAAGGTGGCGCAGGATGCCGGGTCAATGGAGGAGGCGTTCGGCATTGCGCGTGCTGAGGCACGCGCGGCGTTCGGCAACGACGCGGTGTATATGGAAAAGTATCTCGACCATCCACGTCATATCGAGTTGCAGGTGATGGCCGACGACCATGGCAACGTTGTGCATTTTGGCGAACGTGACTGCAGCCTGCAGCGGCGACACCAGAAGTTGGTCGAGGAGGCGGGGTCGCCGGCTTTGAGTGCCGGCGCGCGCGACAAGCTGGGCGCCACCGCGACCGCAGCTCTCGCGAAGCTCGGATACCGTAACGCCGGCACGCTGGAGTTTCTGTATCAGGACGGGCAGTTCGCGTTCATCGAGATGAACACGCGGCTGCAGGTCGAGCACCCGGTGACCGAGATGGTATGCGGCATCGACCTGGTGCGCGAGCAGATCCGCATCGCGGCGGGAGCGGCGCTGGACTATACCCAGCGGCAGATCAGCTTCACCGGCCATGCGATTGAGTGTCGTATCACCGCGGAAGATCCCGCCACGTTTATGCCGACACCCGGCCGCGTGACCGCGTTCCATGCGCCTGGCGGGCTGGGGGTGCGGGTCGATTCGGCGCTGTATGCGGGCTATTTCGTGCCGCCCTACTACGACAGTCTGGTGGCCAAGCTGATCGTGCATGCGCCGACGCGTGCGGATGCTATCAGCCGACTGCGTCGCGCGCTGGATGAGTTCGCAATTGTCGGCATCCAGACGACCATTCCGCTGCATCAGCGCATTGTCGACGATCCGGAGTTTCAGCGCGGCGATTATACGATTCACTGGTTGGAGCAGTATGTGGCGAGCCGGCGGTGACGCACTAGCAGTCCGCAGCTTCGCGCCAGTGCCAGCGTCTTTTCTTCATCCCTACGGATGTGACCTTGCGTGAAACCGCCTCCCTACAAAGGCTTTCACGAGGCCAGATAAGCCTGGTCGCCTGGTGGGGGGCGCTCGCGATCCTGTCAATCATCCTGCTCGCTCCGTTACTGGTTTTCGACGTTCCGCCGATCCTTGATTATCCGAACCACCTCGCTCGCTTTGTTCTTCTGGCCGCCGGGCCGGATGATCCGGTGCTGGGACCGTTATTCACACCGCATTGGTCGATCATTCCGAACCTCGCTTCTGACATAGTCGGCCCGATGTTGCTGCGCGTATTTCCAGTACACGTTGCGGGGCGCTGTATACTCGGCGGCATCCTGTTGTTGAACCTGGCCGGCGTCCTCGCACTGCACCGCGCCTTGTTTGGACGAGTCTCTTATTGGCCACTGGCATCAGGACTTGTCGCCTATAACAGCAACTTCATGTTGGGCTTTTTGAACGGTCAAATCGGGATCGGCCTGGCGATGATTTTCGCTGCCGCCTGGATCACGTGGCGGCACAAAAGACCTATCGAAACCGTTGCGGCTGGGACGATTGCGTCGGCCGTACTGTTCTTCTGCCATCTGACCGGGGTCGTGTTCTTCCTCGTGCTCATCGGCAGTTCCGAGATTCACGCGGTGCGGTCCTATCGCGCGATGCGTTCCGCATGTTTGGCGCTGCTTCCGGTTTCGGCTGCACCGTTGCTGCTATCTTTGATGACGACGTTGCGCGATGCACCCGCGGCTCTGCATTGGATGAACCCGCAGGAGAAACTTATCCAGTTGGCGAGTCCGTTCATCAATTACTCGTTTCCGCTCGACATGGTCACCGCGGCAATCCTCTACGGTGGCGTCGTGCTGGGCGTCGCCTTGGGTTGGCTTGCGCTTGCACCACGCGCCGCAGTGGCGGTTGCAGCGCTTGCGATCCTGTACCCAATCCTTCCGTTCGATTTGATGAGCGCTGCTTTCGTCGATACTCGTGTTGCCGTCATGCTTGGTTTTCTGCTGTTTGCCGCAACAGAGCCAGCGCCGCTGACGCTGAAGATCCGCCCGATATTCGCAGCCGGACTGATCGGGTTGTTCGTCGTGCGGATGGCGATAATAGTGGATGTCTGGTTTGAGCATCGACGCGACCTTGCCGACCTGCGATCGGTTATCGCCGGCGTTCCGGCTGGAGCCACGGTCTACGTGACCAATGTTCCGCAGGAGGAGGCGCCTGCTTACTGGGACGCGGGCCCACGCAGTCGACGCCTGTCGAACTTGTTGCGTGCCGATTACCATCTGCCCGCCTTGTTGCTCATTGAGCGGAGAGCATTCTGGCCGGTCTTGTTCGCCAATCCGGCACAGCAGCCAATTGCCCTTCGGCCAAGATACGCTGGACTCGCGCGCGAGGCACACGACATTCCAGCACACGCTACGCTGGTGGCCGATCCGGACCGCGGTACAGCAGCACTTGGTCACTTCGACTTTGTGCTGATGCTGGAAGCAAGCGCTGACCACGATCCGTCCGGATTCGTTCCAAAATGCCTCACCCTGATGTCACGGACCGACTTCGCCGCGCTTTATCGGGTTCGCCACGAAAACAGTGTCTGCGTAGCCGCGGGAGCGTAAGGTCTTTATGTTGCCTTTCAACGCATCGGCCGCATATTCATCACATATGCCGACGAATTTTTCCTAAGCGGGGCTGATGGGAGCGATCGGTCGTAGTGACCTATAATGTGCGCTTTCCAATTAGGAGGAGACTGGGAACATGGGCCGCGTTTCCGTCATCTATATCCCCACGAGCCCCCGCGCGTAATCATCGGCATCGAACGGTCGCAGATCGCCGGCCTTCTCCCCCACGCCGACAGCGTGCATCGGTAGCTTGAATGTCTCCGCCAGCGCTACAACGATGCCGCCGCGTGCGCTGCCGTCCAGCTTGGTGACCACCAAGCCGGTCACGTCCACCATCTCCTTGAACACGCGCACCTGCTGCAGCGCGTTCTGACCGGTGGTGGCGTCCAGCACCAGCAGGACCGAATGCGGGGCCGTTTCGTCCTGCTTGCGCAGCACGCGAACGATCTTGCGCAGTTCGTCCATCAGCATCGACTTGTTGTGCAGCCGCCCGGCGGTGTCGATCAGCAGCACATCGGCGGCCTCCGTCTTTGCCCGGGTCAGCGCATTGAATGCGAGGCCCGCAGCGTCGGCACCGGGGCCGCCGGCGATCACCGGCGCCCCAACGCGTTCCCCCCAGATCTGCAGTTGCTCCACCGCGGCGGCGCGGAACGTGTCACCGGCGACCAGCACGACGCGCTTGCCGGCATCGCGAAAGCTCTGCGCCAGCTTACCGATCGTGGTGGTCTTGCCGGTGCCATTGACGCCGACCACCAGAACGACATGCGGCCTGTGCGCCGCATCGAGCGCCAGTGGCTGCGCTATCGGCGCAAGAATTGTCGCAATCTCTTCGGCCAGAGCCTGCCTGATCTCTTCGTCCGTCACCTCCCTGCCGAAGCGCGAGCGGCGGAAGCTATCGATCACCCGCCGGGCCACCTCGGTGCCGAGGTCGGCGGAGATCAGCGCGTCCTCCAGTTCGTCGAGTGCCGCGTCGTCCAGGCGGCGCTTACCAAGGGCGCCGATGCCCTCGGTCAGCTTCTGGGTGCTGCGATTGAGGCCCTCTCTGAGGCGGGAAAACACGCTGATCGCCATCAGGCGGCCTCCGCCAATAGGTGTGCGTCGGTCGCGCCGACGACGTGCGCCGTGACAAGGCGTGCCGGCGCGGCGGGTGTCATAAGCCGCACCGGGGCGAAATGCTCGGAATGGCCGCTGTCACCGCTTTCGGTCAGCACGGTCACCGTGCAACCGACCTGTGCGGCCAGGAAGCGCTGAGCATTCCGCTGGCCGATCTCTCGCAGACGTGCCGCGCGTTCGCGCCGCACCGCGACGGGCACCTTCGGCATGCGGGCCGCGGCTGTGCCCGGTCGCTCGCTGTAGGGGAAGACGTGCAGGAACGGCAGCTCCATGGCTGCGACGAAATCGCTCGTCTCGCGCGACAGACTGTCAGTCTCGGTCGGGAAGCCAGCGATCAGGTCGGCCCCGATTGCGATACCGGGACGCAGGCGCCGGGCGCGTTCGATCACCGTTGCCGCATCAGCCCGCAGATGCCGCCGCTTCATCCGCTTCAGCACAAGGTCGCTGGCGGACTGCAGCGACAGGTGCAAATGCGGCATGACGCGCGGCTCGTCCGCAAGCAGGCGCCAGACGTCATCGTCGATAGCAGCCGGGTCGAGCGACGACAGCCGCAGCCGCGGCAGGTCCGACACCAGCGCCAGCAGCCGCCGCACCATCTGCCCCAGCCGGGGCGCCCCGGGCAGATCGGCGCCGTAAGACGCGATGTCCACTCCGGTCAGCACCACCTCCTGATAACCTGCGTGGACGAGCGCGCGGACCTGCGCCACCACCGCGCCCACCGGCACACTGCGGTTCGGACCACGGCCGAAGGGAATGATGCAGAAGGTGCAACGATGATCGCAGCCCTGCTGCACCTGCACGAAGGCGCGGGCACGGCCGGCGAACTCGGTGACCAGATGGGGTGCAGTTTCGCGTGCGGCCATGATGTCGGACACGGCACTGCCCGCGTCTCGCATCCAGCTCTCGCGACGCAACTTGTCGGTGTTGCCCAGCACTCGCGTCACGCCGGGCAGGGTCGACCAAGCGGTGGGATCGATCTGCGCTGCGCACCCGGTGACGACGATGGGTACGCCGGGTCGCTCACGAGCAGCACGGCGAATTGCCTGACGCGCCTGCCGCTCGGCCTCCGCCGTGACCGCGCAGGTATTGACGATCACGGTGTCGGCCAGCGCGGCGGCATGACTGCGGATCACCTCACTTTCGAAGGTGTTCAGGCGGCAGCCAAAGGTGAGGACGTCGACGCTCATCGCGGATAGGCCGCGAGGTCAATCTCGCCGATGAATGCAGTGGCCACCGGACCGGTCATCAGCACGTGCCCATCGTCGCGCCATTCGATGGTCAGGTCGCCGCCGTCCATCTGCAGGGTGGCGCGGCGTCCGGCAAGACCGCGCCGATGGGCGTTGACGAGGGCAGCACACGCTCCTGACCCGCAGGCCAGCGTGAGACCTGCACCTCGCTCCCACACACGCAGGCGGACCCGGTCGGGCGCGAGGACCTGGGCGAACCCGATGTTGGCGCGTTCAGGAAACAGCGGGTCATGCTCCAGGCGGGGACCAAGTTCCGCGATCGGCAGGCTCGACAGGTCAGCGACAAAGAACGTCGCATGCGGATTGCCCATCGAGGCTGCCGCCGGGTCGTCGAGCGGACCCAGCGCGAGGTCGAGGTGCAGCGTGTCCATTGGCCGTGCGAGCGGGATATCGGGCCAGTCGAGCTCTGCCGGCCCCATGTCCACCTGCACGCTGCCGTCCGACAGCACCTCGGCGCGCAGCTCACCGCTCGTGGTCCGGATAATCTGTGTCAGCCGGCCCGTTTCGTGCGCCAGCAGGTGCGCGACGCAGCGGGTGGCATTGCCGCAGGCGCCGGCCTCGGATCCATCGGGATTGCGGATGCGCATGAAGGCATCGGCATCGCAGTGGGCCGGCGGAGGCTCGATCACGATGAACTGGTCGCAGCCTATGCCGGTCCGGCGATCGGCTATGGCGGCGGCGCGGGTCGGTGTGATGCCTAGCGCGCCGCAGCGCTCGTCGAGCACGACGAAGTCGTTACCGCAGCCGTGCATCTTTAGGAAGCGCACCATGGCTGGGGTATATGCGCCGATGCGGTCGGGGTGGAAGGGCCCCCTCCCCCTGCCCCTCCCGCGAGGGGAGGGGGAAGAACAGACTCTTACCCTTCGACGACGCGTTGGGTCTGGACGCCCAGGCCTTCCACCGACAGGCGCATCGTGTCGCCCACCTTCAGGAAGATCGGGTTCGGCTTGACGCCCTGGCCGACGCCGGGTGGCGTGCCGGTCGCGATCACATCGCCCGGGTGCAGCGTGATGAAGTGGCTGACATAGCTCACCAGCTTCACCACGCCGAAGATCATCGTCTTGGTGGTGCCGTTCTGCATGCGCTTGCCGTTCACCTCGGTCCACAACGGCAATGCCTGGGGATCGGGGATCTCGTCCTTCGTCACCATCCACGGACCCGTCGGGCCGAACGTGTCGCAGCC
>JBKPSV010000039.1:0-8306 GCA_046735215.1 Pseudomonadota bacterium | reverse complement strand
ACGCGTTGATGCATTCGTGGACTCCTCGTCGTCGTTGCGTCTGCGTGGATGCAGGCGGCGGTTGGCGCCTCGCCTTGCCATGCTCCGCCAGCGGCTGCCTGCGGAGGAGGCAACGCGAGGGACTGAATACTTTCGCGATCTCGCCCATGGTCGGCCCGGAGGGCCGAGGTGTCAATCTTCGGTAGCGGGTTCCGCTTCATCTTAAGGTCGAAGGGCCGTCGGGTGCAGCCGGGTTGTCCACCGGGTTGGGCTGGCAGCCCATCCAATTATCCGAGGCTATCTCTTCGATGTGCTCGGCTGCTTCCCACGTTTGCCGTGATCATGCATTGTCCGCACCGGTGAGTGTTCCTTCCGGGAAAATCATGACAGCGTTGCTCGAAGTCGCGCCCTTTAAAGGGGTCGATCCTACCGAATTGGACCGCCTTGAGGCGACGGGAAGGATTGTCGAGCCGCGTGACGGGTCGAAGGTGTTCTCGGAGGGCGATGAAGCGGATGCCGTTTACGCCGTGGTCGGCGGGACCGGCCACGTTCGCATCGGTGCCATCGATCGAAGCAGCAAGGGGCTGATGATCGAGATCTTTGGCGTCGGCGACATTTTCGGCGAAATCGGCGTCATCGATGGCGGGACGCGTTCGGCGGATGCTGTTGTCGAAGGCCGCGTGAGACTATTGCGACTCAGTCGCAAGAGCTTTCTTGACGCACTCAACAACAACGCCGCTCTCGGCGCCAATCTATGCCTGATGTTCGCCCAGCGCTTGCGTCGAACATCGCTGCTGTTCCGCGACGCGACATTTGAAAGTCTGGAAGTTCGGCTGGCGAAGCAGGTGCTTTACCTCGCGGCGCGTGACGGTCGCCGAACAGAACAAGGACTGCAACTGGGTGGTCGGTTCCGCCAGGGTGATCTGGCAGATCTGCTTGGTGCCACGACGCGCAGCATCATCACCATTCTGAATTCGTGGCGCGCGCATGGTCTGGTGGTGTTTGATCCTGCGCGCGCGCAGCTGACGATTTGCGGGGAGCAGGAGCTGCGGCAGATGGTCGGGTCTGACACCGACTGATTTCAGTCGCAGCCGCCTGGCGTGACCAGGGCTCTACATCAATTCGCTTTAAGCTCAGCCAAAGCCACGCATTCGCACTGCTTGAACCAATGCTCCGACTCGGCGTGGCTTGGGATACAGCAGTCTTGACGTGCTATCGCCCCGTAAGGATCCGCTCCACCAGTTGCTTCACCGTCGGGATGAAGCCGTTCGAATAGTACGGGTCCTTGGCGAATCTGAAGGCGTTGTGGCCACTGAACATCAGGTTCTGCTCCAGCGCAGCCGGATCGTCGCTCTCGTGCGCGATGCTCTGCAGTGTCTTCTGAATACAGAAGCTGCGAGGGTCCGGCCGCTTGCCCGTGCTGTACTCCGGGTCCTGCTGCTCCCAGTTGGAAAACCGGCACTGGCTCAGGCAGCCCATGCAGGCAACCTGGTCAGCGAGGATTTCCTTTGCCTTCTCCGGCGTGACGAAAACCAAGGTCGAATCCGGCGTGCGCAGGGCCTCGGTGAAGCCCTGAGCCTCCCAGCGGCGTGCGCGCTCAAGATCCGCCGGGGTCAGATAGACCACGCGCTTGCGGGGACCCACGCCGTACTCGGCGACATGGTCTCCAATCACCTCTGAGGTGTACGCCACCTGACGATCGTTTCTGTCACGCAGTTCCTGGATGAAGCCGTTGTTCACGGCGCTGGAATAGAACCCTGTTGGACTGAATCGGTTCAGGAAGACGTCCCCTTCCTGCAGCGTGCGCAGGCGCTCCTTCCAGGCGTCGCCGATCGGACTTTCCTTGGTCAGCAGCGGCCGCGTGCCGAACTGGAATGCCATCGGGCCCAGGTCTGGATTATCGATCCAATCCTGCCATTCCTCCAGCCACCAGACCCCGCCTGCCATGATGATCGGCGTGTCATGCAGGCCGAATTCACGCATCAGTTTGCGCAATGCCAGAACACGCGGGAAAGGATCTTCCGGCTTCGTCGGGTCCTCGCTGTTGGACAGGCCATTGTGGCCGCCGGCAAGCCAAGGGTCCTCGTACACCACGCCGCCGAGCAGCGATGCGGCCTTGCAATACGCACGCTTCCACAGCGCGTTGAAGGCACGAGCCGAAGAGACGATCGGGTAGTAATAGATGTTGAACCGGGCGGCGATCTCGGACAATCGATACGGCATACCAGCGCCGCAGGTGATGCCGTTGACGATGCCTTTCGCCTGCTCGAGCACCTCGGTGATGATGCGCTCGGCCGCCCCCATCTCCCACAGGATGTTGGCGTGAATACGTCCCTTGCCGCGGGCCAGTTCGTACGCGCGGCGCGCCTGCGTCAGCGCGCCCTGGATCGCGAAGGCGACAAGTTCTTCGTGCCGCTCCCTGCGGGTGCGGCCGCGATACAGCTGGGGGACCCGTCCGCCATTGGCGTCGAAGCTGTCGGCGTTGACGGCGCTGAAGGTGCCAACTCCGCCGGCGAAGGCCCAGTTGCCGGACGAGATCCCGTTCGAGATCGAGATGCCTTTGCCGCCTTCGACGAGCGGCAGCACCTCCGCCCCTCCCATGCGGATCGCGTTGATCAGCTTCATGGGCCCTTGCCTCCTCCCAAAGCCCCTATGACACAACCGTTACGGCGGTTGTCTCCGGATGCAAAGTGAAAATCCCCGCCGGTGGCCGGCCTGCGTCGGCCGGCCATGGCAGACGGAACTACTGTCCGATCGCCGGCTGTTCGGCGACTTCGGGCGGCACGGCCTCGTTCTGTGGCTGCTGGTCTCGGCGTTCGCGTCGGTCACCGCGGCCCGGCTTGGCGCCGACCTTCTCGGTGATGTCTTCACCGGTTGCCTGATCGACCACCCGCATCGACAGCTTCACCTTGCCGCGCTCATCGAAGCCGACGACCTTCACCTTCACCGGATCGCCGACATTCACCACGTCGGTGGTCTTGCCCACGCGGCCCGGCTGCAACTCGCTGATATGCACAAGGCCGTCGCGTGAGCCCAAGAAGTTGACGAAGGCGCCGAATTCGGCGGTCTTCACTACCTTGCCGTTATAGATCACGCCGACCTCCGGCTCCGCGACGATGCCGCGGATCCAGTCGATCGCCCGCTGCGCCAGCAGCGCATCGGTGGCAGCAATCTTGATCGTACCATCGTCCTCGATATCGACCTTGCAGCCGGTCTGCTCAACGATCTCGCGGATCACCTTGCCGCCAGTGCCGATCACCTCGCGGATCTTCTCGCGCGGCACGTTCATCACGGTTATGCGTGGTGCGGTGGCGGCCACGTCGCCGCGATGACCGGTGAGTGCCCTGGCCATCTCGCCCAGAATGTGCATGCGCCCTTCGCGCGCCTGAGCCAACGCGATGCGCATGATCTCCGGCGTGATCGAGGTGATCTTGATGTCCATCTGCAGTGCGGTGATGCCGTCTTCCGTGCCCGCGACCTTGAAGTCCATGTCGCCGAGATGATCCTCATCGCCGAGAATGTCGGACAATACGGCGAACCCGCGGTCCTCCTTGATCAGACCCATGGCGATGCCCGCGACCGGCCGTTTCAGCGGGACGCCCGCGTCCATCAGCGCCAGCGAGCTACCGCATACAGTCGCCATCGATGAGGAGCCGTTGCTTTCGGTGATCTCCGAGACGATGCGCAGCGTGTAGGGAAACTTGTCCTTGACCGGCAGCAGCGGATGCACCGCACGCCACGCCAATTTGCCATGCCCGACTTCCCGGCGCCCTGGCGAGCCCAGGCGACCAGCCTCACCGACCGAATAGGGAGGGAAATTGTAGTGCAGCATGAAGTGCTCGCGGTACTCGCCCTCGAGCGCGTCGATCACCTGTTCGTCCTGCCCGGTCCCCAAGGTGGCGACACAGAACGCCTGGGTCTCGCCACGGGTGAACAGTGCCGAGCCGTGGGCGCGGGGCAGAATGCCCACCTCGGCGATGATCGGTCGGACTGATCGGGTGTCACGGCCATCGATGCGCCTGCCGGTGTCCAGAATGGCGGTGCGGACCACGTCCGCTTCTAGGTCGTGGAACAGCGCCTTTGCCTTCTCCGGGTCGGCGCCGTCCGCCGCCAGCGCTTCCAGCATCTGAGCACGTACCGCGTCGACCTTGAGATGCCGCGCCTCCTTGGCCGGCTCACGATACGCCTCCTCCAGACCGGTGCGGGCCAGGGTGCCCACGCGCGCCTGCAGTGCCTGCTCCTGGGCGGTCGGCTCCGTCAGAGTCCAGGGCTCCTTCGCCGCATGCTCCGCCAGCTCGATGATCGCCTGAATGACCGGCTGGAAGCCTTCATGGCCGAACGTGACGGCTCCCAGCATGACGTCCTCGGGCAATTCCTGCGCCTCGGATTCCACCATGAGTACGCCTTCCGAAGTCCCGGCCACTACCAGGTCGAGCTGCGTGTTCTTCATCTGCTCGGCCGTGGGATTAAGGATGTACTGGCCGTCCCGATACCCAACCCTGGCAGCCGCGACCGGGCCGAAGAACGGAATGCCGGACAGCGTCAGCGCGGCCGAGCAACCGATCATCGCGACGATGTCAGGGTCGTTCTCCAGGTCGTGGCTGAGCACGGTGGCCACCACCTGAACCTCGTTGCGGAAATTGTCGGGAAACAGCGGACGGATCGGCCGGTCGATCAGGCGGGATTTCAGCACTTCGACCTCGGACGGTCGGCCTTCGCGCTTGAAGAAACCGCCGGGGATCTTGCCGGCGGCGAACGCCTTTTCCTGATAGTTCACGGTGAGCGGGAAGAAGTCCTGCCCCGGCCTGGAGCTCTTCACCCCGACCGCGGTGCACAGGACAATGGTGTCACCGTAGCGCGCCATTACGGCACCATCGGCCTGGCGGGCGATCTTCCCCGTCTCCAGGGTCAGCGCACGGCCGCCCCACTCCAGTTCCTTGCGATAGTAATTGAACATTCACGCGTCCTTGCAGCTGCGCGGACATCAGCGGACGGTCGATTCCTGCATCTCTGGGGCCCAACTGGGCGGGAGGCGGCGTCTCGGGTCGCATGGATGGCGCGGGCTGCGTTTGCGGAAAGCGCGGGCGCAGCCGCGGGCCATGTGGCCGGAAACGCCGTCGCAAACCCGCACCTCGGGTCGCCGGAACGGCGGTCTCGATAGTCCGCCGCGTGGCCGCGGCGTTGGGGGCCATAGCGCCCCCCGGCGTTGCCCCGCACCACCATGGTCCGGGGGTAGGCGCCGCTTCTGCCCATATAGGGGTACTCGGCGGCGAAAACAGTTAACGGCGTAGATTCAGCCGGCCAATCAAGGTCTCGTAGCGGCTGGAATCCTTCGCTTTGAGGTAGTCCAGCAACCGCCGGCGCCGACCGACCAGCATCAACAGGCCGCGGCGGGAGTGAAAGTCCTTCGCGTGAGTTTTCAGGTGCTCGGTCAGGTTGGAGATCCGCTCGGAAAGGATCGCCACCTGTACTTCCGGGCTGCCGGTATCTGCCGGCGCGGTGGCATATTCGCCGATCAGCGCCGTGCGGCGCTCTGCGGTAATCGACATCGATATGGTCTCCTTCGGTAGAATTACGCCTCAGTCAGGCCGGCGCCGGGATGTCGGCCAGCGCGGTCACGACCGGAGGGAAGCGCGGCGGTATCCCCCGTTGCGCCCGTTTTGTCCAGGGGCGTTGCGACCGCGTAGCGGGGCCTGGTGGTACAACTGCTCGCCGATGCGAGGGTCCTTGAAACAACCGCAGAGGATAATGGTCGTCGCTCGGTCGCCGTGTGTGCTGACCTATCTCTCGTGTCTATGGTGATCGGCGCCGCGCCCGGTCTTGCCCAGGCTGATTGCAAGCAACTGGTTGCGCCGTCGCTCTTCAGGCCTACGATCAGACCAGCGCCACCAATCGGATCACCCCAGCGGTCACCAAGGCAGCCGCTACCGAGTCGAGACTGGGTTCGTCACGCCAATGGCTTATGACCTCCTCGATGGGGTGCCGCTGTTCGGAAGCCGCTTCCCCAAGACCGTCCTTTTCAGCTTCGCCATCGTCCCGGTGCGGAGTAGGCAGGAACAAGCTGAGCTACATGGAAGACACCTACCTCAGCCAGAGCCAGGTGAGATCATCGACGCAATGAAGGCGTTCTAGGCTGCAACAAGCTGAAGGCAAACGCCGCTTGCAGCAAGCCTGCTTTGATGCTGGCACGGCACGTCCACACGTCACACGCTGTTTGCGGCCGCCATCATCGTTCGCGAGTACCCGCCCCTCGGCACGAACTAGCCTAGGCTGCCGGGATCGCCGGTGAAGGCTGTTCCGCCTGCTGGTCCGCTATGGCAAAGGCTTGCTCGATCGCCAGTGCGATGCGGTCCTCTTCATCCAAAGTCGGATTGATGGCGCGCAGGTCGAAAAAGATCCGGGCGATCCCAGGGTCGTCGGTGGAGACCGCAATCAACGCCATCAGTGCACCGCGACGAAGGTCATGTCGTGTTCGGACGCGAGTTCTAGGGCCACCTCGATATCCTCCACGACAGCCATTGCCGTGCCATCGGCGGCGTGGATAGCATAGGCCGGCTGTCCGTCGATCGTGCCGCATCGCAGGTAGATAAGCCGCGGCATGCCTAGCCGAAGGAGCTCGCCCCGCGTCATATGCCGCAGGTCTCCACCGGCTAGCCCGGCTGTAGCGCAATGTTCTGCGAAACGCATGGCACCGATCCTATTACGGTCCACAGTTAGTATGGCTGCGTGGCGGAACCGAGGCATTGATGTGGATCAACTGAGGCGCGTATGCGGGCGGCGGGGCTCGAACCCGCACGGCCATGGGCCAAGGCATTTTAAGTGCCTTATGTCTGCCAATTCCATCACGCCCGCGACCGCAGCACGGTATCACAGGCGCGTCGACCTTGGCCAAAGGTTGCCGCGCAGGCGAGATATGGGCATGTTTTTGCGTCAAGCCGGCAACGGCCCTTCATGTTGGCAGGAAGCTGGCGGCAATGCAGACGACGGCAGAGGTGATCGGAGCAGTCCCGCTATTCGAACAGCTGGACGCCGGTCTCCAGCAGGAGATCGAGGCGGTCACCAAGCTGATATCGGCCGAACCTGACCAGGTACTCTCGCACCAGGGCGCAATGCCCGACGTTCTGCACGTTCTGCTGGAAGGCCAGGTAACTCTGTCCAGCACTGCAGCGGATGGCACCACGGCTCTGGTCGAAGTGCTGCATCCGATGGATCACTTTGTCCTGGCCGCGGTGCTGACGCAGCTTCCCTATCTGCTGACCGCCCGCACCGTAACTCGCTGCCGCCTGCTGGAGATCAGTGCGCACGGGCTGCTTCAATTGGTGGAGCGCGAGGCTCTCCTCGCCGCCACACTGTTGCGTTCAGTGTCACGCGAGTTCCGCTCGATGGTGCGGCAGGTCCGCGACCTGAAGCTGCGCACCGCGGCGCAGCGGCTGGGCTGCTACCTCTTGGCGCGCGTCAAGGATGCAAATGCCGAGCGAGCGGAGTTTCGCCTACCTTTCGACAAGGGATTACTGGCCGCTCGCCTTGGCTGCCGGCAGGAAAATCTTTCGCGCGCATTCGCGGCTCTGCGATCGCACGGGGTGGAGACGCATGGATCACGCGTCATCCTGCACGATATCCCGAAATTGCGGGCGCTCGCCGTGCCGGATGAACTTAGCGATCTGGAGGTGATGTAGCGGCCT
This sequence comes from Pseudomonadota bacterium, assembly GCA_046735215.1. Lineage (GTDB taxonomy): Bacteria > Pseudomonadota > Alphaproteobacteria > Acetobacterales > Acetobacteraceae > JAMXLO01. The sequence goes on along the minus strand of JBKPSV010000039.1, from coordinate 645 downwards.
TGCAAGACTCCCAAAGCATGGTGGAAGGATGAGCAAGCTCGCACTCTCCATTGCAGTCGGCGACTACGATCGGGTGCGGCCGCTGGTCGATGGCAGCGTCCAGATCGATGGGGTCAACCCGGTGTTCATGACGCTGGAGCCGGAGGAGATCTTCTTCCGTGCCTTCCGTCACGCCGACTTCGACATGTGCGAGCTGTCGATGAGCAGCTTCACGGTGAAGACAGCCAACGGCGACTGCCCCTATGTCGGTGTGCCGGTGTTTCCCTCACGCTCGTTTCGCCACAATTCGATCTACGTGCGCACTGATCGGATCAAGCGACCCGAAGACCTGAAGGGGCGCCGCATCGGTGTGCCGGAGTATCAGGTCACTGCCAATGTATGGACGCGCGCGGTGCTGGAGGACGAGTATGGCGTGAAGCCGTCGGATGTCACCTGGGTGCGTGGCGGTTACGAGCAGACCGGCCGCATCGAAAAGATCGCGCTGAACCTGCCGTCGGATGTGCGCGTGGAGGACGCGCCGGCGACCGCGACGATCTCCGGCATGCTGGCGGACGGCGAGATCGATGCGGTGATCGGGCCGCGCGCTCCGTCGTGCTTCGGGCGGCATCCGCAGGTCGGCTGGCTGTTTCCTGATCCCGCTGCCGC
>JBKPSV010000038.1:0-8227 GCA_046735215.1 Pseudomonadota bacterium | reverse complement strand
CCGCTCTGTCATGCGCGTCGAGTCTGGCGGTAACGAATACCTGAACGGCCAACTGATCACTTCGCCCGCCGGAGCCATGGGCCTGATGCAGGTGATGCCGGAGACCTACCAAGAACTGCGTGACCGCTACAGCCTGAGCGATGACCCTTATGATCCGCACCAGAACATCCTGGCCGGTACCGCCTATCTGCGTGAGATGTACGATATCTACGGCTCGCCCGGGTTCCTCGCCGCCTATAATGCCGGGCCACGACGGCTGGATGACTATCTGAGCAACAACCGCGCATTACCGGATGAGACACGGCGCTATGTAGCGATGATCGGCCCCAACATCGTCGGCGTCTATCCGAACAGCCGCTCGCCGGCGGAAGACTATGCGATGAACGCGCTGCCGATCGACATCCCGAAGGGCCCCCGCTACGGCCGTGCGATTCAGCTGGCGAGCAATCGCGGCAGTGGCGGCGGGCGGGTTCCGGCGCGCAGCCAAATTCAGGTGGCGCAACTGCCTGATACCCCTAAGACAACCGCATCGGGGCGCTCGCAGCAGTATGCGCTGGTGGCACCGCCGCCGCCGCCACCGCGTGGCGGCTTCCGGATCGTCTCTCAGGCGGTGGCCGCTGAAGTGCCCGTGCATCGTGGTGGATCGTCGACTGGCGGCTGGGCGATCCAGGTAGGTGCTTATTCCAGCGAGACCATGGCGCACACTGCGCTTGTCACCGCACGCGAGCGCGCACGAAGCGAACTCGCGGTGGCGCACACCTCGGTATCGGGGGTCCGTCAGGGGCGTGCCATGCTGTATCGCGCGCGCATGACGGGCCTGTCCCGTGAGGCTGCGACGCAGGCCTGCGAACGAATCGCACACGGCCGTACCAGTTGCATGGTGGTATCACCGGAGTCGCAGCTCTGACTGTCTCTCGCCCGTAGCTACTCTTGGTGACAACTTCCGGTCGCGAAGGCATGGAAGCGGCCAACCGTCGTCTGGAGGCGTTCTAGTCGCGGATCGTGTCTGTCATTCGAGGATGATCGGCGCGGATGAACCGGAACGTTGGTCCGTGTCCGGGCGCTGCACAGCTAAGTGATCGACCAATGCACACCGCACGGCGGTCGACTGTTCAAGACGACCGGCGATGGCTTCCTGGCAGAGTTGGCGAGCGCACGATGCTCTTCACGGCAGCGCCGCGACACATAGGCTGGCGCCTGAGCCACCTGCGTAGGGACGTGCGTATCGGTCCGTTCGCCATCCAGCTCCTCAAGCAGCCTGATCCGCAGCTCGCTGGAGGTGGCTCTCCCACAGGTGACGGGGCTCGGCTATAGAGGCATTGTGCCAAACAAACAGTGCCATAATGCGTATGGGAGACAATGTCGTGTTGCTAGTTGCACGAGCGCTCGTATTTGCCGCCGCTTCGATCATTGCCGCTGCACCAGCGCGTGCGGATGAAACACCCAGACAGGGCGGGACTCTGACTTATATGATACCGGCGGACGCGCCGCCCAGTTTTGACGGACATCGCGAAACCACCTACGCCACGATCCACGCTACGGCGCCGTTTTACAGCGTGTTGATCCGCCTCGATCCGGAACATCCGGAAGATGTGACGAGGTTTGTCTGCGATCTCTGCACTGAGATGCCCAAGCCGTCCGACAACGGCACAATCTACACGTTCAAGATTCGCGGGGATGTCAGGTGGCATGACGGCTCGCCCCTGACCGCGAATGACGTGGCGGCCAGCTGGAACCACATCGTTCATCCTCCGCCTGGCTACAACAGCGCGCGCCAGAACTGGTACCAGATGATCGATCAGATTTCGGCACCGGATCCGACCACCGTCGTTTTCAAGCTGAAGTTCGCAACGCTCGCCTTCCTTCCGGCGCTCGCCGATCCGTATTCGTATATCTACAAGAAGGACATCCTGGAGAAGGACCCGAACTGGTATCAGAAGAACATTATGGGCAGTGGCCCGTTTCGGTTCGTCGCGTATGATCTGGGCCAATCGATCAAGGGCGAGCGAAATCCCACTTACTACCATAAGGGGAAACCCTATCTGGATGGCTTCCTGGGTATCTTTGCTGATAAGCAGGTGGTGCGAGTCGAGGCCATCCGCGCCGACCGTGCCACGACGGAATTCCGCGGCTTGCCGCCCTCAGCAATTGATCAGCTCAAGAAGGAACTCGGCGACAAGGTCACCATCCAGCGGAGTGACTGGAACTGCGGCAACCTGATCACGCCAAATTCCAAGCGGAAGCCGTTTGACGATGTGCGTGTACGCAAGGCGCTGCTGTTGGCAATCGACCAGTGGCATGGCGCACCCGCGCTGTCGAAGATCGCCAATGTGCACACGGTGGGCGGGATCGTGTTCCCTGGTTCACCGTTGGCGGCGAGCAAAGAAGAGCTGCAAAAATTGTCCGGGTTCTGGCCTGATATCGAAAAGTCGCGGGCAGAGGCAAAGCGGCTGCTCAAGGAGGCGGGTCACGAGAACCTGAGTTTCGAGCTGCTGAATCGCAACGTCGACCAGCCTTACAAGTATGTCGGTACCTGGATCGTCGACGAATGGAGCAAGATCGGAGTGAAGGCAACGCAGAAGGTCGTGCCGACCGGCCCGTGGTTCGAGGCGATGCGCACCGGCAATTTCGATGTCGTGGTAGAAGCCAATTGCAACGGCGTGGTCAATCCGGTGATGGACACGCAAAAGTACCTGCCGAAGAGGGCATTCGTTGAGAACTATGGCGGCTACGAAGACCAGGAGCTGATCGACATCTACGAGAAGATGTATCGCGAGACCGATGCTGCAAAGCAGCGCACGCTGATGCGGCAATACGAGACTCGCGCGGTCGATACAATGGCCTATGAGTTCCCGATGCTGTGGTGGAACCGCCTCCTGCCCGAGCGATCCTACATGCACGGCTGGAAAATCGGCCCGAGCCATTATGTGAACCAGGACCTAGGGAACGTCTGGCTGGACAAATAGCACGGGTTCCCGCCGTCATCGCCGGCCTGGACGACCGCTGATGACTATTGAGTTGCGGTCGATACCCACGCGATTCTTGTAGTCGAAGATGGCATTCGCAATTCTGGTGAGAGGGCCTGCAGCCACTTCGCCATGCGGTGGGGCCCGCTTGCGCCTGCGTTTCATCGTCCAGCGGCGTGCGCCCGGGTGACCTTGACCGGACCTCCTCTTGCCAGGGCGACTGGGGCCCGTAATTTTCTCGATTGCCCGTGATAGCTGGGCCGATCACAACGCTCGATAGTGGGAAAACGGCACGCGAAGGAGAGCACGTCCATGACGATCGATGTAGCGACCGGTATCGTCCGCATCCTAAAGCAGGAGGGCGTGGCTTGGGTCTCCACCTTCCCGGTTTGCCGAGTGAACAACGCACTCGGCCGGGAAGGAGTGCCGATGCTGATGATGCGCGACGACCGTTACGCCGTCGCTGTCGCCGATGCGTTCTCGCGCATTACCGCGGGGTCACGCATCGGAGTGTGCACCTTCCAGGGGGGCGTCAACGCCGCCGGCATGCAGTACGCCTACGCCGGGCTTGCGCAGGCCTTTGAGGATGGCTCGCCCGTTCTGGTCATTACCGATGGAGTGCCGGCCGGCAGCTCGGGCAACAGCCAGTACGATGTCGCATCGGCGATGAAGACCGTATCGAAGTGGTTCGGCTATCTCGACAAGCCTGAACGCACACCCGAGTTCATGCGTCGCGCGTTCACCATGCTGCGCAGCGGCAGACCTGGACCTGTGATCCTGGCCATTCCCAACGCGACAGCCACGTACGACGAGACCGCCGATCCCTATCGTCCCGTGAAGGGCTGGAAGTCGGCACCAGACCCTGCGGATGTGCGCGCTGCTGTTGACCAGCTTCTGGCTGCCAGCAACCCACTGATCTACGCCGGCGAGGGCGTGATCTACGCAGGTGCCTCGGAAGATCTGAAGGCGCTGGCGGAACTGGTGAACGTGCCGGTGATCACCACGCTGAAGGCCAAAGGCGCGTTCCCAGAGAATCATCCGCTATTCGTCGGCGTGCGTGGCGATCAGGTGGCGCACTATCTGAACAAGAGCGACGTCATTCTCGCGGTGGGCTCGAGCCTGTCGCCGGGCCGCTTCAGCCACGGCATTCCGGATGCAGCGAAGAAGACCATCATCCTGTGCAACGTTGACGAGCTGCACATCAACAAGATGTTTCCGATGGCGCATGCGGTGATCGGCGATGCGCGCTTCACCTTGCAGGCGCTGCGCCAGGAAGTGTCCGACCGCACGCGCGGTGCCGGACGGGCGGCGGGCAATGTGGCGGCGGAGGTGAGGGCGGCACGCGACGAGGGGCTCGCCCGATATCGGCAGGTCATGAACTCCGACGAGACGCCGATCAACCCGTATCGGGTGTACGGTGACCTGATGCAGGTGCTGGATCTGCGCAACTCGTTCGTGACGCACGAGTCAGGCAACACGCGCGACCAGTTGAGCACCGTGTTCGACACGCTGATCCCGCGCGGCTTCCTGGGCTGGGGGAATGTCTCTACGCTTGGCTTCAGCTTGGCGGCGGCGATTGCCGCGAAGAAGGCGTTCCCGGACAGGGCATCCGTGGCGGTGACCGGCGAGGCGGGCCTTGGCTACATGCTCGGCAATCTTGAGGTTCTGCTGCGCGAGAAACTTGGGATCACAGTCGTGCACATCAGCAATGGCGGCTTCGCGGGCTATGGGCCTGGCTTCTGGGGAGCAGGACACGACCCCTACACACATCAGGTCCTTGGGCCCGACGATGTCGATATGTCGAAGGTGATCGGCGCCCTGGGCTTCCACACCGAGCGGGTGAGCGCACCAGCGGAGGTCATCCCGGCCCTGCGGCGGGCGCTCGACGTCAATGCGTCAGGTCGTCCGGCGTATATCGAGTTCATCTGCTCTCAGTACCCTGTCTACGGTCAGTGGGTTGGACGGGGCGAGGGATGAACGATGCCGAAGCTGATTCCCGTCGCCGACGCTTTGAGCAAGCCGTTCTGGGATGCGGTTAATGAAAGACGGCTCGTATTGCAACACTGCACTGCCTGTGACCGGCTGCAATACCCGCCGCAGGCTGCGTGCCAGGTCTGCAACTCGGCCGCCAATCTGACGTGGAAGGAAGTGGAGGGCAGGGGCCATATCGCGGCTTCCATCGTGATCGAGGATGGGCGCCTGAACCGGCGCATGCCTGATCAGCCCTATAACCTGGCCATGGTGACGTTGGACGCGGACGCGCGGGTCAACTTCTATTCCAATCTCCCCGGCACGCCGCCTTACAAGGTGCCGGTGGGCGCCGCCGTCGAGGTGACGTTCGAGGAGGTCGCCCCAGGCCAGCTCATCCACGAATGGCGCGTCGTCGCCTAGAGGAGATGCAGCATGGACCAAATCACCGGCGGTTGCCTGTGCGGCAACGTCCGATTTGTGGCGTTGGGACAGCCATACCGGGTCGGCCTTTGTCACTGTCTCGACTGCCGCAAGCATCATGGCGCGCTGTTTCACGCGTCCGCTGTGTTCCCGCAGGATGCGGTGACGATCGAGGGCGAAGCGCGCGAATACGCCAGGCGGTTCTTCTGTCCTCGCTGCGGTTCGCCGGTTTTCGGACGCTGGGGCGACGAAATCGGCGTGAACCTGGGATCCCTGGATGCCCCTGACCAACTGAAGCCGACCTACGAAAGCTGGATCATCCGTCGCGAGTCTTGGTTGCCGCCGTTTCCACTCACGCGGCGAAACGAGCGCGATCGTGACACCACGACTCGCTCTTGAGAAATGGTTCGCACGCATAGAGGAAAGGTGGAGCGATGACCGCACCAGACCGGTATCAGTGGCGGCGAGACAAGGACGGGCTCGGCGTATGGGAGCACCGCGGCAAGGTCGCGGTGGCTGGTGTCGGACATTCGCCGGTCGATCGTCGCTGGGATGGCGTCTCGATGGACAAGACGCTCGGTGCGTACTCCATTCTGGCCTGCCAGAAGGCGATGGACGAAGCCGGCGTGACGCCGGATCAGATCGACGGCGTGATCTGCTGCGACAGCCATATCGCCGGCGGCAGCGGCGGGTCTGCGTCGCAGTGGGCGCCTCGGCCGTACTTTGCCCCGCCCTACGATTCCGAATGGGGGCTTACGCTGGTCAACGCAAAGTGGCTCATCGAGCAGATGCGCCTGCGCAACGTCAAATTTGCCCCGACCGGGTTGCCGACGATCAGCGAAATGGTGGGCATGGCGGCGCAGGCCGTGGGTGACGGCGTTTGCAGCACCTGCCTTGTCATCTACCCGACCGGCAATCTGGAAGGCCGCTATCGTCGCGGTGGCGAGAATGCCGACGACTACGCCCGCGGCGCTCGGCAATGGACGGCACCGTGGGGCAATCACGGCGGCAACGATTTCATCAACATTTTTCCCCATGGGCAGTACTGCCGGAAATACGGCGGCAAGCACGACGACCTGGCACCGTTCGTCGTCAACCAGCATCGCAACGGGCTGCTGACGCCGTGGGGGTTCAACGCCACCCACAACGTGCCGCAGCTTACTGTCGAGGAGTACGTCAGCTCGCGCTACATCCTGAACCCGCTGCGGCTGTGGGATTGCGATCGGCCGGTCAATGCGTCGGCCGCGTATCTGTTCACGACGGCCGAGCGCGCGCGCGACATGCGGCAGAAGCCAGTCTATGTGCTCAATCATTCGCAGCACAATTTCAAGCAGCGCAGCACGCAGGCCGATCTGGAGCAGATCGAGGACTGGACCGACCGCGCCGCCAGTCGGATGTATGAGGGTGCCGGGCTGGGGCCTGCGGATGTCGATGTCTTCAATCCGTACGATGGCTATGCACCCATGGCGCAGTTCTTCCTGGAGGCGTTCCAGTGGCACGGCGTCAAACGCGGCGATGCCTTCGCATTCTATGCGGGCGATATCAGGGTGGAGGGACCGCACCCGCTGTGCTCGAGCGGCGGCAATCTGGGGAACGGGCGGACGCGCACGGCGATGTACACCGACTGCATCGAGCAGCTCCGCGGCACGGCTGGCGCGCGGCAGGTCACGGTCCGGGCGGAGACTGCGCTGGGGGCGTTCACCACGCCAAGCAGTGGGGGGTGGATCATGTTTGGGAAATCCGCGAACTGACGGAGGGTGACACTGGAAATCGCCGGCTGGCAATGTCCTAATGTCTCCTGATTCGGATCGTGGCGGAGCACGGGAGCAAGTTCTAATGGCTACTGTCGTCAGCTTTTTCGCCACCTACTGACGCCGCCCCGGCGATCCTCCGGAGCAGTTAAATGCCGATCCACTTCACCGAGAAACGAGACATTGAGGCCGCCCTTGGCATGGGATCGGGCTACGTGCTGGATTTCTCCAACAGAACGTTTGCCGAATTCATCGAATCGAGCATTGGGGTCGATATCTATGCTGGGCAGTATTCCAATTTCGGCACATCGAAAGCCAATCACTTGCGATGCTTTTTTGAAAGAGCGTCAGACTATCAAGTCGGCCGCCTGCTCGCCGATCTGATTACGCATGCTCGCCAGATGCAAGAAGACAATCTCTATTCGAAGCCAACCGAAGCGGACTTAACGCGTCTGGACCGATGCCAGGCGATTGCTGTCCGGCTTCAGAGCACACAACCGGTCGAGAACCTGGATTCCTTGCGGCCGAACGCCGACGACGACAAAGATTTTGCTGTGTTGGCCAAGGTGATTCGGGAAGGGATTCAAAAGCACGAACCGGGCCCCGTCCTCGACAGACTCCACACGTTCTGCATAAAATACTTCCGAACGATCTGCCAGAAGCGGGGCATCACGTTCGAGAAAGTGGACAACCTGGGGAATCTGGCTGGCAAGTACGTAAGATACCTCGAGCAGAACGGCATCATCGAGGCGAAAATCACGATTCAGATTATGAAATCGTCAATAACCACGTTCAGTAACTTTAATTACATTCGCAACAACAAAAGCCTAGCGCATGACAATCAAACGCTCAACGACCAGGAAGCCCTGCTCCTATTCAACGCGGTCGCCAACACGATCCGGTTTATGGAGTTCCTTGAGGCCAAAGCGCCGGTAAAAAAGCCGGGGCCGGCTCTCGACCTTGATGACAAGGTTCCGTTCTAGTACCCCCCGTCGTTGATACTGCGGCCGATCTCTGAATCGATCTCTCCGGCAATTCCGGAGATGTGTCGTGACCGCGCAACAACCTGCCGTCAAGAAGTACATCGTCAAGCTTACCGCCGAGGAGCGTACTCGGCTC
>JBKPSV010000037.1:0-9364 GCA_046735215.1 Pseudomonadota bacterium | reverse complement strand
CCTTCAATCAGCAATGCTTCGCCATCCTGACAGCAGCTGATGTTCGGACGCATCAAAAGAGAAGGAATTGCCGCCGCCTGCTCCGGGCTGATCCTCGGCGCGGTTGATCGGCGCATCCTTGAGGTGACAAAGCAGCAGAGTGCCCACGCCGCCGTGGGAAACTATCGCAATGTCTCCGTCACCCTTCGGTTCAGCGAGCACGCGCTCGACTGCCCGCACGATCCTGCGCTGTGCGTCGATGGCACGTTCCCATCCCCGTATGCTTTGCTCGGGACGAGCGAAGAACTGGTTTGCCACGGCCTCGAATTCTGGCTTGGGCAGGTAGCCTGTCGCCGAACGGTCGTTCTCGCCCAATTCCTCGAAAACCACGGGGATCAGTCCGAGGTGGTTCGCCAGTATACCAGCTGCATCCGTTGCCTTCCTCTCGGAACTGCAAAATACCGAGCCAATCATTGCGCTCCACGGACGCTGCAAAGCGCCTGTCATGCGGCGCCTGCCGGTTGGCGAAAGCTGCCATTCGATGACTGGTATATCGGGGTCGATCGTGACCTCGGGGTGGGTGATGAAGTGGACTACCGTCATGCCGGCAATTCCTCGCTTGTTGTCTCCATTGCTCGTGAGCGGGCTGCGTCGGCGCGCTGTGCTGCCAGGCAGAGCGTCGAGGTGCAACGACGGTGTTGCGGGCGAAGACGGACCGCGGCCGGGACCACTGCGGACGGGCCGGACCCATTTCCTTGCGTGACGCAGGAGGCGCAGACTGCGCCGATGGACCCGAGCTACCTCGACCCGCGCACCGGCCAGACCTTCCCGCTTGACCAGCCGCGCTGGTGCGGAACCGATCGCGCACCGCTGCTGCTCACGTCGTTGCCGGGCATCAAGCGCGCAGAGATCGATACCGCCACGCGGAGCCTGTGGCGATACCGGGTGGCGCTGCCGCTGCAGGTGGATGATCCCATCAGCATGGGCGAAGGATGCACGCCGCTGATCCGTCACAGCCTGGATGGTGCGCCGGTGCTGTTGAAGTGCGAATGGTTCATGCCCACCGGCAGTTTCAAGGATCGCGGCGCCAGCGTCATGCTGTCGTTGCTGCGCGCGCAGGGCGTGCGCGCGGTGCTGGAGGACAGTTCCGGCAACGGCGGCGCCGCGATCTCGGCCTATGCCGCAGCGGGCGGTCTGCATGCGACCATCATGGCGCCTGCCTCTACTAGCCCGGCCAAGACGGTGCAGATGCGCGCACATGGTGCGTCGGTTGAGTTGATCCGCGGCACGCGTCAGGACACTGCCGATGCCGCAGTTCATCGATCTGAAACGGTCTTCTACGCCAGCCACAACTGGCACCCATTCTTCCTGCACGGAACGAAGACACTGGCATATGAGATGTGGGAAGATCTCGGTTTCCGTGTGCCGGACAATGTCATCACGCCGTGCGGTGCCGGCTCCAACGTGCTGGGCTGCCAGATTGGTTTTACCGAGCTGCTGCGCTCCGGCGAGATCGAGGTCATGCCGCGGATTTTTGCAGCTCAGCCGGCAAACTGCAGCCCGATCGCGGCAGCGTTTCTCACCGGCGAGGACAGACCCGTTGCAATTGAGGTTAGTCCGACGATCGCGGAAGGCACAGCAATCGCGCAGCCAATTCGGCTGGCCGAGGTCCTGGGTACCCTGCGGGAGACCCGCGGGGGGGCAGTGATGCTGAGCGAAGAGGAGATTGCCGCGGCAACGCTCGAGCTGGCGCGTATCGGCATCTACGTCGAGCCGACAGCGGCGCAGGCCGCGGCAGCGTTTCGCAAACTGCTGGCAGCAGGTACGATAACCCCCGAACAGACAACAGTGCTGGTGCTGACCGGCAGTGGCCTCAAGGCCACGCCACGCATCGCTGAGCTCATGGGGGTTGCGCTGTGAAACCGCGGATTGCCCTGCTTGGCTTCTCGATCGAATGCAACCGATTTGCCCCTGTTGCTACCGAGCAGGATTTTGCCGCTCGGACCCTGATCCGGGGCGAAGCCATGCTGACCGATGCACGCTCGGCGGCGCCGCATATGCTGGGCGAACTGCCGGGCTTCATCGCCGACATGGACGCTGATGGGGCATGGGAACCGGTGCCGATCCTGCTTGCCATGGCCGAGCCGAACGGACCGGTCGAGCAGGCATTCTTCGATCGCCTGATGGCTGAATGGGAGAGCGGGTTGCGCCATGCCGGCCGGCTCGACGGCGTTTACTGCGTGCTGCATGGCGCCGGTCTGGCGACAGCGGATCATGACCCCGAGGGGACGCTGCTTGCGCTGGTGCGCCGCATTGTGGGTCCAGACACACCAATGGTCGCCAGCTACGATCTGCACGCCAATGTGTCAGAGGCAAATGTCGCACTGGTCAACGCATACGTCGGCTATCGCACCAACCCGCATCTCGATATGCGCGAGCGCGGCGTGGAGTCAGCGCAGTTGCTGCGCCGCCTCATCTCAGGCACGCAAACCCATCTCGCACGCATTCGCCTGCCGATCGTGCCTCCAACGGTGACCATGCTGACCGGCCAGGACGCCCACGAGCGGCCGTACGGCGAGTTGATCGATCTCGGACAGCGGCGGATGCGCGAGCCCCCCTATGCCGATCGCGTCCTCAACGTCTCGGTGATGGGCGGGTTTGCCTATGCGGATACCCCGTTCAATGGCCTGACCGCGGTGGTGACCGCGACCGATCCCGAGGCGGCCCGCGCACTGGCGCAGGAGATCGCTGAAGCGGGGTGGGCAAGGCGCGACCGGTTCAGCCCCACGCTCACCTCGCTCGAGGACGCAGTGCGGCGTGCGAAAGATACCGAGAACGTCGCTGTCCCCGCGCTTATCTTTGCCGACGTTGCCGACAATCCCGGTGGCGGCGGCCGCGGCAACACGATGTGGATTCTAGAGGCTTTCCATCGGGCGGATGTGCGCAACGCGCTGGTCGGGGTCATTCATGACCCGCCGTTGGCGGAGGAGGCGCACCGGCACTGCGAAGGCGCTCAGTTCACTGCACGGTTCAATCGAGGTGGCGAAGATGAGTTCGCCAAGCCATTCGCCGTTGCCGCGAGCGTCCAGCGCCTGCACGATGGCAACATGCGGGGACGGCGCGGCATTTATGCCAATAACACCCTGGCGCTGGGTCCATGTGCGGCGTTGCAGGTCAGCGGCATTACCGTCGTGGTGATCTCGAACCGGGTGCAGTGCGCCGACCCGGTATTCTTCGAAGCCTTTGGCCTCGACATCGGCGCGGCACGGGTCGTGGTGGTGAAGTCGCGCGGGCACTTCCGCGGTGGGTTCGACGAGTTCTTTCGGCATGAGCAGGTGATCGAGGTCGATGCGCCCGGCTTGACCAGTCCCGTCCTATCGCGTTTCTCCTGGAAGCACATGCCGAGGCCGGTCCTGCCGATCGACCCCGCGGCGAAGTGGCCGCTGTGAGACTGGCTGATCTCCCAACGCCATGCCTGGTGCTGGATCGCGACATCCTGCATCGCAACATCGAGACGATGGCGCAGTGTCTGGCGGAGCATCGTGTGCCGCTGCGACCGCACATGAAGACCGCCAAGTCGATCGATGTGGCACGGCTGGCAACCGCTGGGCAACCGGGGGGCATCACCGTCTCGACGCTCGCGGAAGCCGAATACTTTGCGGGTCACGGCATGACCGACATCCTCTATGCGGTCGGCATTACCCCGCAAAAGCTGGACAAGGTGGCCAAGCTCAACGCCGCCGGCGCCGCGGTCATCGTGTTGACGGATGACCCCGACGTCGCGGCGGCAATAGCGTCGCATCCGCGCCCGCCGCGTGCACTGATCGAGATCGATTCCGGCGAGGGACGCGGCGGCATTGCGCCAGACGATGACCTGCTGTTGACCGTGGCAGCCCGATTGGGAAGCTGTCTTGCCGGCGTGATGACACATGCGGGACATTCCTATGCGGGCCGCAGCATCGAGGCGATCGCCAGGATCGCCGAGGCAGAACGGGCGGGAGTGGTGCGGGCCGCGGAACGGCTGCGCGCGGCGGGACACCCGGCGCCGATCGTGTCGATGGGCAGTTCGCCGACCGCTCGCCACGCAGGCCGGCTCGACGGCGTCACCGAAGTGCGGGCTGGGGTCTACATGTTCGGCGACCTGTTTCAGGCAGAGATCGGCACCCACGAGCCCGACTCGGTTGCGTTGACCGTCCTGACCAGTGTTATCGGCCGGCGACCGGGACACGTCCTCGTGGACGCAGGAGGGCTCGCGCTGTCCAAGGATCGCAGCACTGCGGACGCACCACAGGACTACGGCTACGGTCTCGTGCTCGACCTTGCGGGCAAACGGAGCTTCGGTGATGCCATCGTGCGGCGCGCCTACCAGGAACACGGCGTGCTGGAGGCAGATCCGGCGTATCCCTTCGATTTCTCCGTCGGCGCCAGGCTGCGCATCGCGCCCAATCACACATGCATGACCGCCGCCGCACACGATCGCTATTTTGTGGTGGCTGGAACCGATGAAGTTGTGGCGATCTGGCCACGCGTGAATGGTTGGTAGGCGTTTGATGAGCGGCTACATTGTACTTCGGAAGCGACATTGGTCCGAAAGGGGTTCGTGTCTTCCTGAACACTGATCCCAACGAATGGGGGTCCCATCCCGGATCCTCGACGCCGGTCTCACCAGGATTGGCACTGGTGGGCTTCGTTGGACTTTGCCTTCTGGTCGGCGCGGCAGATGGCTCGATGATCGCCGGGACGCGGCACGGATGGTATGCGTCACTGCTGCGACCGCCTGGCACCCCGCCGAATTGGGCGTTCGGTCCAGTCTGGACGGTGCTCTACGTCATGATCGGGATCGCCGGTTGGCTGGTCTGGCGCCGTTCTCCATCGACGCGACCGCTTCGACTGTGGGGTTGGCAGCTCGCCGCCAACGCCGGCTGGACTCCGGCGTTCTTCGCACTTCGCAGTCCGCCGCTGGCACTCGCCGTCTGCGGCGTACTGCTGATACTGATCGTGCTGACGATGCTGGCCTTTAAGCCCGTTCGGCGGTCGGCGGCCTGGCTGATGGCGCCATATCTCGGCTGGACCTGCTATGCGACCTATTTAACCGCCGGGTTCTGGTGGCTTAATCCGCCTTGAGCTAGAATCTTGGGCATGAGGACTGGATTCGCAGCCGCTGCTTTGGCGTTTTGTTTGGCCTCGGGGGTGGGGTTGCCCGCCCAGGCGCAGACGTTCGATCAAATCGGCAAGAACAGCAAGCAGCAGAAGGGTCCGGCGGCGGTCCCCCCGCCGCCAGCGCTGCCTGGTGCCGCATCGGGCAGCGCGCCTGCGCCTTTGACCCGGGTGCCGACAGATATGGAGCCGAACGAGGAACTGTTCGATTCGATCAATCGGGGCGACATCGCAACGGCGCGTGACGCCATCAGCCGGGGCGCCGACCTGCATGCGCGCAACATTCTCGGCATGACACCGCTCGAGTTATCCGTCGATCTGGGGCGCAACGACATCTCGTTCATGCTGTTGTCGATGCGCGCCGCCGACGACCCACGGCCGGCGCAATCGCAGCGGGCTGCGCCGCCAAAGGACGACCAGAAACACCCGGTACGCCAGGCAAAGAAAACGTCGCCGCGGCCGGTGGCGCCGGTCCCATCGGTGCAGCAGACCGCGCGACTGTTCAGCGGCGATGGCGGAACCCCAAACCCGAACGCCGGGTTCCTGGGGTTCGATTCCGGTCGCCGATAGTGCTGTTACAGCGTTGAATCGTTAACGCGTCTGCGACTGGCGCTGTGCCCGTCGCGACCGCATATCTCCTGCGGCTTGGCTGAGTTGTGGAGGAATATTGCCATGGACGAACGAAATCTTCGGCAGAATGCCCAGGAAACCGCTTTGTCGATGATCAAGCTGCATGGCCTGCGGGCCCAGGCAGTGGCGCAGGAGCGGGCGGCTGAACTGCGTCAACAGGGCGACGCGGCGGGTCATGATCTGTGGCAGCAGATATACGCCGCGATCTGTGAACTGCGGCGGACCGCGCCGGCGACGGCGAAGGCGCAGACGTAAATCAGGTTCTCGCCCTTGGGTGAACAGCGTCTCTCGCCTGGCTAGAAGACGCTGGCTGGCCTCCCTTACACGCGTCTCGAGCCGGTGCCGCTTGTCGGGTCATGTACTCGCGGCGCCTGGAGACGCGCTTTGGCTGCCTGAATTGCCGCGCCGACTGGATAATGGCTTTGGTCCGGGTCCAAGCGCTGCCGCACCAGGGTCCCGGCACGAAGACCCAGTTTGTAAGCGCTATTCAAAGGATATTGTGGCATCCCAAGGCTAGGCCTTGCCGGCTGCGCCAAACGGACGCGCACCGCATCGTAGTCGGAGCGTGCGGAATTTGGCATGGCGAACCCCAAGAGCAGCTCCGCCTGGGGTTGAATCAGAATATCGCCGCGTCGTGGAAGACCCCGAGTCACGCGCATCATAGAGATTTGGTATTACCGCATCGTCGGATGCGCTCGAAGACGGCAAGATGGGAAGGGCACACGGTTCTTGCGGCGGGTGTATCTTATGGGAACCGAAACGTCGGCCCCTGCCCGCCAACCGTGCGTCAGGCGAATAGACAAAGCCTCTAGGAAAGCTAGGGCTGTCGGGCTGACCGAAGGGAAGTATGAATCCCAGGCCCGGAAGATCTCACCTATAGGTCTAACGGTTCGGTATGGAGGCTCACCGAGCATCCGGACGAGCGGCAAGTGTTTCCATACAGGATGCAAAGAGAACTGCACCACGGGCCATGGGGCTCTAGAAACTACTCGATCAGTTAGTCCGTTGTTGACCAGCAGCACTCGATCATTGACTGTTGCGGTCACATCGATTTGAGGCGCGGGAGTTTCGTGCAGACGGCAACGCTCGCAGATCGCCAGGCCGAAGCGGTGCGCGCTGCGCAGGTGCGGTCGTCGTTCGAGCACTTGCCGCTGACGTTGACCGCATCGGTGATCAACAGCGTGCTGCTCGGGTTTGTCCAGGCGTCAGTGGTGCCGTTGGAGATCATCGCACCCTGGATCGGGGTAGTAATGCTCCTTTCGGCGCTCCGCGCCGGTTTATGGTACGTCCATCGGCGGGTCAATGCCGAAGATCGGCCTAGAGTTGGATGGGCTACTCTGGCGACCATTGGAACTTTGGCTTCCGGTGTGCTGTGGGGCGTCACGCCGCTGCTGTTTGCGCCGTTGGATGAAGCGCATCTTCTGTTCCTGGCTTTCATTCTGGCGGGAATGTCGGCAGGCGCCGCGACCGTCCATGCGGCGCACTTTCCTTCGGTCATGGCATTCATCGTTCCGGCGATTGCACCACTGGCGGCTACATTCTTCGTCCTGGGCGGTCGCCTGCAGACCGTCTCGGGTATCATGACGGTCATCTTCGGGATTTCATTGTGTGTGGCGAGCACGCGGTTTGGGAAATGGTTTCGCGCCACGACAAAAGCGCAGCTGAGCCTCGCGACAAGGACCCAGGAACTCGACCAGACGAACATGCGATTAACGGCGGAGATTTCCAGCCATCGCTCCACCCAGGCGAAATTTCTGCAGGCACAGAAACTTGAGGCAATCGGCCGTCTGACCGCAGGGATCGCCCATGACTT
Organism: Pseudomonadota bacterium; assembly: GCA_046735215.1. Classification (GTDB taxonomy): domain Bacteria; phylum Pseudomonadota; class Alphaproteobacteria; order Acetobacterales; family Acetobacteraceae; genus JAMXLO01. The sequence continues at coordinate 1,785 of JBKPSV010000037.1, read as the reverse complement.
CAACAATTTGCTGATGGCGATCAGCGGTGCCGGCGGTCTGATCGCGATGAAGTCCGGTCGCGAAGATGCATATGCACCGTATCTCGCCACGATCATGCAATCGATAGAAAGAGGAACCACACTCACTCGTCGGCTGCTCGCATTTGGTCGGCAGCAGGCGCTGATGCCGCGGACTGCGGACATCAACGGGGTCCTCTCCGGTTTGCAGGATCTGCTGCTTGCCACCCTTGCGGGGTATGGCCGGCTCAACTTGCAGCCTTCGCCGGCCCGGGTCACCGCGTATGTTGACGTGAACCAGCTTGAGCAAGCCGTTCTCAACCTGGTCATAAATGCACGGGATGCAATGCCGGATGGCGGGCTTGTCACGATCACGACCGCCAATGTCGAGCTTTCTGGCAACGAGGCCGGCGCTGAGGGGCTGTTCGGGCGGTTCGCACTGATAGCCATTTCCGACACCGGAACAGGAATGCCGGAAGATGTGCGGCAGCGGGCGTTTGACCCGTTCTTTACGACCAAAGGAGTGGGAGAGGGGTCTGGTCTTGGCCTGAGCCAGGTTTACGGCCTGGTGCAGCAATCGGGCGGTGCCACCAGAATCGACTCCGAACCGGGAAAAGGCACCACGGTCAGCATCTATCTGCCTGCAGGCGGAAAGGACAGTTACAGCGAACCAACAACCTCGCAGTCGGTTCCTGTCCCGCGGGCTGATGTACGCTATGCCAGCTGCCATATTGTCTTGGTGGATGACGACGATGAGGTACGCAACACGTTGTCAGCGATGCTGGATGCCGCGGGCTACGTTGTTGTGTCCTTCCGTAGTCCGTTGCAGGCGCTCGATGAGCTCAGGAGCGCCCACCCGGCGCACCTCGTAATCGCAGACTTCGCCATGCCTGAATTGCGCGGCGACGAATTTGCCGCTCAGGTGCGTCGCTTGCGCGGCGGCATCCCTGTTGTGTTCGTCACTGGTTACGCGGAGCCGGCAGAGCTTGGTGCCGAATCGTGGGTGCTGGAAAAGCCGTTCAAGGCACCGGCGCTGCTAGGGATGGTCGAGCGGGCCCTAGCTGACGCTGAGGTACTGGCAACCAAGGTCTAGGAAGGAAGGAGGGACGGCCCTTCGCCCCTCCATCTTCGGCCGGCTATCGTTCTCAGGATCAGTTCATGCCGGATATGACACGAAGCACTTCTCCGACATGAAGATGTGCGTCTCCGCGTAGTCGTGGATCACAGGTTCCGTGCGACCGAGTCCTTCCATAGCGCCGACCAAAGCCATCCAGTTCAGCATCTCGTGCTGGCCGGCCCGCTCCATCTCCTGCAACGGACGCTGCCGCCAATACGCATAGTCACCACTGGACAGTGCATCGAACATCAGCCGGTCAGCCTTGTGGTCCGGCCACAGGTAGCCGTTGGTCGGCGACAGGAAGCAGTGCGACCAACTCGACGAGGCAATCAGTGCGACGCGCCACGGCGATTTCGTCAGGATTTCGGCCACCGCGCGTCCGACATCCATGCAGCGCCACGGCTGCGGCGCCGGCGGATCGGGCAGTTCGCGTTCATCACGCGGAGGAACAAACAGCGCTGCCATGCCGCCCTTCGCATGGATCAGGTTTCGGCCATAGCAGTTGATCGCGAACGGCAGCACCGGCCAGGGAAAGCCGCGTCGGTCCCAATCGAGATACAGCAGGGTGTTGGTGAACGCGTGCGCCAGGCCATCCACGTGCAGCGGCTTGTAGGCGTATGCCATGTCGATGCCGCGCTCGATCAGTGCGCTTGCCAGATGCTTCGCCGCAT
>JBKPSV010000036.1:0-10828 GCA_046735215.1 Pseudomonadota bacterium | reverse complement strand
AAGCCGCAACGTCTGCGCGGTCATGTAGATTGACCCCGGCGCTGCGACCTGCTCCATGCGGGCCGCCAGGTGCGTCGTCAGACCCATGGCGGTGTAGTTCATGTGCAGATCGCTGCCGATCGAGCGCACGATGACGTCGCCGGAATTGAGCCCGACCCGTATCTCGAGCGGGACGCCCTCCGTCCGAAGTACTTCGTCGGCGTGGGCCTTGATTATCTCTTGCATTCTAAGTGCTGCGTGGCAGGCGCGGATCGCATGATCCTCGAGCGCAAGCGGTGCTCCGAAAAGCGCCATGATACCGTCGCCCATGACTTGGTTGACCGTGCCTTCGTAGTGGTAAACAGCCTCCATCATCCGTTCGAGAACGGGGTCGAGAAGCCGCCGGGCGTGGTCGGGATCCAGGTTGGCGACGTGCTCCGTCGATCCTTTCAGATCGGCGAAAAGAACAGAGAGTTGCTTTCGTTCGCCTTCCAATGCCGCCTTGGATAGGAGAATCTTCTCTGCGATATGCCCTGGAGTACGAAATGCACTCCCCCTCACGGGTGGCCATGATCCCGGGGCGGGCACCGATGCACCGCACCGATCGCAAAACAGACTGCCGGCTTCCAGCTTGGTGCCGCAGGCCGCGCAAGAAGGATAAAGCGTTGTTCCGCAGGCCCGGCAAAACCGGGCTTCGTCACGGTTCTCCTCGTGGCATTGGTTGCACCGCACGCCCAGTACTTTCGTTGACAGCGGTAAATTTGATCGCGTGATGTTGGGTTGTGCATGGGCAGAGGTCAAGGCGCGCTCGGATCGAAGGTCGGTCCCGATGCTATGCCCATGTGCCGGTGGTCGATCGTAGCGGGTCTCTGCTAGACCTCGAACACCCGAGGAACCACAAGCTGCCTGTCCTTCGGCCTGCCGAATACATCGAGCTGGTCTTTGAGTAGACTAGGTTCGCAAAGCCCCCGAAGCGTCAGCTTAGCTCGCTCTTAGCGAGCTCTGCGCGTCCGCCGGTTCCAGGGCTGACGACTTACTTGCAGGTGGCGAGCTATATTACAGATCACCCTCGCGGTAGCACGTTCAAGCCTGCTCATGCCCAATGCCCGGGCACCCAGATACTGCCCTGCCAATGCGGTGGCACCCAGATCCGTTCCGGCGGTGCGTAATACGTGGGAGGCGGCGCATAATAGACTGGCGGCGGGACATAGACCGGTCGCGGCGCGACCACCATTGGCGGCAGGGCAATGCCGATGCCGACGCGGCAGCACCACCAAGCCTCAGCCTTGCCAGGCAACGCGGCAACCGCAAGACCGGAAACCCCGGCAATCGCCAACACAGCGGCTGGACGTCGGCGTCGCACCATGGACGAGTACTCCCATACGGAACCCGGACCATGAATTATGGGATGAATGTATCTGCCGCTTATCCGATTTGTATCGGCGTTTGTCGGCGCTATTCCGCCGCAAGGCGCGGCGGCTCCGCCATTTCGGCCGCACGTTGCAGATCGACCGACAGCAGACGCGAAACGCCGCGCTCCTGCATGGTCACACCGTACAGCCGGTCCATACGTGCCATCGTCAGCGGATGGTGCGTCACGACAAGAAAGCGTGTCGCGGTATCGCGCACCATGTCCTCGAGCAGTGTGCAGAAACGGTCAACGTTGGCATCGTCCAGTGGTGCGTCCACCTCATCGAGTACGCAGACCGGCGCGGGGTTGCAGCGGAACACCGCAAAGATCAGCGACAGCGCGGTCAGTGCCTGCTCTCCGCCCGACAGGAGCGACAGGGTCGCGAGTTTCTTGCCGGGAGGCTGAGCGTAGATCTCCATCCCGGCCTCGAGGGGATCGTCAGAGCCAACCAACGCCAAATGTGCCTTGCCGCCGCCGAACATTCGAGTGAACAGCGCCTGAAAATTGCGGTCGATCTGTTCGAAGACAGAACCCAGTCGTTCGCGCCCTTCGCGGTTCAGGTGCCCGATGGAGCCGCGCAGCTTGGCGATCGCAGTGGTCAGTTCGTCGCGCTCGACGGTGATGCCGGTTATCTGCTTTTCGACCGCCTCGGCCTCAACATCGGCGCGCAGGTTCACCGGGCCCATTTCCTCGCGCTCCTTCAGGAGGCGTTCGAGCCGGCGCCGGGCTTTATCCTCGATCTCCGGTGATAGTTCGGCAGGCGGGTTGGGCATCGCCGGGTTTGCGCCGAGACGCTCGGTGATCCGTTCCTCCATCGCTTGCCATGCCTGTTCGGCCTGGCCCGCAGCACCCTCCGCGCGCACCGCGTCTTCGCGGGCCGTGGCAAGCGAGGTATCGGCCGCGCGGGCGGTGCGATCCGCATGGGTCGAGTTGTCGACCGCGTGTTGCAACGTCTCGGATGCTGAGCGATGCGCCGTCTCCGCAGCCTCGAGTGCGTCGAGCGCTTCAGCGCGCCGAGTGGCAATTTGGCTGGGTGCTGCCTGAAGCGCGACGTACTCAGCCTCTGCCGTCTCTCGTCGCGCCGCCAGCTCCTGACAACGGTAATCGGCATCGGTGGCCCTTTGCGCCCAGTTCGCGCGTTCTGCCGCGATGGCCGACCGTCGCGCTGTCCGCACGGCGTGCTCGCGCGTCAGCGTTTCAAGGGCAGCTCGTGCCTCCGCCTCGGCAGAACGTGCCGCAGATAATTCAGTGCGCACGGCTTCTACCGCGTCGCGCAGGGCACCAAGTTCCGGCAGCGCATTCTCTGCCTCTTGCGCTGAAGCGAGGCCAACGGACGCCTCCTCGCGCTCTAGCGCCAGCCGTTGCAACTGGGCTTCGGTGGCAGCCTGGCGCGCGGCAATCTCCGCAGCGCGTGCCCGAAGCTGCTGATGAGCCGACCGTGCTCGCTCCAGCCGCTGCTCTGCTGCCGAGCGCTGCGCGCGCGCTTCCTTTTCAGCTGATGTCGCGGCGAGGTCGGCTTCGGCTGCGGCCTCGCAAGCCGATCTGGCCGCTGCGACATCTGCCAGTGCGAACTCAACGTCGCGCTGCAGGACAAACAGTCGATTGCGCTGCTGCAGCCGGACGGCCGCAGGGGTTGGGGTCCCGGCGCGGATCGTGTACCCGTCCCACCGCCAGACCGCGCCTTCTCGCGAGACCAGCACCTGACCGGGCGCAAGCAGTGTCTGGCAAGCTTCGCCGCTGGCCTGATCGACAAGTCCAATCTGCGATAGTACTCGCGCGAGCGCCGGCGGGCCTTGCACCAGCGCGCTGAGAGGCTGAGCACCTTCAGGCAAAGCAGGTGACGGATCGAGCGCCGGCAGCTCTCGCCAGTGGCGGGCAGCGTCGCGATCAGCTGCGGAGGTCAGCTCCTCTCCCAGGGCCGCGCCAAGCGCCGTCTCCAGTCCGGGCGGGACGCTCAGCGAATCCACCATCGGCGGCCAGCGCTCGTGATCCTTCACCGACAGCACCTCGGCCAGCGCAAGTGCCTCGGCCGCTAGCTTGGCGTGCGCAGAGTCGGCTGCGGCCTGTGCCTCGCGTGCTGCGGCAAGGGCCGGGCCAGTCGTTCCACGGGTCTTTTCGGCCGCCGCCAATGCATCGGCGGCGGCGGCAAGGGCCGCTTCCGCGTCAACCTGTTCTGCGCACGCGGCATCGAGGCTCGCCGGCTCGATTGCCTGACTTGCAACGCGATCATGCTCTGCCTGCAGTTCGGCGAACTGTCTTTGCAGTCGCTGCCATCTCGCCTGCGCCTCGGCCAGCTGTCGCGCCACGGTCTGGGCGCGAGCACTCGCCTCCGCGGCGACTTCGGTTGCCCGATTTGCACTGGCTTCCGCGGCACGGACAGCATCGGCCGCATTGGCCACCGTCGCTTCCGCCGCCTCGGCCCGAGAGGCGTATCCCGAGTCAGCCTCTGCCAGACCGGCGTCCTCAATCCCGAGACGTGACTCGGCAGTGGCCGAATCGTTCCTGAGCTGCTCCGCGTGCGCGCGGTCCTCATCGAGTTGGGTGAGCCGTCGGGACGCGTCGGCCAATGCAGTACGCGCGCGCTCTTCCTCCGCCGCAAGCTGCTCCTGCGCTACCCGGTGGCGTTCCAGGGTGGTGCGCGCTTCGGCTTCGGTGCTGCGCAGAGCCGGCAGTGCAGCGGCCGCCTCGGTCGCTTGCGCGGTGGCCTGCGTCGCCGCGTCAGTTGCAGCAGCAACGGCTATACGTGCCGCGTGCAGTGAAGCTTCCGCCGCCGCACGCATCCCGCTGGTCTGGGCGCGCTGGATAGAGAGGAGCTCTGATTCTGCCTGCCGCACTGCGCCGGATATGTTCCGATAGCGGCTGGCCTGCCGCGCCTGACGTTTCAGGGCGCCGAGTTGCACCTCCAACTGGCCGCGCAGGTCATCGGCCCGGGCAAGGTTCGCCTCCGCTGCGCGGAGTTTCAGCTCCGCTTCGTGCCGACGAGCGTGCAGCCCGGTGATGCCGGCAGCCTCTTCCAGCACCGCGCGGCGGTCCTCCGGCCGGGCGGTTACCAGCATGCCCACCCGCCCTTGGCTCACCATGCCTGAGGCATGCGCGCCCGTGGCCAGATCAGCGAACAGCGTCTGCACATCGCGAGCGCGGACTTCCTTGCCGTTCACCCGGTATGCGCTGCCGGCACCACGCTCGATCCGGCGCACGACCTCCAGTTCAGGCTGGTCGTGGAATGGTGGCGGCACCGCCCCCGCCGTTTCGTCCAGGGTCAGCGTCACCTCGGCGAGGTTGCGCGACGGCCGGCCGGCCGTGCCCGCGAAGATCACGTCCTCCATTTCGCCGGCACGCAGCGAGCGGGTGCTCTGCTCACCCATCGCCCAACGCAGCGCTTCCACGACGTTGGACTTGCCGCAGCCGTTCGGGCCGACAATGCCGGTCAAGCCTGGCTGGATCTCGACACTTACCGGCTCGGCGAAGCTTTTGAACCCGGCGATGCGCATCCGGCGGAACTGCACTGTCAAGCCAAATCCTCCGCTAACCACCGAGTTTTGCAGTATTCTACTAGGTGAGCCAGTGAGGCGGCAAGGCCGACTTGCCGGGGCGGTCAGACCTCGGGAATCAACTTCCTGAACGCGTCGTAGCTCATCTCGCCAGAATACTTCTGGCCGTTGATCACAAAGCTCGGAGTCGAGTCGATCTTCCACCGATCCTGATCGGCCTGCTGCTGTTGCAGGATCCAGGTGCGCAGGGCGTTGTCGGCGATTGCCTTGTCGAAGGTCTCCCGGCTCATACCGGCCAGCGCCGCCATTTTCCAGATTTCATCGGTGCTATTGATGCCCCTGGCAAACGCCCAGCGATCCTGGGCGGCCAACAATGCGGTTACGAACGGGTAGTACTGCGGCGGCGGGAGGTAGCGCGCGACCATCGCCGCGGTCAGCGCCACCTGGTCAAGTGGGAAATCGCGGTAGACAAATCGCACTTTGCCCGGCTGGATCAGGTTCTTCTCCACCTCCGGCATCGTCTCTCGCGCGAACGACGCGCAATGGGTGCAGGTCAGGGAGAAGAATTCCATCACCGTCACCTTGGCGTTCGGGCTGCCGGTGGAGCGCTCCGATTCGCGGTCCTTCTCGTTGCTGGTCGTCTGTGCTGATGCGGTGGGGACAAGCCAGCCGAGACGGGCCGCCAAACCCGCTGCAGCACAGCCTGGTATCAGCATCAACATGAAACGGCGAGACAACATCATCATGACCTCGATCGGTTGGACTGGGTGGCCATCGCGCGCCCTAACGAGGCAAGCGCTGCGCGCAGGTCGCCTTCTGGCAGGTCTTCCAGCGCGGCCTCGACTGCGGCGAGCTTCGCCGGGTCGGCCTGCCGCGGCAAGGGCGCGGGCGACTTCATAGGTTCGTGCGTCTGCACAAAGCGCAGTGCCTTCACGGTGTTGCTGCCCAGATGGGTGTTGATCCGGGCCATTACCTCACCGCCCAGATGCTGCAACTCCAGGGCAATCGGTCCGGCACAGGCAATGGTGAGGGTTCCGGCAGACAGCCGCCGCGGCGTAGTGACCGCAGCGATTGCTGGTCCCATGATGGCGGTCCAATCGGCAATGACCTGTGCTGTCGCTGGCGCACGCCGGCGAAAGGCTGCCCGAGTCAGCCGCGACACCAAGGCACCAACCGGCCGGGGGCCATAGACGTGGCGTCCGTCGCCGTTCATACCGCCCGCCGTGTCTTTTTCTGCCACATCTCTGCTCGCCTGGTACGACCGCCATCGCCGCTCACTGCCCTGGCGTGCCGCCCCAGGCCAGACCGCCGACCCTTACCACGTCTGGCTGAGTGAGATCATGCTGCAGCAGACGACTGTGACAGCGACCGTCCCGTACTTCGAAAAATTCCTCGCTCGTTTCCCTACATTGGCCGTGCTCGCCGCCGCGCCATTGGAGGATGTGCTCGCCGCCTGGGCGGGACTTGGCTACTACGCCCGTGCTCGCAACCTGCATAGCTGCGCGCGAGCGATGCTCGCTGCAGGCGGCTTTCCCAGGGATCTGGCTGGCCTGCGTCAACTGCCCGGCATCGGCGAGTACACCGCCGCGGCGATAGGAGCGATTGCATTCGGCATCCCGGCAGTGCCGGTTGACGGCAATGTCGAGCGCCTTGTCGCCCGGCTGTTCGCAGTGTGTGAGGAGCCGCCGAAATCGAAGCCAATGATTCGGGATCTGGCGTCGCGGCTGGGTCAAGCGCCGGAGGCGCAGGTACGGCCATCCGATTTCGCACAGGCGCTATTCGATCTGGGAGCGATGGTATGCACTCCCGCCAGGCCGACATGTGCGCTGTGTCCGTGGATGGCGGACTGCGCCGGCCGCCGCGCGGGCATTGCCGAAGAACTGCCGCGTCAGGCGGCAAAGCGTACGCGGCCGCTGCGGCACGGAGTGCACTTCTGGCTGACCGATCACAGCGGCAACGTCTTGCTGCGTCGACGTGCAAGCAGCGGGCTGCTTGGCGGCATGACGGAACTGCCTGGAACCGAATGGCGCGATATGCCTTGGGATGTTGAAGAGGCGCTTCCATTGGCGCCAATGTCGGCCGCATGGCGCCCAGCCGGCCAGGTACGTCACGGCTTCACGCATTTCCAGCTGACCATCGATCTGCTGGCCGCACGCGTCACTCAGATTGACGCCGCCGGCTTTGCCCGGCCCATCGCCAAGTTGGCGGATGAAGCCCTGCCTTCAGTCATGCGCAAGTGCGTCCGCATGGCTTCAGCCGCTGCATCTCTCGCGGAGTGATCGTCGCCCCTCCTCCTGAGGAGGAGGGGTCATATTATCTAGCTGTTTGGGCCACGTTCCATCGATATCGGCTGCCAACGACGGAGTTTGGTGTTCTGCAGCACCGCCGGGTTGACGCAACTCATCGGCCACTTGCCTTCCAGCACCAGAGCCAGCTCACGTCCCACGTGGGTTTTGCGTGCAGGGTCGAAGCGAGCCGACGCGGAGGCCGTGTGTGCACTCAGGATGACATTATCCATCTTCAGCAGCGGGTTGTTGTTCCCCGGCGGTTCGTGTTCGAGCACGTCAAGCCCGGCGTAGGCGATCCACTTCTCCTCCAGCGCCTTGATCAGCGCAGCTTCCTGCACCGTCGGTCCGCGACCGGTGTTGATGAAGATCGCAGTCGGCTTCATTTGCCGGAAATGCTTCTCGCCGAGCATGCCCTCAACCTCGGGGCGCGCCGGGGCGTGCATCGAGACGAAATCTGACTGCGACAAGACTTCTTCAAGCGTGCACGGCAGAACGCCATGCTCGACCATCACCAGTTCCTCGATGAATGGGTCGTAGGCGATGACGCGCAGACCGAACGGCTTGGCACGCTTGGCCACAGCGCGTGCCACGTGGCCGAAAGAGACAAGGCCGAGCGTCTGGCCCATCAGGCGCGGGATGTTCAGCAGTTCCGGGCGGCCTTCGCGCCAGCGGCCTTCACGCACCATTTTGTCCTGCTCGATGCAGCGACGAAAACTTGCCAGCAGCAGCATCATCGCATGATCGGCGACTTCTTCGATGAATGTGTCGGGACAGTTGGTGACCGGAAGGCCACGCTCGGTCGCGGCCTTCACATCGACACTATCCACGCCGACACTGCCCAATACGATGGCACGGCACTTCTCCGGCAGGCCATCGATAATCTTCTTGGTGAAGCGGATGCCCTTGGCATAAATCGCATCGGCATCCTGCGCGAACCTGATGAAACCGTCCTCGTCAGTCGGGCCTTCAGCGATTTCCGCATCCATTCCCTGCAGCGGTTCCATCTCCACGTCATAGCCGCCGCCTGCGACGGTGAAGCTCGCGCCTGCGGGCGTTGCGATCTTGTACTTGGCCAAAGTCGGTCTCCTTCTACTTCGGCGGACGCGCGCGCACCGCCTTCTCGTTCACGTCGATGCCCCAGCCGGCACCTTTCGGCAAGACGAACTCGCCGTTCTCGATAGTCGGCACAGTCAGGTAAAAATCGTCGCGCCACGGCGCGCTGTCGATATCGATTTCCATCACCCGGAAGTTCGGCACTACGGCACTGAACGTGGCGCTGATCGCGCTGCACAGATGGCCGTAGAAATTGTGCGGGGCGACGTTGATTTCGTACACGTCCGCCATCGAAGCAATCTTCAGAGACTCGTTCAGCCCATTCCAGATCACGTCGACGATTGCCACGTCCGTCGCACAGTGATCGAAGAATGGCTTGAATTCACGCCGCCCATGCAGCGTCTCGCAGGATGCGATGGGGCAATGCGCGCCTCGCTTGATTTCCGCCAGCGCCGGCGCGTCGTGCGTGTCGATCTCCAGCCAGGTCAGGTTGAAGGGTGCCACGGCTTCTGCGATCCGCTTGAAGCCCTCGGTCTTGAAGTTGAAGTTGATGTCGAGATGGATGCCCATATCTGGGCCGATCGCGTCGCGGATCGCGCTCAGCTGTTCGTGTACGCTGCGCAGCAGCCGATTGTCCCAGTTCAGTTCTGGCCAGCCGGGCGTCCGGCCGAAGCCTGGCGTATAAGAGGTAGTGGTGCCGCTTTCGATCGGAATGATATTGGTCTTCAGTGCGCGGAACCCGGCGCGCTTAACCTCCTCGGCATGACGCGCGAGATCGTCATAGCTGTGCAGCGGCGGCACGCCCATCAGTGCGGCGCTGCGTACGCGGTAGGTGCCGAAATGCGACCAGTAGACCGGGATGCGGTCACGGATCGGTCCACCGAACAACGCATAGACCGGCACGCCATAGGCCTTGCCGGTGACGTCCAGCAGTGCGTTCTCGATCGCGGCAATCGCCTGTTGATTGATGCCGCCACGCGATTGGCGCGTCAGCACGTGAAGGTGCTGGGTGATCTGTTCGTAACGGCGCGGATCCTTGCCGATCAGGACCGGCGACAGACCACGGATCACATCGGACAGACCGACCGAGCCGAAGCTTTCGTTGAACTCCGACCAGCCGATAATGCCGTCGCTGGTGGTGACCTTGAGGAAGGAGAACATGCGCCAGCCGGCATCGGCCTGCAATGTCTCAACGCGTTCGATCTTCATGCCGTATCCTATGAGATTCCTTTCCCTCGCCTGCGCGAGGGTGGCAATGACACTGTTGCCCTACTCTTTCACCGCTCCTGTCATCGACGAGACGTAGTATTCAACGAAGAACGAGTAGATCAGTGCCACCGGTACCGAACCCAGAAGGGACCCAGCCATCAGTGCGCCCCATTGATAGACGTCGCCAGTCACCAGCTCGGTAAGGATTGCCACCGGCACTGTCTTCTTGTCGGTGGACTGAATAAAGGCCAACGCGTAGATGAATTCGTTCCACGACAGTGTGAAGGCGAAGATGCCGGCCGAGATCAAGCCCGGTACTGCCAGCGGCAGCGTGATCCGCCGCAGGATTTGCAGGCGCGACGCGCCGTCGATGAGAGCGCACTCTTCCAGTTCGTAAGGGATGGATTTGAAGTAGCCGATCAGCAGCCAGGTGCAGAACGGCACCAGAAAGGTGGGGTAGGTCAGGATCAGCGAGACCGGGTTGTCGAACAGCCCGAACTGATAGATGAGCGTCGCCAGCGGGATGAACAAGATCGACGGCGGGACCAGGTAGGCCAGATAGATTGCGAGCCCAACGTGCTGGGCGCCGCGGAACTTCAGCCGCTCGATCGCGTAGGCGCACAGGACGCTGGCGCCGACCGACAGGAAGGTGGACGCCACCGCGATTCCCATCGTGATCATCAGCCAGCGGGGGTAGTTGGTCTGAAACAGCAGCACTTCGATGTTGCGCAGTGTCGGCGAGTGAACCCAGAACGGATTGTACGTCTTGTAATCGTACATCTCGTGGTCGGGTTTGAACGACGTGATCGCCATCCAGTAGAACGGGAAAAGCAGCACGATCACGAACAGCGCCAACGGGATGTAGATCGTGACGGTGCGACGCAGCTTGGAATCCCACGCCAGCAGCTCCGGCGCGTCCTTGCCCTTGCCAGTGATTGCCTCGATCTCGGCGACCGAATTGGGAACTGCCGTGTTGTCAGTCATTCGCTTCGCCCTGCTGCCACTTGCGTCGTCCGACCCCGAAGAAACACAGCAGTGTCGCGCCGATCAGGAACGGGATCATAGAAACTGCGATCGCCGCGCCCTCGCCCAACTGCGCACCAGGGATCGCGCGCTGGAACGCGAGTGTCGCCATCAGGTGGGTGGTGTTGAACGGCCCACCCCGGGTGATGGCATAGACCAACTGGAAATCAGAGAAGGTGAACAGCACCGACAACGTAAGCGCCACCGCCAAAATCGGCATCAACAGCGGCACGGTGATGCGCCGGAACTTCTGCCAGCCGCTGGCGCCGTCCAGTAGCGCCGCCTCGTACAGCGACGGTGAAATCGTTTGTAGTCCGGCCAACAGCGTAATTGCCACAAACGGGATGCCGCGCCAGATGTTGGCGACGATCAGC
>JBKPSV010000035.1:0-5786 GCA_046735215.1 Pseudomonadota bacterium | reverse complement strand
GGAGAATGACCGTGCCAGGAATCATGGTAGACAAAGTCGTCGTCGTCACCGGTGCCGGTGGCGGCATCGGGCGCGAGATCGCGATCATGATGGCGGCCGCCGGCGCTAAGGTGATCATCAACGATGTCGGCGCCTCGCTCACCGGCAGCGGCGCGTCCATCACGCCCGCACAGCAAACCCAGGCGATTATTCGCCAGAATGGTGGCCTGGCAGAGATCAGCACCGACTCCGTCGCGGAATGGGCTTCAGCACAGAAGATCATCCAAGCCGCGCTGGATCACTTCGGCCGCATCGACGCGGTGGTGAACAACGCTGGCATCCTGCGCGACAGCATTTTCCATCGGATGAGCGCCGATGACTGGCTTGCCGTCATCTCGGTGCACCTGAACGGCAGTTTCTTTGTCAGCCGTGCCGCGGCGGAGCATTACCGCAAGCAGGAAAGCGGCGCTTTCGTGCATATCACCAGCACGTCCGGGCTGATCGGCAATGTCGGCCAGGCCAACTATGCCGCCGCCAAACTCGGCATCACGGCGCTGTCAAAGTCGATTGCGCTCGACATGCAGCGCTACAACGTCCGTTCCAATTGCCTGTCGCCCTGGGCCTGGAGCCGCATGACCAGTTCGATTCCGGCGACCACGCCGGAGCAGCAGGTGATGGTGGAAAAGCTACAACGCATGACGCCGGACAAAAATGCGCCGCTAGCGGTGTTCCTCGCGTCGGATGCGGCTAAGGGCATCACCGGCCAGGTGTTCGGAACGCGCATGAACGAGATCTACCTGTTCAGTTCACCGCGCCCGATCCGTATCGTGCATCGGGCCGATGGCTGGACGCCTGAGACGATAGCGCAGCATGCCATTCCGGCGGTGCAGGCGGCATTCATGCCGCTCGATACGTCAGAACAGGCGTTTCCCTGGGATCCGGTCTGACCACATACTCGAACATTATTCGGAAAACTTGACACGCTGTCGTCCACCGGCGATGGTGGGGCAGTCGATGCTGGGAGGAGAGCAATCGATGTCGGGAGACGATCGTCCACGCAGCATCGCCGAGATGCCGGTGCAACGTCCTGCTACGCCGGCGACGCCAGCCGAGGGGCGCGGGCGGTTCTTCAACACCGGCAACGGATTCAACGTGCAGCTGCCGCCTGTCCCAGACCAGATCTTCACCCGCGAACCGACCATCGCGCTCGACCCGACAACACCGACCAGCTTGATCGCGTGCGACATCTCCGCGGAACTGGCAAGCCGGTCTCCCGCAACCACGCCCCTCGTGCTGGCGCGCTACGCGAGAATTCGCGCCGGCGAAAGCCTGGCGGCCGACTTCGTGTCCAGTGGCGTCATCGCTTACGTCATCGCCGGCAGCGGCCGCACGTCCTGCGCCGGACAGGAGATCGCGTGGAGCGCCGGCGACCTATTCATCCTGCCTGGCGGTGAACTCGCGCTGCACAGGGCCGACGATAATGACGCGGTGCTGTGGCTGGTGACCAATGAACCGCAACTTGCGTTCGAGAACCTGCAAGCACCGGCGCCTGGCCAGGCGCCGACGGACGTTGTGCACTATCGGGCGGACGAGATCACCCGGCAGATTGAGCTCATCTACGACATCGGCCGCAACGAGCAGATCGCAGGCTCAGCGCTGATCTTCTCCGCGGAGCAGCAGGAGGCGACGCGCAACATCCTGCCGACGCTTACGGTAGCGATGAACTCGCTGCCGGGGGGCGTGGTGCAGCGTCCGCACCGGCACAACTCGGTCGCTGTGTCGCTCATCATCAAGGGCGAGCGCTGCTTCTCCGTCATTGAAGGCAAGCGCAAGGACTGGGCTCCGTGGGCGACCACGATCACGCCGCCAGTCGCAGTTCATTCCCATCACAACGGCGGCAACGAGCAGGCGCTGTTCCTCATCGTGCAGGACGGCGGCCTTTATTACCACACCCGGGCAATGGGCTTCGAGTTCGCCGAACACCCTGCCTCATAGAACAGAAAGGAAGCGGCCATGGCATCATCTTCGGCAGCAGTCGTTTCAGATCAACTCCAGGTTCGTGCTTTGCATCCTGCCCTTGGCGCGGAGGTGCGCGGCGTTGACATGCGGACGCCACTCGATCCAGACACCTTCAGCGCAGTGCACGATGCATGGATGCAGCACCTTGTTCTGGTGTTTCCCGCACAGCAGATCACGGACGAGGAGCACGTCGCGTTCACCCGCGGCTTTGGCGAGCCGGAGATCTTTCATCAGAACATCATCCGCTCGCGCCTGGTGAAGGAGATCTTCCGGGTGTCGAACGTGGATGATGAGGGCAATCTGATGCCGCCAGATCATCCGACGGTGAAGCAGGTATCGCTGGCGCAGTTCTGGCACACCGACAGCAGCTATCGCACCATTCCTTGCACCGGTGCTCTGCTGCACGGCGTGGAAACCAGTCGCACAGGCGGCGAAACTCAGTTCACCAACATGTACGCGGTGTATGAGGCGCTGCCCGACTTACTCAAGCGGCAGGTGCAGGGACGCAAGGCGCGGCACAATTTTGGACATCTGCACTCGCTCGCCGACTTAAAGCCTCTGACCGAGGAGGAGAAGGCGGCCATGCCGCCAGTCTGGCAGCCGTTGGTGCGCAAACACCCGGTCACCGGTCGTCACTCGCTCTACATCAGCCCGATCTACAATGATGATGTCGAAGGCATGAGCCAGGCCGATGCAAAGCGCCTGATCGCTGATCTGGTCGAGTTCGCTGCGGAGCCACGCTTCGTCTATCGCCATCGGTGGGAGCCGCATGACGTGGTGATGTGGGACAACCGCTGCACCATGCACCAGGTGACGCCGCACGATCCGCGCGAGCGGCGGGTGATGCACCGCACGACCATTGTCGGCACCGAACCGGTCCTGGCCGCCTGATGTCGTCCACGCAACCACACGTTGTCGAGCATCCAAACCCGAACCTCGCGTGGCTCAACAAGCTACGCGAGGAGATACTCGATCCAGATCTGCCGATCGTCGATCCGCATCATCACCTATGGGATCGGTCTGGCAGCCGATACTATCTCGATGAATTGCTGGCAGACCTGAACAGCGGCCACAACATCGTTGCCACCGTGTTTCTTCAGTGCTTCTGGTCCTACCGCACCGAAGGTCCGGAAGAGATGCGTCCGGTCGGCGAGACCGAGTTCGTCGCTTCGGTGGCGGCTGAGGCGGAGCGCCGCAAAACACGCCAACGCGTCTGCGCCGCCATCGTCGGCCATGTGGATTTCCGCGCGGGCGAGCATGTGGATGCAGTGCTGGAGGCGCACATGGCAGCCTCCAATGGCCGCTTCCGTGGCATCCGCCAGGTGGCCGCGCGTCACCCCGATCTGCTCGCCAGCATATCCACTCCGCCGCCACTCGGCCTGATGAGCGACCCGGCGTTCCGCGCCGGCTTCGCGCGCCTCGGTAGATACGGCCTGAGCTTCGATGCCTGGCTGTATCACACGCAACTTGGCGAACTCTTAGACCTCGCGCGGGCGTTTCCCGCGATACCGATTGTCATTAACCACGTTGGAGGCCCACTCGGCGTCGGACCATTTCGTGGCAAAGGCGACGAGGTGTTCGCCGCATGGCACGACGGGATAAAGCAATTGGCAACCTGCCCGAATGTACACATGAAACTCGGCGGCCTGGCGATGGCGATCAACGGCTTCGACTTCCATCGCCAAGTGTTACCACCTTCGTCGGGCGAGCTTGCGCACGCATGGTGGCCATGGATGGACGCCTGCATCGAAACATTCGGTGCCTCGCGCTGCATGTTCGAGAGCAACTTTCCGGTGGATAAGGCGATGTGCAGCTATCCGGTGCTATGGAATAGCTTCAAGCGCATCGCTGCCGGCGCATCAGTCGACGAACGCGGCGCGCTGTTCCATGACACTGCGGCTCGGTTCTACCGCATCCAGACCTGATCGTATGGGGGAACGAGGATGAAACTCTCGCGCCGCGCCGCACTCGGCGCGATTGCCGCTGCGCCGGTGGCGCGTCCAGCTTTGCTGCGTGCTCAAACTTCATCCGCGCCGGTAAAGATCGGCCTGCTGAGCGATGTTGCCGGCCCCTATCGCCATGTCGGCGGACCTGGCAGCCGACTGACCGCCGAGATGGCCGTCGCCGATTTCGGGGGATCGGTGCTCGGACGCCCGATCGAAGTGATGCAGGCAGACGATCAGAACAAGGCTGATGTCGCAGGTGCGCTGGCCCGCGAATGGGTGGACGATAAGGGCGTGCACCTGCTGGCCGATGGCGCGGCCACGTCCGCAGGACTGGCCATCCAGCAGGTTGCGCGTGACAAGAAGCGCATCTTTGTCATGAGCACGCCGACAGCAACAGCCTTCATCGGCAAGCAGTGCTCGCCCTACGGATTTCAGTTTGCCGCCGACACCTATGCCTTGGCCAAAGGCGTCGGCAACGCCCTGGCAAAGGCCGGCGGTGACACGTGGTTCTTCATCACGGCCGACTACGAGTTCGGAGCCTCCTTGCAGGCCAGCACCGAGGAATTCGTAAAGGCCGCTGGCGGCAAGGTGCTGGGCAGCACCCGCGCACCACTCGGCACGGCCGACTTTTCATCGTATCTGGTGCAAGCTCAGGCATCGGGGACAAAGGTGATCGGCCTCGCCAATGCCGGCACCGACCTGCAGAACTGCATAAAGCAGGCAGCTGAGTTCGGCATCACCAAAGGCGGCGCCCGGCTCGCCACGCTGCTGATGATCATCAACGATGTGATGTCGTTGAGCCAGGAGGTGTGCCAGGGCTTGGTGCTGGCCAATTCCTTCTATTGGGACCTGTCGCCGGAAACGCGCACGTGGACCGAGCGCTACGTGGCGAAAATGCAGACGCCGCCGAACGAGTACAACGCTGGCTGCTATGCCGGCGTGCTGCATTGGTTGAAAGCTGTAAGGGCAACGAACACGCTGGATGCGGATGCAGTCGCGGCGAAGATGCGCGAGTTACCGCTCAACGACTTCTACAATAAGGATGTGCGCATCCAGCCGAACGGCTGTGTGCCGCATACGATGTATCTATGGCAGGTAAAGCCGCCGGCGCAGAGCAAACAGAAATACGATTTGTTCGCCCAGCTCGCGTCGATGCCCACGCCAACGGCGTTCCCGCCTCCGAGCCTGTTCGGCTGCCCGCTGGTGCCCAGCTAAGAGGCGTTATACCAGTTCGGCGTGCGCTTTTCGAGAAATGCTGCCAATCCCTCGCGCCCGTCGCGCGTATTGAATACATTGCACAGCGTCTCGATCTGATATTCAACATTCCGCCGATAATCAAGATCGTTCGCGCGCATGAAGGATTGTCGGCCAAGGGCCATGATGGCCGGCGACTTGGCCGCAAACTCTTGGGCCATCGAGAACGCATGCTCCATCAGGACCGCACGCGGCACCGCGCGGTTGATGATGCCGAGCGAAGCCGCCTCATGCGCGGAAATGGGCTTGCCGGAAAACAACAGTTCAAAGGCCTTGTGTCTACCGATTTGGCGCGGCAGGTGCACGTAATGAATGGCTGGGATAACGCCCACGTCGATTTCCGGGTAGCCGAGGTCCACATCGTCCGCGGCGAGGATGACATCACTGGTAATCCCCAAGGTCATGCCCGCGCCACGGGCGGGGCCATTGATCGCGGCGATCGTCGGCTTCGTCATGGCATATTGGATATTCATCGTCTCCATGTAGAACTTGTAAAGGAATGCCCGGAGATCCTGCGCGTCGCCCTGGGCCGTCATGCGCAGGTCCATGCCGCCGCAGAACATCCCCGGTAGGTCACTGGTGAGGATG
>JBKPSV010000034.1:0-14461 GCA_046735215.1 Pseudomonadota bacterium | reverse complement strand
CACAACCCTTTGGGAGTGAAGGGTTGTGGCGAAGTGGGCGCCATCGGTTCGCCGCCGGCGGTGATCAATGCGGTGATCGACGCCCTGAAGGACTATGGCGTACGGCATATCGACATGCCGGCGTCCCCGCAGAAGCTCTGGTCAATCATCCAGGCTGGGACACCACGGATGGCTGCGGAATAATCGGAACGAGGAGCAACGCGATGTATGATTTCGCATATCAGAAGCCGTCGAGCCTCGCCGATGCGGTGAAGGCGCTCAGCGCCGATCCGGATGCCAAGGCGCTGGCGGGCGGCATGACGCTGATCCCCGTGCTGAAGCAGCGACTGAACAAGCCTTCGCTATTGGTCGATCTGGCGAAGTTGGGATTGGTGGGGATTACGGTGTCTGGCAACACGGTTGCCATTGCCGGGATGACGACGCACGGCGCGGTGGCAGCCGATGCGGGGTTGAAGTCGAAGATCCCCTCGCTGTCCGAAATGGCCTCCATCATCGGCGACGACGCGGTACGGCATCGCGGCACGATCGGTGGCAGCCTGGCGAACAACGACCCTGCCGCAGATTATCCAGCCGCCGTGCTGGCGCTGAATGCCACGATCAAGACCGACCGTCGTTCCATCAAGGGCGATGACTTCTTCCAGGGCATGTTCACCACCGCGCTGGAACAGGGCGAGCTGATCACTTCTGTGGAATTTCCGGCCCCCGAGAAGGGCGCCTACGAGAAGTTTCGCAACCCAGCCTCTCGCTACGCCATTGTCGGCGTATACGTGGCGAAGACCGCGGGTGGTGTGCGCGTGGCGGTGACGGGTGCCGGACAGGGTGGCGTGTTCCGCCACACGGCGATGGAACAGGCGCTGACCGCCAATTTTTCTCCCGATGCGATCGCCAACATCACCACGCTGGCCGACGGGCTGAACAGCGACATCCACGCGAGTGCCGAATATCGCGCACATCTGGTGGGCGTGATGGCGAAGCGCGCCGTTGCTCGCGCCTTCTGATATGCCGGTGCGGGGGATCGGTGATAATGGCGGTCCTCCGCTCGACCCAGAGGTTGATCCAAACGAATCCTGGCGTCATTGGTGCTGGAAGCGCGCGTCGAAGCGCGCCTGGAAGAGCCCCGGCCGCGAGATCGCGCTGCGGCGACTGGCGCGAGCCGAGGCGTTAGGGATCAGCTATCGCGAATATACGCTGGAGATCCTGGAGCGGGGTGTGTTTCTCTGATCTCTGACCGGCAAAGTTGCTATGACTGACCTCTTGCCGCTGGTGGCCCCACCAGGCGCCCATACGATTATCTATACGGACCCGGTCTTTCCGCAGCAACCGCTGCTGCTGCACAGCGCGCGCCCGTGCCACTTTGACGAGCACACACCGGTCCTGATCGTGCATCACGGCGTGGGCCGCAACGGGCGTGACTACCGGGACTACTGGCTGCGAGTGGTGGACGATGCGGGTATCCTGGCGATCGCCATCGAATTCACTGAACAGGCGTTTCCGGACTATCTTTGGTATCACTTCGGCAATCGCCATGATGAAAAGGGCGCAGCCAACCCGCGCGAGCAGTGGACATACGGCATAGATGAAAGGTTGTTTGACGCGCTGCGCGCGCAGGGGCTGACACGGCAGGAAAAATACGGATTGTTCGGCCACTCCGCGGGCGGGCAATTCGTGCACCGGATGCTGTCGTTCGGCTATCGGGATCGCGTCGCGGTGGCCGTGAGTGCCAACGCCGGCACTTACGCCATGCCCGACCTTGGAATCGCCTGGCCGTTCGGTTTGGGCGAGGCCGGGCTCGACCCTGATGTACTGCAATACGTTCTGGAGTTCCCGCTGATCGTCATGACCGGAATGAATGATACCAAGACGACCGGTCGCTACTTCCCCAAGGGCCCGCGCTCCATGCGCCAAGGCGCGACGCGGCACGAACGCGCACACAACTACGTGCGCGCCGGACATACGGCAGCAGAGGCGCTGGGCACGCGTTGCGCCTGGACCGTCGTCAATGTGCCCGGCGTCGGCCACGACGGTGAGCAGATGTCGCTGGCGGCCGCTCCAGTGATCGCCTCGGCATTACACGCATCGTAATTGGGCTGGCGCATTTGCTGCGCCTGATCGGCTGACCTAACATAGTGAACCCGTTTGGGAGCCGTGTCGCATGCAACGTCGTGATGTTCTGAAGTCCGCGGTGGCCGGCGCGGCGACACTGGCTGCGCCGCGCGTTGTGCACGCTGACACCGCCAAGACCATCATGTTCACTCCGCACGCGGACCTCGCCTCACTCGATCCCGTGTGGACGACCGCGGACATCACGCGGAACTTCTCGCTGGCGGTGTACGACACGTTGTATGGCTACGACGCTGCATTCAATGTGCAACCGCAGATGGTCGAGGGTGCGGTTGTCGGGAACGACGGCAAGCAATGGGATCTGACGCTGCGAGACGGGTTGGTGTTCCACGACGGCACGCCGGTTCTGGCGAGGGATTGTGTGGCCACCATCCAGCGGTTTGCCAAGCGTAATCCGTTTGGTGGCGCGCTTATCGCGCGGACCGACGAGATATCGGCCCCTTCGGACAAAGTGATTCGCTTTCGCCTGAAGCAGCCATTCACCCTGCTGCCTGATGCGCTGGCCCAGGTCTACTGCGCGATCATGCCGGAGCGCCTGGCAAAGACCGATGCGATGCAGCAAGTGACCGAGGCGGTCGGCAGTGGCCCGTTCCGCTTTCTTGCTGCCGAGCGCATTCCGGGCCAGCGCGTGGTGTACGAAAAGTTCGATAAGTACGTTCCGCGTAAGGACGGCACGCCAAGTTTCAACGCTGGTCCGAAGATCGTCTACGTCGACCGCGTGGTGTGGAACTTCATCCCGGACGACTCCACGAAGGCGGCGGCGCTGGCGCAAGGCGAGATAGACTGGTGGGAGAATCCGGCTATCGATCTGATCCCGCAGCTTCGGCGCAGCAAGGACGTGACGATTACGGTGAAGGATCGCACCGGCGAGATAGGTTGTCTGCGCTTCAATCATCTGTTCCCACCATTCGACAATGCAGCGGTCCGCCGCGTGGTGGTGGCGGCGATGGACCAGAAGGAGATCATGGAGGCGGTGGCCGGCGCCGAACCGTCGCTGATCAAGACTGATGTAGGTCTGTTTGTGCCGGGCACGCCGATGGCGAGTACTGCGGGTGTGGAGATTACGCGCGGCCCGAAAGACTACGGCAAGTTGAAGCAGGACCTGGCTGCCGCCGGCTACAAGGGCGAGAAAGTGGTGATCCTGGCGGCTTCGACCATTCCCATCATCTGGGCGGCGGCGCAGGTGGCGTCGGATACCCTGAAGAAGATCGGCATGAACACCGATTTCCAGTCGATGGAGTGGGGTTCGGTGGTGCAGCGGCGCGCCAGCAAAGAGCCGATCGACAAGGGTGGGTGGAACATCTTCTATACCTACCTTGGCGGCTTCGGTAACATCTCGCCTGCGCCCGACATCGCGATACAGAGCAGCGGCACCAATGGAAGCTGGTTCGGCTGGCCAAACAACCCGACGATGGAGATGCTGCGAGCCGCGTGGTTTGATGCGGCCGACATCTCGGCGCAGAAGAAGATCACCGAGCAGATGCAGATGGAGTTCTGGCAGAATCCCGCCTATGCCCCGTTGGGCATGTTCGACCAGCCAACTGCGTTCCGCAATTACCTGACGGATATTCGCGACGGTTGGCCGCAGGTCTATGGGGTAAAGAAGAACGCGTAGGACGGGTTCTGGGGACTGCGCCGCAAAATGCCGCATGCGGTCGTCATAGGTGCCGGAATCGTCGGAGCTGCAACTGCTGTCGAACTGCTGCGCGACGGCCATCAGGTGACCATCCTGGAACCTGGCGAGCCGGGCGGTGAACAGTCGGCCAGCTACGGCAACGGTACTCAGCTCAATCCAAGTTCGGTGGTTCCGATGACCGCGCCGGGTATCTGGCGTAAGGTGCCGGGCTGGTTGAGGGACCCGCTCGGCCCGTTGGCGATTCGCTGGAGTTATCTGCCGGCGCTACTGCCATGGCTGATGCGGTTCCTTCGTGCGGGCGCGACCGAAGGCCAGGTGGCGGCGACGGCGCGGGCGCTGCGGCCATTGTTGCTGGATGCGCCGGAACGGCATCGGCGTCTGGCGGACGAAGCGGGGGTTGGCGAGCTGATTACTCGCCAGGGCGTGCTTTACGTGTTTCCGACGCGTGGGGATTTCGAGGCGGAGGAACTGGCGTGGCGGATACGGCGGGAGAACGGCGTGCACTGGCTGGAGCTCAGCGATGATGAGCTGCGCCAGCGGGAGCCGTCGTTGAGCCGCCGCTATACCTTCGGCCTGCTGGTGGAAGAGAACGGTCAGTGTCGCGATCCGGGCGCTTATGTTGCGGCACTCGTGCAGCATGCGGTAGCGCAAGGCGCGACGTTGCGGCAGGAGAAGGCCGTGGGCTTCCGCGTTGAGGGGAAGCGCTTACGTGCAGTGCGGACCGCGAGCGGAGAGATACAAGCCGACCGGGCCGTGATCGCCGCCGGAGCCTGGTCCCATACGCTGGCAGCGTCGGTCGGCGATCGCGTGCCGCTGGAGACCGAGCGCGGCTACCACGTCGTGATCACCGATCCGGGCATCGCGCCGCGCTATCCGATCTCGCCCAGCGACGGCAAGATGGCGTGTGTCATGACCCCGCAGGGGCTGCGGCTCGCGGGTCAGGTGGAACTCGCCGGGCTTCCGGCAGCTCCAAATTGGCGGCGCGCCGACGTGCTGCGGGACTTTGCACGCCGGGTATTCCCCGATCTGCCGGAAGATCTGCCCGCTAACAGGGTCAAGTTGTGGATGGGGCACAGGCCATCGACACCGGATGGCCTTCCGTGCATCGGGCCCGCGAGCGGCTGTGCGGACGTGGTCCACGCTTTCGGGCATGGCCACGTCGGACTGACGGCGGGAGCGACCACCGGGCGACTGGCGGCGGACCTGGTAAGCGGAAAACAGCCGGCGATCGATATCTCCCCTTATGCGCCCGGGCGATTCTGATCTCGGGCTGACAGGATCAGTGAGCGGGCTCGACCCGTTCAGCCCCTCGCTCCAGCAGCATACGGTCGAAGTAAGCGATGGTGCGGCTCAGACCGTCATCCAGTGCCACGCGCGGTTCCCAGCCCAGCGTCTTCTTGGCCAGAGCTATGTCGGGGCACCGCTGCATCGGGTCGTCCTCTGGCAGTTCGCGATACACGATGCGCGACCGTGAGTTGGTCAGGGTGATGATCCGATCGGCGAGCTCGTGGACGGGAATTTCGTGCGGGTTCCCCAGGTTGACAGGCCCGGTGATATCATCGTCGGTTGCAATCAGCCGGACAAAGCCTTCGATCAGGTCATCGACATAGCAAAACGCGCGCGTCTGACTGCCGTTGCCGTACAAAGTGATGTCCTCGCCGCGCAACGCCTGGACGATGAAGTTGGAAACGACCCGCCCATCGTTGGGATGCATGCGCGGGCCATAGGTATTGAAAATGCGCGCCACTTTGATGCGCGTGCGGTGCTGGCGAAAATAGTCGAAGAATAAGGTTTCGGCGCAGCGCTTGCCTTCGTCATAGCAGGCCCGGGGACCGCGCGGATTGACGTTGCCGCGATATTCCTCGGTTTGCGGATGCACCGTGGGATCGCCGTAGACTTCGCTGGTGGAGGCCTGGAGGATCTTGGCGCCGACCCGTTTCGCCAACCCAAGCATGTTGATGGCACCGATGACGCTGGTCTTGGTCGTCTGCACGGGGTCGTACTGGTAGTGAACTGGTGACGCAGGGCAGGCGAGGTTGAATACCTCTTCCACCTCGACATACAGCGGGAAGGTGACGTCATGCCGCAGCGCTTCGAAATGCGGGTCCCCCAATAGGTGGGCGATATTGTCCTTTCGCCCGGTAAAGTAGTTGTCCACGCATAGTACATCGTGCCCGTCGCGGAGCAGGCGCTCACACAGATGGGAGCCCAGGAAGCCAGCGCCACCTGTCACCATTACTCTCTTGCGCGTCAGGCTCATGCGTTGGGGGCTCCCGTTCCAAGACAAGCAGCACGGTCAGCCGGATACCCGAATTCTCGCGGCCGCAGTCCGGCGTGCAGCCAGGTGATTAACGAATAGATGTCGAACACGGGCAATCCCAATGTGTCGCGAAGTGCAAATGCATACGGCGGCATATTGGTGCATTCGAGCACTATCGCGCCGATGTCAGCATGGCTTGAGACCAGGTCCCTGCCTGCATCCAGGATGTCGGCGGCCGCAAGTGCGACGTCCATTTCCTCTTTCTCACCGCGGACGAGTACACGGAAGAACTCGCGGCCGTTCTCGGTGCCGACGACCGGCGTGTCGGCCGACACGCCGGCGGCGGTCAGATGACGTGACGTCAGCGACTGCGCAGAGACGGTGATAATGCCAACACGCCTCCCCGGCGGCAGGAGTGCCTGCACCCAGGGCACCTGGATCAGTGCGCTCGTTGCTACCGGTACGCGAACATGCGCTGCCAGTTCCGCCTGGAACAGCGACAGAAAACCACAGTTCGTGGTAATCGCCTCGGCCCCGTCGGCGACCAACTCGGCCGCAGCTGCCAGGAACGCATCCAGCAGCCCGGCCGCCGCGTTCAGCACCACGCGTTCTGGGGTCGCGCCGCGCACCACGCGGTAGTGCACCGGGAACGGCCAGGTTGTGGCGTTGCCCATGTCGCCTGGGATTCGCGGGAAGCGGGCTTCCAGCATGAGGATTCCGAGCGGTGCACCGTACAGCGCCTTGCCGCCCTTGGCGATGATCTGCATTGTGCCAGCATGCCCGAACCGGACGACAGGAGGAAGTAATGGCCGAGCGGCCGTTCACTCAGGCTGACCTAGACATTCTGGCCCAATGGGACACGCCGACGATCTGCAATGGCCTGGAAATTACGTCGCCAGAGCGGCGCGCCCACGGCTACACAGTAGAGCCGATGATGTGCCTGTATTCGAATGCAAAGCCAATCGTTGGACTAGCGCGGGTGGGCATGATCCGTGCGACTGAGCCCCCGCGTGGCAAAGTAGTGGACCGGGCCGACTGGTACGACTACGTCGCCGCAACAGACTACCCGACCATCGCGGTTATACAGGACATCGACAGCCGCGTCGGTTATGGCGCCTATTGGGGCGAGGTGCAGTCCAACCTTCATAAGGCGCTTGGGGCAATCGGCTGCGTCACCAATGGATCGTTTCGCGACATGGACATGTGGGCGAAGGGCTTCCAGATGTTAGGTGGTCGCATCGGCCCGAGCCATGCCTGGGTGCACATGGTGGACTATGGCCGCCCGGTGAACGTCTTTGGCATGCAGGCGGGACATGACGACGTGATCCATGCGGATTCACACGGAGCGGTGGTGGTGCCCGCCGAAGCCGTCAGGAAACTGCCGGCCGCGATCGAACTGATCTCTCGCCGCGAAAAGGTGATCCTGGACTTCTGCCACTCGCCCGACTTCTCGCGCGAGAAACTGCGTGAGGTCCTGAAGCGATCGGCCGAGATTCACTGAGCCAATATTGAGCGACGTCACGCGTAACCACGCTCCCCCTCCCTTCGCGGGGGAGGGGGCGTCCCCCAGTACCTCCCACCTTCTATCGATTTCTGCGCTTCGCACTGTGTTCCAAACCGGTGCCGGCGAAGTCGCCGCGGTCGACGGTGTCGACCTTTCGATTGGTCGCGGTCGCACCCTCGGGATCGTCGGCGAGTCCGGGTGTGGCAAGTCGGTATTGTCACTCTCGATCATGCGGCTGGTGCCGCCGCCCGGCCGTATTGCCGGCGGCCAGATTGTGTTCCAGGGGCGCAATCTGCTCGACCTGTCGCTGGCGGAGATGCGCGATATCCGCGGCAACCGGATCGCGATGATCTTCCAGGAGCCGATGACCAGCCTGAACCCGGTCTTCACAGTCGGCGATCAGATCACCGAGGCGATGCGTGCGCACGACCGCTCTGCCTCGGCCGCTGCTTTGCGCAGCCGTGCGATCGCTGCGCTGCAGCGCGTCCGCATCCCTGTGCCCGAACGACGCTTCGACGAATACCCGCATCAGATGTCGGGCGGGATGCGCCAGCGGGTGATGATCGCGATGGCACTGGCCTGTGCACCCGATCTGCTGATCGCCGATGAACCCACCACCGCCCTCGATGTCACCGTGCAGGCGCAGATCCTCGACCTGTTGCGGGAACTGCAGCAACAGACCGGCATGGCGATCATCCTGATTACGCACGACCTCGGTATTGTTGCTGAAATGGCCGATGAGGTCGCAGTGATGTACGCAGGACGGGTCGTGGAACGGGCACCTTGCGCACAGATCTTCGACGATCCACAGCATCCTTACACACTCGGCCTGCTCGGCAGTATCCCAAAGATAGATGAGAATCTCGAGCGCCTGCTGACGATCGAAGGCACCGTGCCGCCACCGTTCGATCTGCCTTCCGGGTGTCGCTTCCATCCACGCTGCGTCTTCGCCGACGCCGCCTGCACCATGCGGGATCCAGAACTTCGGTTGCTCAGCCGGGAGCATCGCGCGGCCTGTATTCGCGCGCCCGTCGAGAACGCGGTGCCATGAAGACCGGATCAAGTCCGGCCATGACGGCCGAAGGCCGGAAGCACGCATGACTGCGCTGCTGGAAGTCGAAGGTCTGACCAGACATTTCAACGTCCGCAGTGGTCTCGTCTTCGGCAAGACCATCGGCGTGGTCCGGGCAGTCGATGGCATTTCGTTCTCACTGAACCGTCGCGAGACGCTGGCACTGGTAGGTGAGTCCGGTTGCGGCAAGTCCACCACGGCTCGCCTCGTGCTGCGGTTGATCGATCCGACTGAGGGCACGCTTCGATTCGAGGGCACCGATGTGACCGGGATGCGCGGCGAACCGCTGCGTCGGTTGCGTCGGCGCATGCAGATCGTCTTTCAGGATCCATTCGCCTCCCTGAATCCGCGCATGACAGTGGGCGATATTCTGGAAGAGCCATTGGTCGTGCATGGCATCGGCGACCGCATGGCGCGCCGCGCGCGGGTCAATCAATTGCTTGGACTGGTGGGCCTCGCCTCATATCATGTGCAGCGCTATCCACATGAATTCTCTGGAGGCCAGCGTCAGCGCATTGGCATCGCACGTGCGTTGGCGGTCGAGCCGGCACTGGTGGTGTGCGATGAACCGGTCTCGGCGCTCGACGTGTCGATACAGGCGCAAGTAGTGAACCTGCTGAAGGACCTTCAGGCGCGTCTCGGGTTGTCCTATCTGTTCATCGCGCATGATCTTGCCGTGGTGAAACACATGGCCGACCGCGTGGCGGTGATGTATCTGGGACAGATCGTCGAGCTGGCGCCGAAGGACGTGCTGTTCTCGGAGCCACGGCATCCATACACGCGCACGCTGATGACTGCGATCCCGCGGCCCGATCCGCATCGCCAGGGCGCCCGCCAACTTCCTGGCGGCGATGTGCCAAGCCCGATGAATCCGCCGGCGGGTTGCCGCTTTCATACCCGTTGTCCGTTTGTCATCGATCGCTGCCGCACGGAGATGCCGGTGCTGCGGCAGTGGAGTGTGGGCCACGTGACCGCGTGTCATCGCGCCGAAGACCTGCCGCCGGCCGGCGAAGTGATCGCGGCGGGCCACGTTGCGCCCACGGCCGCGAAACGGTTGGCATTATATGCGAAGCGACGCGCAAAGGTCAGTGTGGCGGCCAGATAGATGCTTCAGGGAGGTCTGCATCATGACAACAGTCAATGCCAACATTGTCGCACCTCGGGTCTTGCAGGTCGGCGGCGGCTCGGTCCGCCAGATCGCCGAAATCCTGGGAAAATTCGGGTTGTCGCGCCCGCTGGTCGTGACCGATCCCTTCATGGTGTCATCGCGCCACGTAAATCAGTGCATTGATCCGCTTGCCGCATCCGGGATCACGGTCAATGTATTCAGCGATACGGTGCCTGATCCTACTGACACTGTCATCGAAGCCGGCGTGGCGGAGCTTGAGCGCGGCAGCTTCGACTGTTTGATCGGTTTTGGCGGTGGTTCACCGATAGATACCGCCAAGGCAATGGCCATCTTGGCCGCGGGCGGCGGCAAGATGCGCGACTACAAGGTGCCCATCGCGGCCGACAAGGGCGCTCTGCCGGTGATAGCAGTTCCGACCACAGCCGGTACAGGAAGTGAGTGCACGCGCTTCACCGTCATCACTGACACCGAGCGCGATGAAAAGATGCTGATTGCTGGACTGGGCGCGCTGCCGCTTGCCGCCATCGTCGATTACGAACTGACCTATAGCGTACCAGCGCGTACGACGGCCGACACTGGAGTGGACAGCCTGACGCACGCATTGGAGGCATTCGTATCGAAACGCGCCAATCCGTTCTCTGACGCACTTGCCGTCTCCGCTATGGCGCTGATCGGCCGGCACATCCGAGCGGCCTATGCCGAACCACGCAACGCCGCGGCGCGCGAAGGCATGATGCTTGGCGCGACCCAGGCGGGGTTGGCGTTCTCCAATGCCTCGGTGGCGTTGGTACATGGCATGTCGCGACCAATCGGTGCGCATTTTCATGTACCGCATGGCTTGTCCAATGCGATGCTGTTGCCAGCGGTCACGCGTTTTTCTGTCAGCGGCGCAGAGGAGCGCTATGCCGAGGCGTCCCGGCGCATCGGACTGGCAGATGAACGTGATGGCGATGCATCTGCGGCGGCCAAGCTGGTCGCGGGACTTGAGGCGCTGAACAAGCAATTGTCGGTGCCGTCGCCCGCGGAGTATGGCATCGACGAAGCGGTCTGGAACGGCAAGTTGGAACTGATGGCCGAGCAGGCGCTGGCGTCAGGCAGTCCGGGCAACAACCCACGTGTACCTGACAAGGCGGAAATTGTGTCGCTGTATCATGAAGTGTGGACCGGTGCCGCTCGCAACGTTTGAGTTTTTTGCCTTGATTCTTCGCGCACTTGGTGGGGACCGTTTTCGGCATCGCCCGCAGAGAACCGCAATCCTGCCAGAATGGCATCCACGGTGGACGACCATGGCACAGGTCTGAATTCGCGCCGTACCTGGGCCTCCCATTGTACCAGGCCCGCGCGATCTTCGATCGTCTGGCGGACGATCTGATAGGCATCGCGCAGGTTGTCCGGATCGAACATTCGCGCGAGAGAGCCTCCTGCTTCCGGGAGCGATGTCCGATTGGAGATGATGCACGGCTTGCCGAACGCCAGGCTCTCGGTCACCGGCAAGCCCCATCCTTCGTAAAGCGAGGGAAACAGCGTGAAGAGACACCCGCTGTACAAATCGGTCAGCTCGGCGTCTGTCGGGTCTTCAATAATGACCAACTTCCCGTTGAGGTGATCGGTATTGGCGATTTGGTGCATCAAGTCCGCCACCATCCAACCAACACGTCCGGCAAATACCAGCGTCGGTACCTGATCCGCTTTCATGTCCTCCAGCAGCTGACGCCATATGCGAAACAGCATGATATGGTTCTTGCGCGCTTCGATCGTGGACACGAACAAAACGTAGCTGCCAGCCTCTGGCAGAGCATGTTTGACAGATGTTACGGAAGACTGTGCCTGCGCGCCGAAGCCGGTGCCTATAGGAATAGCCTGGACGCGGTCGGGAAGTGCTATTCTGCTGTCTCTTGCGTATTTCTCAACATCGGCGGCTGTTGCCTGCGAGATAGCGAACACGACATCGCACAGCGGCAATACGGTTTGAAACCACTCGCGAAACAAGCGAACGAGACCGCGGTCGCACCATTCCGGCCGACGGATAGGGATCAGGTCGTAGACAAGCAGGGCGAACCGCAGACCACGTTCGCGTTGCCCGCTGACCAAGGCCGCATAATCCGGGTGTGACCAAGGTGACCCCAGGACAAGAAGTACGTCGCCCGGGCCTGAGGTTTCGGCAAAAGCATCCGCGTCCGGGTGGACCGGTTCAGCTTCGATGCTCTGGCGGACAGCAGCATGACGAGATGCTCGTAGCACCCGTGCCAGGCGATAGCGCATCCCGCAGCCAATTGCGCGGGCAACGATCCCCCACGCACGAGCGGCCTCGCCCTGGGCCAGCACGGCGTTGATCACCAGGGGCCGCAGAGAAGGTGCTAGCCGGTGCAGCCATTTGCCCATCAAACGGCGCGCCGGAGGTCGCGGCGTAATGCCGCCTGGCCGGAAAGAGACCGGCACCTCTTTGAAGTCGGTCAATGACTCAAACAGCCTTACCAGCTCGCTCCAGGATACGGCGCGGAAGCTATTTCCCGGCACATCATGACGAACGAACTGAATGAGTTCGGGCCCACGCCGCTGCTGCAGAGCACGATAGATCTCAAACGCGAGGCGCTGGATCCCGCTCGGCCGCTTGTTGCCGCGGGCGTATTCGAACAGATCCTCGACGTCGATCCATAGCCGTATCGGCAAGCCTTAGGTCTCCCCTGACGCGGCCCCGACCTGGCCCCGCCAATCATCAAGCACATCGCGCAATGTCTGCTCCCACGGAATGGCCGGGGCCCAGCCGAGCGTCGCATGTGCCAGTGTCGCATTGCCGCATGCGGACGCCACATCACTTTTGCGCACGCGCATAGGATCGACGCGCACCTCGACCGCAAGCCCAGCGAGCCTCTGCAATTCGGCAAGGATATCGCCGATTCTTCGTTCTGTGCCCGATGCCAGGTTAAAGATCGTGTCGGGAGGCAAGGTGGCCGCCTGGTCGATGCAGGCGATGTAGGCTGCACAAACATCCCGTACGTCCAGGAAGTCTCGGCGGGTGTCAATGTTGCCGACCTCAAGTAGCGGTGGCTGCAGGCGCGCCGCGATGCGGGCAATTTGGCGAGCGAACGCTGGTACTACAAACTGCTCCGACTGTCCCGGGCCGGTATGATTGAATGGTCGCAGGCGTACACAGCGTAGGCCGTGCTCGGCCATGTTGCCCAGCGCCAGATCGGCGGCGGCCTTGGTCGCGGCATACGTACTCATAGGTGCCAGGGGGACATTCTCGGTCACCGGCGCCCCGGCACGAAATGA
This sequence comes from Pseudomonadota bacterium, assembly GCA_046735215.1. GTDB lineage: Bacteria > Pseudomonadota > Alphaproteobacteria > Acetobacterales > Acetobacteraceae > JAMXLO01. The sequence continues at coordinate 1,466 of JBKPSV010000034.1, read as the reverse complement.
ACGGCCGTAAGCGTCGGCGCTCGAAATGAACAGCATCAGGCAATCCGGCGCAGTGCGCAGGATTGCACGCGCCGCATTCAAGGTCCCATGCAGATTAACCTGCCACGCATGGTCCTCATCCTGCTCTGCACCGCGAACCGTCGATACCGCGGCAAGGTGGATGCAAACGTCCGGTGAGGCGCCCTGAACTGCAGCTGCGACCGCTTGCTGGTCGCGTACGTCCAAAGCAGGGGTCAGCAATGCTGTATTGGGATAGGCGGCGCCCAGAGCCACGGTCAAATGACGCCCGACGAATCCTCTTGCTCCTGTAATCAGGATGCGGCGCGGCACCTCGGCCATGTCAGGCCTGTCGACGCTTTCGATGGCGTTCCACGTCGGCATCGACCATTTCCGCGATCATGTCCTCAAGCGCCACGGTCGGCTGCCAACCCAGCTTCTGTTGCGCCTTGCTGGAGTCTCCAAGCAGCACGTCGACCTCCGCCGGACGCATCAACTCGCTCCGGCTGACGACATGCTCCTCATAGTTCAGGCCCGCGTAGTTGAATGCGATGCGACAGAAGTCTCGCACCGAAGCGTTGCGGCCCGTGGCAACCACGTAGTCGTCAGGCTCGTCTTGCTGCAACATGAGCGACATGGCGCGAACATAGTCGCGTGCATGACCCCAGTCGCGTTTCGCTTCCAGATTGCCAAGTGCAAGTTCGCGCGTCATGCCAAGTTTGATGCGGGCAACACCGTCGGTGATCTTGCGCGTGACGAACTCGATGCTGCGCAACGGGCTCTCATGGTTGAACAAGATCCCTGAAAGCGCGAACATGTCAAAGCTCTCGCGGTAGTTCACCGTCATCCAATGCGCATACAATTTCGCAACCGCGTAGGGCGAACGTGGATAAAATGGCGTTCGCTCATTCTGTCTCGGCTCCTGGATGCGTCCGAACATTTCGGACGAGGAGGCCTGATAATAGCGCGCTCGCGGCAAGACGATGCGCATGGCTTCAAGAAGGTTGGTCGCACCCAGTCCGGTGACCTGGCCGGTCAACAGGGGCTGGTTCCAGGAGGCCGCAACGAAGCTCTGGGCACCTAGGTTGTAGATTTCAGTCGGTTGATACTTTTGCAGAATCCGGACAAGACTGGACAGATCGACAAGATCGCCGTCAACCAGTTCGACATCATCCAGAATGCCCAGCCAGCGCAGTCGCTCGCCGACCGTGTCGGATGATGCGGAGCGGCGCAGGAGTCCGATGACGCGATAGCCTTGCTGCAGCAGAAATTGCGAAAGATATGCACCATCCTGACCGGTAACTCCGGTGATCAAACAGGTCAGCATATCAGTTCTCTCCTGCATTGGCGGGGCGTAAAAATCTTGCGCTAGACTGCGCGCAGCGTGTCGTTCGAGCACGCCGGTTTCCTGGCGTCTCTGAGGATCGGCGTGATCACTTTGTGAACCAGATCTGCGGCGAAACGATACC
>JBKPSV010000033.1:0-6298 GCA_046735215.1 Pseudomonadota bacterium | reverse complement strand
AACATGTCGTGTCTTCCCTTTTGGCGTTCGTTATTGGACCTGTGTGGCAGTACGTGATCGGTCGGCCGCACCCCGCATAATCGGGTCCGAAGCATCATCACCGGGAGCGGCGGCGTTGATCAACAGCTGCTAGGGAAGGTGCGACCCCAACAGAGTCAGGTTGCCGTCAGGATCGACGCGAGCAGACGCGCGCGTGTCGTGATGCGTGTCGCTGCCCGCCAGTGCCCCGTGCAACGCATTGGTGTCGGTGACACGGGCATAGATGCGGGGCGCTTTCCTATGGAATCGTGTTCGCGTTGAGCGAGAAGAAAGCTCGATGTCGCCGCGCTTCGTCATCATGAGGTCATCGCTCACGTCGTCGGCATGATCGGGCGCGGCGCGACGCAACGGCTATGTCCACCAGGGTTCGTCATCTTGCTTCTACTGGGCCCGGATTACCAAGGTCGATCAGCGCCGCAAGGGCGCGACGGGTGCGCTCAACATCGTCCTGCCCGACTTTGGCAACCAGCGCATCGTCGATTTTCTTGCGCGCTGCGGCCTGCACCGCGGCCGCGGCCTTGCCGCGTTCGGTAAGAGCCACGATCATCTTGCGACGGTCGTCCCTGTCGGCCGCCCGTTTCAGGTAGCCGCGCGTCACCAAGGTATCCACGAGCAGCCCGGCAGCCTGCTTGGAAGTCCGCAATTCTTTGATGAGCTGGGCGAGGGGAGCGTCGCCTGCGCCGAATGCCAGCCCGCCGATGACATGAAGACCGTTTTTCGGAATGTCATCGAAACCCGCTTCTGCGAGGGCGTGGCGCATCGCAGACCCGTAAGTGTAACGCGCAAGCCGCAGCAGGGCGGGCATAACGACTGGTTCGACCATGCTCGCTGCCGATATAGACAAAATTCATGACAGTCAATTTATTTTACTAATTGCTTGGGCCCACACGATCAGGCTGGATCCTGATCGGCCAGGACAACGGGCGCGACACCGAGATTGCGGAAGCGTAGTATCGCCGGGTGTTATCCCTGAGTACGAGAGACCGGCGTTGACCCAGATTGCGATCACCAGGACCACGAGCCCGAAGCAGCCTCCGGCGGATGAGACGCTGGCCTTCGGTCGAGTGTTCACCGACCACATGTTCATGATGGAGTACGATCAGGGGAAGGGATGGCATGACCCACGTATCGTGCCTTATGCGCCTTTCACCCTCGATCCGGCATGCTGTGTGCTGCACTACGGGCAGGCGATCTTTGACGGGATGAAGGCTTTCCGCGGTCAGGATGGCCGCGTGAGGCTGTTCCGGCTACCGGATCACGCGAGGCGGCTGAACCGTTCGGCGCATTACCTGTGCATTCCGGAGATCGATCCGGAACTGGTCGAGGAGTCGATCCGCGCGTTGGTAGAGGTGGACCAGCGGTGGGTGCCGTCACGGCCCGGGACGTCGTTGTATATACGTCCGACGGTGATCGCGACCGAGACGTTTCTGGGTGTGCACCCGTCCAGCAGCTACATCTATTATGTGATCCTTTGCCCCGTCGGGGCGTACTACAAGGAAGGCATGAATCCGGTGCGGATCCTGGCATCGGACCAGCATGTGCGGGCGGTAAAGGGCGGCCTCGGGGCGGCAAAGACCGCGGGCAACTACGCGGCAAGCCTATTCGGTGCCGAGGAAGCGCAGGAGGCGGGTTACACACAGGTGCTGTGGCTGGACGGTGTCGAGCACCGACACCTCGACGAGGTCGGCACCATGAACATCATGCTGAAGATCGATGACGAGGTGATCACGCCACCGCTGAATGGGGCAATTCTAGCGGGCGTGACGCGAGACTCGGTGCTTCGGCTGCTGCGCGACTGGGGGATGCGGGTGTCGGAACGGCCGATCGCGATCGACGACGTGATTTCCGCAGCGCAGGCGGGGCGGCTGGAAATGTGGGGTACCGGCACTGCGGCTGTGATCTCACCTGTGGGCGAACTTGGCTTCAAGGGTGAGCGCTACGTCATCAACGGCGGTAAGACCGGTGCTCTGACGCAGAAGCTGTACGATACGATCGTCGGCATCCAATACGGAACTGTGCCTGATCCGTATGGCTGGACCCGGCTGTTGGGGAACCGGCTGGGCGGCTGATCTGGCGCCCGAGCCAGGCACCGACACTTCGCGTCCGGACGCAGCGACGGGTTATATCGCATCCGCGGAGTGATTCTCACCCGCTGTTGGTGCGTCGACCAGCGGCGACTCGCCAGGCGGCGTCTGGATTCTGAACCACAGACCTGCTGATGAGGTCGGATAGATCCGGACGGTTGCGCCCGTGACCCTTTCCTTCATTCCGACTGCCTCGGCCACCTGAGCAAGAATTCTGGCACAGTCATTCGCCGCTGCGTGCGGTGGCACATTCCACGGTGATCCAGCCGGAGGTAAGAGCCTTTGCGTTCCGAAGTCGAAAACCTCCACGAATGCGCCGTCAGGGCCGGCCGACCGAATGAAATGGAACTCAACGTAGCGGCCCGCAGGTGCTGACCGTTGGGTGACCAGCCAGCCTAACGCAGCGGTTGGTGGCGCGCAGAAAATGGCCAGTAGCAGGAAGAATGTAGGTACGGCAACGAACCTATGGCTTCGCACGGGCTCTCCTCCGTCAGCCAATTATAGATGTTGCCGAGGATCGCCTGTATGAGGCCAGGCAAGGATTGGTGATGGGCGATGTAACGGACCAACCGATCGTTGAAATGCCGAAGCGTCATTCTCCAAGTGCTGGCCGCCGTCATGGATCGCGAGCGAAAGTCCCACTGGACAACGCAGGTGAGCTCGGGGAAGCAATGTATTGTTTCTGCTGGAAACGCACGCAAGCAATCATGGAGAATGCTTATGCCGGAAACCTCCACACGTCGGCGCGCCATTATACTAGGCGTCGCACTCACCCTGATGGCGGGCAGTGCAGCGCTGGCGCAATCTGATTTGCGCCAATCGAAGGTATTTTCCGCTGATGACGGTGGATGGTCTGTTCCCGGTGGCGTGCCCGCCAGAGGCGAGATCATCATGAACAACGATGGCGGCTGGTGTGGCCAGCGCTTGGGAGTGGAATACAATCAAACTCTATTTGGTGGCGCGATGCACCTGTCGCGGCGACCGGCTCATGGCCAGGTCCCCATCACGCGCCACAACAACGGAACCGATGTGTACTACAGGCCGAACCCTGGCTATACCGGATCGGATGCATTCAGTGTGTTGGTCGAGTTTTACAAGATCGACAAGCCTTACAAAGTGATCGTGAAGTAGAGTAAGCGTCTCCCCGCTTGATACGCCGACGAGCAGTGCCCGGGCTCGCCTTTAGCCGAAATGGAGAAAGTCGTCGGTATATTCGCCACGCGAAATCTTCACCGGAATTTCCTCCTCTGTGGTACATGCCAGAATTTCTGAACCGGCAACCCGCGATGGCTGGGCAAGCAGGTCGATCTGATCGGCGAAAGCTTGGGCGTGCGCCTCGTCGAGTCTCCAGAGGAATGCGTGGGGCTCGGGGGCCGCATGAATGCCGAGTGGACCGGCGGCTGCAGTCAGACGGACGGAGGAATGCTCGACCGGCGTGTCGGTCCGGTCGCGAGCGAACTGACGCAGTGTGGCAGCGAGGCGGTGCAGGTCTTCTGCCTCGCCGAGCATCAGCACCATGGGATTGAAGTCGCTGGGCAGGAAGCCGACGCGCAGCATCAGATGACTTCGATGATGTCGGTGGCGTGGCATAGTTCTTCGGCGCCTGGGTCACCATCACCTGGGCCTTGGATCAGGCGCACTTTCGCCCACTCGTCATTGACGATCTCCAGCACCTCGGCAGTGATGCCACCGACAAGGCGAAGTCTGTTACCAACCGAGACGGCGGAGAGTTCTATCACGAGCGTTCCCTAAACCCTTCAATCCACTTCAAAAGAAGATGCTCAGGTTTTTCGCCAGCAGCACGTTCTGTTCCAGGATGATCTCGCGGCGCGCAATCTGCCATGACGTGCCGACGCGGCGCAGCTCGTCGGATCGACGGCCGACGAAGGTGAAATTCTCGTATTCGACGCGATTCTGATAGACCAGGAAGCGGCAGCCGACGGTGACTTCCTGCGCATTCTCGACCGACGGACGAACGTCAAGCAAGCGAACGTTGCTCACCATGTGGGTGACACGCGACAAAGGCTCTTCGGCGTAATGCACGCCGGTGAGTATTTGTTCCACGCGTTTGCCCAGCGTCCACTTATCCTCGTCGAACCAGCTGATGCCTTCGCCTTGCTTCGTGTTCTCGCGTTCCGCGTGCTGGCCGAACTTCACATTGCGACGCATCGGCATGAAATACGTCAGGTCCTCCGCCAGGAGATCGAGCCAATCCTTGAACCGGCGCTGGTCGAGCAGGTCGGCTTCAAGGTACAGGAAGTCTTCGATCTCCTCGCGCAATTGGTACCAGGCAAGCGGGCGCATCACTCGGCTGCCGCGCGCATTGCCGGGCGCCCGATCAACGCGTCCCAAGGTGCGCCCTCTAGATAAGACCTGTAGACACGGTAGTAGTTACGCGGTGTCTGGTCGGTGATCTGCAGCGAGACGTCGCCCGGGATCGGATCGTTGGTCTTGTATGCGCCCATCGACATCTGATAGTTGAACGGATACCGGCGCGCGATCGTCCCTTTGCTGGCCGCGGTGGCGTAAAGCCAGTTCTCCATGTCGTCCTGCTCGGTCATACCTGCCGGACCCGAGTAGCGCATATAATAGTGGCGGAGCACGTCCTTCACCTCCGCCGGCGCATCCGCGTCGACCAGGAAGAAGCGCCAGCCTTCGGTTTCCGTCGGGCTGTGCGGATGCCAGACACAGATGCCGCGCGGCTGGCGGCCGTGATACGAGGCGTTGGGAAAGAATGTTCCGACCAGCGGCAGGGTGCGCGCTTTTTCGCCGAGCCGGCGTTTCCGTTCATAGAAGCAGTGACGGAAATACTCGTCGACGATCGGATGGTGCAGATACGTAGATACGTATTTGGTATCGGCTGGCATCAGCGCGCCGGTGAGGCCGTGGCCTTGCGGGAAACCGACCCAGAAGCGCTGGCCGCCGGCATACTCATTGTCCCGTCGGCTGGACGCGCCTCGCTCACCGGAAGGCCCCATTCCGATCATGTCCACCGAACGGTGCGAAGGATTGTGGTAGGTGTCGCCCAGAAAATTTTCAGCAGCAAATTTCCAGTTCGACGGGAAGACCCACTTGTGGACGCCGATCACTTCGGCACCACCGGGCCTGCCGTCGCGGCAGTCGACCACGTGATCCAGGTGTTCAATCGCATCGCCCATATAGTCCAGGAAGTCAGGCGCCTGCGGGTCCCAGGACGCCCACACCGTGCCGTGATACAGCGCAAGTTTCGGCACCTCGATCAGCGACCAGTCTTCGCGGTTCAGCGTGCCTTCATACAGCGCGCGATACAGCGGCACGCCCTGCAGCTTGCCGTCCGTCGTGTAGCTCCAGGAGTGATACGGGCAGACGAACAGCGAGGTATTGCCTTGCTCATAGCGGCACACCTTCATGCCGCGATGCCGGCAGGAGTTGAGAAATACGTGCACGGTGCCCTGTGCGTCGCGGCACAGGATCACCGACTCCTCGCCCATGCGGGAGACGAAGAAGTCACCAGGGTTGGGGATCTGGCTCTCGTGGCCGATGAACAGCCAGGCGCGGGTGAACAGCTTCTGCAGTTCATCGCGGTACAGTTCCGGTGAGACGAATATCTCGCGGCTGATGATGCCGCGTTCGGCGTCGATCATCGCTCGCATGGTGCTCACTCCGCAGCTGCCTGAATCGGCGGACGGCCGATCAACTCATCCCATGGTGCGCCGTTCAGATACGAAGCGTAGACACGATAGTAGTTGCGCGGTGTCTGCTCGGTGATCTGCAGCGAGACGTCGCCGGGGATCGGGTCATTGGTCTTGTACGCACCCATCGACATCTGGTAGTTGAACGGATGGCGACGGGCGATGGTGCCCTTCGACGCAGCGGTGGCGTAGAGCCAGTTCTCCATGTCGTCCTGCTCGGTCATGCCAGCAGGGCCGGAGTAGCGCATGTAGAACCGGCGCAGCACATCCTTCACCTCGGTCGGCGCATCAGCGTCCACCAGGAAGAAGCGCCAGCCTTCAGTTTCCGTCGGGCTGTGCGGATGCCACACGCAGATGCCGCGTGGTTGGCGGCCGTGATACGACGCGTTAGGAAAGATGTTGCCGGTGAACGGCAGCAAGCGCGCCTTCTCGCCCAGGCGGCGCTTCCGCTCGTTAAAGCAGTGGCGGAAGTACTCGTCCACCGCCGGATACTGTACATAGGAC
>JBKPSV010000032.1:0-9531 GCA_046735215.1 Pseudomonadota bacterium | reverse complement strand
GAACCAAGGCAATCGCCAACATGCGACGCGCCGCTTTCGCATCCTGTGATCGTGCCGCCGCGTGGCGCAGCTCAGCCGCCGACAAATCCAGTCGAGTGATCGCTATCGTCATCGCCGTCCCCCCGTCTTCCGCAGGGACTGAGAAGCACAACCCGTCGCGCCGCGCAGATTCACATCGGAGTCAACGGTTCAGGCGGTTGGTATAAGCCCGGCTGAGCCCAATGACCGGTATCCCTATTGGCAGGAATACGCCCCTTGAATGAAATCTGTCGCTGGCCGGCCATTCAGTGATGTCTCCGCTTCCGTTGATCTGCGCCGCGGAAGCCTCCACACAATCTGGCGACTTTTCCACCCGAGCCATCGAGAATGCCACTTCCCGTCTCCCTTCTGGTCTGGGACCGCCGAACGCTACGCACTCGACAAACCTGAATCATCTGCGGTCAGTGCGGCTTGAACAGCGGCTCCAGCACGTCGACGACCCCGGTGATCATGATCTGCACCCCGATGCACAGCAGCAGAAAAGCCGTCAGCCGCGTAACGATGCGGTTGCCCGCTCGCCCCATCAACCGGCCGATACGCTCGGTCCACGCATAGGCGGTCCAGACCAGCAGTGCGACCGCCACTGCCGCGGCGGTCTGACCAACAAAGAAGCCAGCAAATCCATCAAGCGTCTTTGGCCGACTGGCACTCAACGCCACAGCGACCGCGATCGTGCCCGGGCCAGCGGTGATCGGTATCGTCAACGGAAACGAAGCGATATCATCGCCGCCGGAAACGGCATCGACCTGATGCGTCAGGCTTGTCTCGTGTCGCTCAGGTTGGTTCAGCAGGGTCCAGGCTGTCAGTGCCACCACGACACCGCCGGCCACCCGAAGCGCCGCCAGGCTGACCCCGAAGAAGGCCAGCACAAATGAACCAGCCCACAACGCGCCGACCATCATCAGCAGCGAGTAGATCGCTACCTTACGCGCCGTCGCAGTGCGTTGCTCAACAGCGAGATGCGCCGTCAACTGGCGAAAGATGAAAGCGCCGGCAAGCGGATTGACGATGGAGAACAGCGCAGGAAAGCCGAGCAGAAACGCGTTGATCGCCTGATGCATCCGAGGTCAGGCGAGCTTCGGTCGCTTGTCTGCCCATGGCTGCGCCTGCTCGATAGCCGCCGATGCCTGCAGTACACCAAGGTCATCGAAGCGGCGGCCGACGATCTGCAGTCCGACCGGCAGGCCATCGGCTGTGAAGCCGCATGGCACGCTGGCCGCCGGGTTCCAGGACATGTTGAACGGATAGGAGAACTCCGCCCACGACAGCCAGTCCCACTCGTGCTGCGGCCAGTGGTCCGGCATCAGCTTTTCGGCGGGGAACGCGGCGACAGAAACCGCAGGCGTCAGCAGGAAGTCCCAGTCCTCGAACCAGCGATGGATCGCAGCGATATAGGCCATCTTGCGATCACGCATGAGCTGATAGTCGGTGACGGAGTAGTCCTTCGCCGCCTTGATACATGCGACCAGGCCGGGATCCATCTTGGCTTCCCACTTGGAGAGATGTGGCGTTAGCCGGCTCATATGCGCCGCCCAGAAGAAGCGGATCATTTCCGGACCTTGCTCGGCCCACGGTGTCTTCACTTCCTCGACTGTGGCGCCAAGCGCGCTGAACCGCGCGACAGCGGATTTGACCAGTGCGGCCACCTCCGGATCGACGCGTGCAACGCCCAGATCGGGACTATAGGCGATACGCTTGCCGCGGACGCCTTCGTGCAGCCGGCGGAGATAATCCGCCGGTCCCGCCTCGCACGTCGTGTGATCCAGCGGATGCGGGCCCGCCATCACTTCCATCATAAGCGCGCTATCGGCGACGGTGCGCGTCATCGGCCCCATGTGCGACGTGTAGTCACCGCTGCCGACGGGATAGTACGGCACGCGGCCGAATGTCGGCTTCAGTCCGAATACGCCGCAGAAATGCGACGGCATGCGGATAGAGCCTGCTCCGTCGCTGCCCTGATGCAGCGGGCCGAAGCCGGCTGCGCTCGCAGCACCCGCCCCGGCAGACGATGCGCCGGCATTGTAGCCGTATTTCCATGGGTTGTGCGTGATGCCGGTCAACGGCGAATGGCTTACACCGGTCCAGCCGAACTCCGACGTGGTGGTCTTGCCCAGGATGATCGCGCCTTCCGCGCGCAGACGCGGCACGATCGGGGTGTCCTCGGCCGGCTGATTGCCGGCGAAGATGTGGCTGCCCATTTGCGTTGGCATGTCCTTGGTAATTGCCAGGTCCTTGATGGTCGCCGGGATGCCGTGCAACCGGCCGATGCGTTCGTCTTTCATCAACGCGGCTTCGGCGCGCCGGGCAGCGTCCATCGCAGCGTCGGCAGCGAGATAGGCGAAGGCGTTCACGCGCGGGTCCAATGCTTCGATGCGCGCGAGCAGTGCGGTCATCAGCTCGACCGGTGACAGCTTCTTCTGCCGGATCATTTCCGCGAGCTGCACCGCGGGCGTGAAGGCGAGTGTTTCGTTGTTCATTCGCTTTTCCTCTTGCTCAGTACGTCGCGCGGCCGCCGGAAATGTCGAATACGCCGCCGGTGGAAAAACTGCACTCCTCGCTCGCCAGCCAACAGACCAGCGATGCGATTTCCTCGATCTCGCCGAAGCGGCCGGCGGGAATCTTCGACAGCATGAAGTCGATGTGGTCCTGCGTCATCTGTGCGAACAGCGGCGTACGGACCGCTGCCGGCGTAACGCAGTTTACCCGGACGTTGGTGTTCGCCAGCTCCTTGCCGAGTGACTTGGTAAGCCCGATGACACCGGCCTTGGACGCGGAATAGGCGGCGGCGTTCGGATTGCCCTCCTTGCCGGCGATCGAGGCGATGTTGACGATGCGGCCGTAATCGCGCCGACGCATATGCGGCACGATGGCGCGATTGCAGTAGAAGACGCCGTTAAGGTTTACATCGATCACCCGATCCCACTCGGCAACCGGATAGTCCCAAGTCGGCGCATTCGGGCCGGTGATGCCGGCGCAGGCGATCAGGATGTCGATGCGACCCAATGCTGCGGCGGTTTCATCGGCGGCACGCTGCACCGCTTCGGCATCGGTGACGTCGATGCTCACCTGGTGCGCTGCATCGGCTTTGGCGAGCGCTGCGGCATCGCGATCCCACAGGCTGACACGCGCACCTTCCGCCGCCAGCCGCGCGGCAATGCCGGCGCCGATCCCTGAGACGCCGCCGGTAACGATCGCAGTACGTCCAGCAAATCGTGCAGCCATGAAGCCCTCCGTTCCGCAGCGGTTGCCTATCAACACGCCCGACGGCATGGTCGGCAAGACCCTGGCCGGCCATCAGGAGGCATAGATGACCCGCTACGTCGGTGCGATCGACCAAGGTACCACCAGCACCCGCTTTATCGTGTTCGACCGCACCGGAGAGATCATCGCCAGCGCGCAGATGGAGCATCGGCAGATCTATCCGCAACCAGGTTGGGTCGAGCACGATCCGCAGGAGATATGGTCCAGCACCCAGGCGGTGATGGCGGAAGCGCTGCGCGCCGGCGACCTGACCTATCGCGATCTTGCCGCGATCGGCATCACCAACCAGCGGGAGACCACGCTGCTGTGGGACCGTACCAGTGGTGCACCGGTTCATAATGCGGTGGTCTGGCAGGACACACGCGTCGATCCGCTGGTGACGAAATACGCCAGCGAGGGGGGGCAGGATCGGTTCCGCGCTCAGACCGGGTTGCCGCTGGCTAGCTATTTCAGCGCCCTGAAGTTGCGCTGGTTGCTCGACAATGTGCCGCGAGCGCGCCATCGCGCCGAAGCGGGAGAGCTTGCATTCGGCACTATCGACAGCTGGCTGCTATGGCAACTCACCGGCAAGCACGTCACCGATGTCACCAATGCCAGCCGCACCCAGTTGATGAATCTGTCCACGCTGAACTGGGACGACGCGCTACTGAGCGCCTTCGGCATTCCGTCGGCGGTGTTGCCTCGCATTGTGCCGTCGTCGGCGGTCTACGGGCAAACACACGGTGTGCCGATCGGCGGCATTCTGGGCGATCAGCAGGCCGCGCTGATGGGTCAGGCCTGCTTCAACCCGGGCGAGGCAAAGAACACCTACGGCACCGGGTGCTTCCTTCTGTTGAATACCGGTGCAAATCCGATCGCCTCGACCAGCGGTCTGGTCACCACCGTTGCCTGGAAACTCGGCGATCAGGACCCGTGCTACGCGCTGGAAGGCTCTATCGCTGTCACCGGGGCACTGGTGCAATGGCTGCGTGACAACCTTGGGCTGATCGGCTCCAGCGCCGAGATCGAATCTCTTGCGGCCTCGGTCGCTGACAATGGCGACGTGTACTGTGTTCCGGCGTTCTCCGGGCTCTATGCGCCCTATTGGCGCGCCGATGCACGTGGCGTCATCGCCGGACTGACGCGCTATGCCACGGCCGGTCATCTCGCCCGTGCAGCGCTGGAGGCAACAGCCTACCAGACCTACGACGTGATCGAGGCCATGCAGGTGGACGCAGGCATCCCGATCAGCACGTTGCGCGCCGACGGCGGCATGGTGGTGAACGCGCTTCTGATGCAGTTCCAGGCTGACATCCTCGATGTTCCGGTACTGCGTCCGCGCACCATCGAGACGACGGCACTGGGTGCCGCGTACGCGGCCGGGCTCGCAGTCGGCTACTGGCACGACCTGGAGGACCTGGCCGCAAACTGGGCTGTTACCGAGACCTGGACACCGACGATGACCGACCAACGCCGCAAGGGATTGCTCGCATCATGGCGCAAGGCGGTCAACCGCTCGTTCGACTGGGCGTGAAGCCAAGCCAAAGTCGCTGCACGTGAATCAGCGCGATTGGGTTGGCGGTGCCTACGCGGCCCTGACGCCTGACAGGAATGATGTCACCTGATCCGATACTTGTCCTGCCTGCTTGGACACAGCCGATGCCACCGTCAGCAACTGACCCGCTGCTGAGCCTGTTTCGCCCGCAGCCTGACTCACACCTTTGATGCCGACGGACACCTCCTGTGCGGCGTGTACCGTCTGTTGCACATTGCGGGCGATCGCCGATGTCGCCGCGCCCTGTTGCTCGACGGCCGAGGCAATGCTGCCTGCAATTGCGCTGACTTTCTCAATCGCGGTGGCTATGCCACGGATGGCTTCCACTGCTTCCTTGGTGGCGCCCTGGATCTGCACAATGTGACCGCTGATCTCTTCAGTGGCCTTTGCGGTCTGGTTGGCCAGGCTCTTTACCTCCGAAGCCACCACGGCGAAGCCCTTACCGGCATCGCCGGCACGGGCCGCCTCGATCGTGGCGTTCAGCGCCAGCAAATTTGTCTGGTCGGCAATATCGGAAATGAGGACGATGACTGCACCGATTCTGTCGGCACCTTCGGCAAGAGCATGAACAATCGTATCGGTGCGCCTGGCATCTTCCACCGCGATCATGGTCATCGTGGATGACTCTGTGACCTGCCGGCCGATTTCCCCAATAGAGGCATTCAGCTCGTCCGCGGCCGAAGCCACTGTCTGTAGCCCGGCGCTCGCCTCCTCGGCTGCCGAGGCGACACCGGTGGCCTGTTCATTGCCGCGATTCGCCGTAGCGGTCAGCGACCCTGCGGTGGCCTCCAATTCCGTCGAAGCGGATGAAAGGGCGCTGACCAGATGACCAATCTTGGTTTCGAAGTCATCAGCCAAGCGGTGGAGCGCCGCCCTCTGATCAGTAACAGACTGGCGTTCCAAATCGTCCTGTTCGTTCCGCAGCCGCTTGTTTTCGGCGAGGTTGTGCCTGAAGACGAGGACCGAGCGGGCCATCTGGCCAATCTGATCGCTGCGCGCGGTGAACGGGATAGCGCAGTCCAGTCTTTCGTCCGCAATTTGGCGCATCAAACTTGCCAGAATAGTGATAGGCCGCACTGCCATGCGGAGTGCCCAGAAATAGCTCAGGCCAGCAAGCAGCGCGATCACGACGCCACCGATCGCGGCGTCCCTAATGATCTTGCTCATGAACGCTTGAGCCTCGGTGAGAGGCACACCAACGAAAAGAATCCCGATTGACGCAGACTGCGCATCTTGGATTGGTTCATAGACCGCAAGATAGGGCTTACCCAGGATCGTCGTACGCCCCTGGTAAGCGCGACCATCCCGCATCACCGTGTCATGAACCACCCCGGCTGCGAGCTTCGTCCCAATGCCGCGCGTACCGTCAGGATTGGTGACGTTGGTGGCGATCCGGGTATCCCCGAGGAAGATCGTTGCGGCCGCGCCCGTTACGTCCTTGACGGCATCCACCAGATCATTCCGCCCGTTGAGCTTTACCGGTCCGAGCATCAGTTGGCCGTCCGCGGTCGAACTCCAAACGGAGCCGAGGGGAGCCAGTTCGTGCTTCAGCATCGCCATGCTGCTGGCAAGCGACTTCTGCGCTCTCTCCAGGCCGTTTTCGTTAACTGCCCACAAGGTCCAGCACTGGACGGCGACAGCGGTCGCGACCAGAGCCCCGAGCGCACCTATCAGCAGGCGAGGCACGATGCCAATGCGGTCGGTGAGGCGAGGGCGCGGCGCTGGCGCCGACGGCCGGCTGGCTTCGTCCATGGTCGCATTCCTTCCACGGCCGGATGAAGGTCGCGGGGCAAGCAGGCAATCATTGGCCGCCCCCCGACACGACACCGGTCCACGGGTCGCGCTTATTCTTGATCGATTAAGAATGCGTTTGTGCAGCGGTGCCCAGGCTCGGCAAACGCGCGTAAGCGCGTCTCCGGGTGGCGGAAATAGCGGGTGGCCTACATCCCGATCGAATAGCCGCCGTCCACCGGGATCGCCGTACCGGTCACGAAATCTGAGGCCGGGCTGGCGAGAAATGCGGCGATTCCTGCCATATCCGTCGGATCGCCCCAGCGCCCGGCAGGTGTGCGATCCTGCACGCGTTCTTGCAGCCCAGGCACCTCGCGGCGAGCGCGGCGCGTCAGGTCGGTGTCGATCCATCCAGGTAGCACGGCATTGACCTGGATGTTGTCCTTCGCCCACGCCGTTGCCATCGCGCGCGTCATCTGCACGATGCCCCCCTTGCTTGACGCATAAGGCGTCGCGTAGGGCGCGCCGAACAGCGACATCATCGAGCCGATGTTGATCATCTTGCCACCGCCGGCGGCCTTCATCGGCGCATACGCTGCCTGCGAGCACAGGAATGCGCTGGTCAGATTGGTGTCCAGCACCTCGCGCCATTCATCTTCCGAATATTCCTGCGGCATTTTGCGTATGGCGGTGCCGGCATTGTTCACCAGAATATCGATCCGCCCGAATTGCTCTACCGTGTCGGCGACCAGCTTCACGCAGGTCGCCTTCTTGGTCACGTCGCCCTCCAGGAACGTGCAGCGTACGCCGAGCTCGCGAAGCGAGGCGAGCGCAGGGCCCGCCTTGTCCGCGTTGCGACCGGCAATCGCAATCGACGCGCCGCAGGAGGCCATCCCCTGCGCCATGCCAAGCCCGATGCCGCCATTGCCGCCAGTGACCAGCGCCACTTTTCCGGCCAGATCGAAGAGCTTGGCTTGCATCACGCGGCCCCGCGCCTGACCTCGGCACGCGATTCCGCAAGATGATCGAACTTGCGCCGATAGGTACCGAGACCGAGCGTCTGCGAGCGCAGCTCAATGATCAGATCATGCAGTTCCGCTTCTGGTACTAGTGCAACAACATCGTCCCAGCCGGGCCAACCGTCCTTCTCGGAGAACCCAAGGATCTGCCCACGCCGTCCGGTCAGTAGACGTTGCGCGCGGGGAGTGAATTCGTTCGGCACGCTGATCGTCACGTGATCGACCGGCTCGAGCAGGATTGGCTCGGCCTTTGTCAGCCCTTCCTTCATTGCCAGGCTGGTCGCTGTCTTGAACGCCATGTCGGAGCTGTCCACCGAATGAAAGCCGCCGTCGACCAGCGTCACTGATATGTCCACCACCGGGAAGCCGAACGGTCCCTTCTTCGCCGACTCCTCCGCGGCTTCCGCCACAGCCGGGATGAAGTTGCGCGGCACAGCACCGCCGACGATCTTGTCGACGAACGCGAAGCCCTCGCCCCGCTCCCGCGGCGCAATGTCGATCTTCACGTCGGCAAACTGCCCATGGCCGCCGCTTTGTTTCTTCAGACGGCCGTGTTGATGCACCGGCCGGCGAATCGTTTCTTTGTACGCGACCTGAGGCTTGTGCGTGTTGACCTTCAGTCCGTAATCGCGCTGCAGCCGCTCCACGGTCGAGTTGAGGTGCATCTCGCCCTGACCGAACAGCACCGTCTCACTGGTGTCCTGCTGTTGCTCCAGCGTCAGCGTAGGATCCGCCTCGCGTTGTTTCTGCAGCGCGCCGCTCAACTTGGCGTCGTCCTTGTGGTCTGACGTCGAGATCGCCAACGAGTACACCGCATCCGGTGCGGCGGGGAACGCCAACTGCTCTGGCGTCGCACCAGGTGCAACCGTGGCGCCGGTCGGCACTCCTTCCAATCGTCCCAGCGCGACAATCTCGCCTTCAGCCACTTCGGGTATCTTCGCAAGTTCGCCACCCGGCATCCGATAGATGCCACCCAGTCGTGTACCGCCGAGTGTTGCGCCGTCTTTGATCTGCCCGCGCCAGATACGGGCGTAGGACAGCTTGCCCGTGTGCCCGGCATGCACGGTCTTGAACACCTGCGCCAGCGGCGGACCATCAGGCTCGATGTCCTTGCGCGCGGCGGTCTCCGTAGCCATCGGCGTATCGTGTCGCAGTGCCTTCCACAGGCGCCGCACGCCGCCAGCGTTCTCCGCCGACCCCAGGAGCACTTCGATCACCGCGCCCGCCGCCAGGTCTTTCCGCAGATCGTTGTAGATCTCGGCCGTGGTCGGCTTCACATCCTCCAGCACCTTTTCCAGCAGCGCATCGTCGCGATCCGCCAGCACCTCGACCAGCTTGTTGAGCGCGTCCTGTTCATCGTCCTGCATTTCGGAGGGTATCTGGATCAGCTCCGAAGCCTGTCCCTTGCGATAGCGGTAGGCGCGCTCGCTCACGACATCGACATAGCCGCTGACCGCTTCGCCGTGCATGATCGGCACCTGGCGCAGCACCAGCGGCGACTTCGCGTAAGCCTGCAGCGCAGCGAGCGTGTCGCTCACGCTGCCTTCCAGCGTGTCGATCTTGTTGATGAACAGGATGTGCGGCACGCCTTCGTCCGCCAACTGCTTCAACATCGGCGCCACCGTCAACGCGCGGGCGGGTGCCGGCTCGCAGACCAAAACCGCCAGGTCGACCATCGCCAATGCGCAGCTGGTTTCGTAGGAAAATTCGACCGACCCTGGACAATCCAACACGGTCCACGGATCGCCGAGGTAAGAGCAGTGGCCCAATCGGATCTCGGTGGTGGCCGGGCGATTGCGCGGGTCAGCCGGCCGCTTCACCGGTGTTCCGGCTGTCTCCATCAGCGCCTCGAACAGCGTGGACTTGCCGCCGCTGTAAGGCCCAACCAGCGCCACCGAGCGGGGACTTCTGCCGTTCTGAGTTCCTGACATGCGGGCGCCCTCCCAT
>JBKPSV010000031.1:0-48088 GCA_046735215.1 Pseudomonadota bacterium | reverse complement strand
TATTTCCTGCGTAAGAGCCTATGCTGCGCAGGCAGTGAACACCATCGATTCGCCACTCCTTGGCCTATCTCAACGTCTGCCGCCGTCGAACGTACAGGCGGAGCAGGCGCTGCTCGGCGCATTACTGGCCAACAACCGCGCATATGAGCGGGTCTCGGAATTTCTCTCACCCGAGCACTTCGCCGATCCGATCCACGGCCGCATATACCAGGCGATCGCGCGTCGGATCGAGGCCGGCCAGCTGGCCGACGCCGTCACGCTCAAAGCGGAATTCGAGCACTCAGGCATATTAGAGGAGGTCGGCGGCACAGCCTACCTTGCCCAGTTGCTCACGGCGATGGTCGGCATCATCAATGCTGGCGAATACGGCCGTGCCATCCACGACGCCTGGCTGCGCCGCCAACTGATCGATATCGGCGAAACAGTCGTCAACAACGCGTTCGGTGCTGACGCCGAGTTGGATGGAGCGCGGCAGATCGAATCTGCCGAACACTCGCTGTTCCAGCTTGCCACCGACGGTTCGGCCGGCGGCGGGTTCATTAACTTCGACCGGGCGCTGACCGCGGCTATCCAAGGTGCAGAACGCGCCTTCAACCGCACTGGCCATGTTTCCGGTCTCACCACCGGCCTGCGTGATCTCGATGCCAAGATGGGCGGCCTGCATGGGTCGGACCTCATCGTGCTCGCCGGGCGACCAGGCATGGGCAAGACCTCGCTTGCCACGGCGATTGCCTTCGGCGCGGCCAAGGCGCTGGTGGCCGAGACCCAGACGACCGATCCGAACGCGACTGCCAGGCGCGCAGTCGGCATCTTTTCCCTTGAAATGAGTGCCGAACAGCTGGCGACTCGTTTGTTGAGCGAAGAAGCACAGGTCTCCAGTGATCGAATCCGCCGCGGTGACATCAGCCAGCGTGACTTTGACAGGTTCGTGCAGGTCTCGCGCGAGATCGCCTCTTTGCCGATCGAGATCGACGACACGCCGGCGATCACGTTGTCTGCGTTGCGCACGCGTGCGCGACGGCTGAAGCGCACCAAGGGCCTTGCCCTGATTGTCATCGACTACTTGCAGCTCATGCGTCCTGCCGCTGGTACCAGGCCCGAAAGCCGCGTGCTGGAGATCGGTCAGCTCACCCAGGGTCTCAAGGCGATCGCCAAGGAACTCGATGTCCCGGTGCTGGCTCTCTCGCAGCTGTCGCGCGCGGTCGAGACTCGCGAGGACAAGCGCCCGCAGCTGGCAGACCTGCGCGAATCCGGCACGATCGAGCAGGACGCCGATGTGGTGATGTTCATCTACCGCGATGAATACTACCTTGAGCAGCGAATGCCGAAGCTGGCCGCGTTCGACAACGAGGAAAAGTTTCAGGCGGCGATGGACGAATGGCACCGCCAGATGGAGCGCGTTCACAATCAGGCGGATCTGATCATCTCCAAGCAACGGCACGGCCCTACCGGGACGATCCAGTTGTTCTTCGAGGCGGAGTTCACCCGCTTCGCCGACCTAGACCGCGTGCATTCAGCGCATGTCGAAGGCTGAGCGCGCCGGAGCGATACTCGAGATCGATCTCGCCGCCGTCGTCGCCAATTGGCGACTGTTGTGCACCATGCATCCGTCGGGGCCGGTTGCCGGCGTCGTCAAGGCCGATGGCTATGGTCTTGGTGCGCTTCCCGTTGCGCAAGCTTTGTATGCGGCGGGTTGCCGGCATTTTTTCGTCGCTCTGCTGGACGAAGCGATTGCGATTCGCGCGATTGTGCCCGAGGCGATGGTCGCCGTGCTCGGTGGCTTGATTGCTGGGAGCGAACATGACTACCTCGATTGCGAGATCGTCCCGGTGCTTGGCTCGCTCGTAGAGATCGAAAGGTGGAGTGCCACGGCCGGGGCAGTCGAACGCCGGCTGCCGGCCATTCTCCATGTCGATACCGGTATGTCGCGGCTTGGTCTGGACCAGCGTGAGCTCACAGTGCTGCAGCAGGACCATGCACGTCTTGGCGGCATCGAACTCATTTACATCATGACACACCTGGTATCGTCCGAGGTCTCGGACGATCCGTTGAACGGGTTGCAGCTGCAGCGCTTTGGCGAGGCATGCGCGGGGCTGCCGCGGGCGCCCCGCAGCATGCTCAACTCGTCCGGCATGTTCCTGGGGCCGCGTTTCGGCTTTGATCTGGCACGCCCCGGTGCCGCTCTCTACGGCATCAACCCAACTCCGCTTGCCAAGAAGAACCCTATGACGCTGCCCGTGCGCTTGACCGCCCGCGTCGTGGCGGTTCGCGAAATCGGCCCGTGCCAGACGGTCGGGTACAACGCGACCTGGCAGGCGCCGGGGCGTCGCCGCATCGCCACTGCTGGGATCGGTTACGCGGATGGGCTGCATCGCAGCCTTTCCAATCGCGGCCACGCCTACTTTGACGGCAGTCCCGTCCCACTGGTAGGCCGTGTGTCCATGGACCTGACCACGTTCGACGTGACCACGACCCCGAAGGTGGTTCCTGGGGCTTGGCTGGAGATCATCGGCCCTGCTCAGACCCCGGACGATCTTGCTGCCGCGGCCGGCACCAACGGCTATGAGATGCTGACATCGCTGGGCCACCGGTTCCACCGGATCTACAAGTCGGCGTGAACC
Organism: Pseudomonadota bacterium; assembly: GCA_046735215.1. Lineage (GTDB taxonomy): Bacteria > Pseudomonadota > Alphaproteobacteria > Acetobacterales > Acetobacteraceae > JAMXLO01. Next base: position 45,467 of record JBKPSV010000031.1, on the reverse strand, counting down.
TCATCCTTGACAGCCTTGCCGCAATCGGGCGGGGCATCATCGGCGCGTGCCGGGTTGCCGGCGCGCTGGCGCTGTTCGCAGGAATTGGCCTATCGCACTTGGTGCGGCCGCCGTGGTACGGGCGGCTGTTCGGTCGTGCCCTGCTGGAGATCGGCTATTTCAGCCTGCCCGTCGTCGCGCTCACCGCGGTCTTCACGGGCATGGTGCTGGCGTTGCAGTCCTATACCGGCTTTGCGCGCTTCTCTGCCGAAAGCGTGATCGCCAATGTGGTCGTGCTGTCGATCACCCGTGAGCTCGGACCGGTACTTGCGGGTCTCATGGTGGCCGGCCGCATCGGTGCCGCCATGGCGGCCGAGATCGGCACCATGCGAGTGACAGACCAGATCGACGCTCTTTCGACGCTCTCGACCAATCCCATGAAATACCTGGTCGCTCCTCGACTGCTAGCCGGCATCATTGCATTGCCGATATTGGTTGTGGTCGCCGATATCCTGGGTGTACTCGGGGGCTTTATCGTGTCGACGCTGAAGCTCGGCTTCAACGTCGACACGTATCTGCGGAACACGCTCGACTTCATGCAGGCGATGGATGTCACCTCCGGTCTGGCAAAGGCCGCGGTGTTTGGGTTCCTGATCACACTGATGGGCTGCTACCAAGGGTACAACAGTCGTGGCGGTGCCGAAGGCGTCGGCGCCGCCACAACCGCCGCCGTGGTCAGCGCCTCCATTCTGATCCTCGCGTTCGACTATGTGCTGACCGAGATGTTCTTCGCACGATGAGACCCTGTTTGCCCGCTCCGTCATGTGGTCCCGTGTCGCATGACGCCTAAGATCCGCCTGCGTGATGTCCGAAAGTCGTTCGGAGAAAAGCTCGTTCTGGACGGTATCGATCTCGATATCATGTCCGGCACCTCGATGGTGGTGATCGGCGGCTCGGGTACGGGCAAGTCCGTGCTGCTGAAATGCATCCTTGGTCTTCTAGAGCCAGACGGCGGCACCATCGAAATCGATGGAACAGACATCCTCTCGCTTCCCAGGCGCGAGCAGGAGGCGGTTCGCTCTCGTATTGGCATGTTGTTCCAGAACGGTGCTTTGTTCGACAGCCTCTCGGTCTGGGAGAACGTGGTTTTTAACCTGCTCGCTCAACGCAAGATCGCACGCTCCGACGGTCCGAAGAAGGCGGCTGAGTTTCTTGCCCAGGTCGGGCTCGCGGCGAGTGTTGGCAGCCTATACCCTGCAGAACTTTCGGGCGGCATGCAGAAGCGCGTGGCGCTAGCGCGCGCGATCGCTGCCACACCCGACATGATGTTCTTCGATGAGCCAACGACCGGCCTCGACCCGATCATGGGAGCTGTGATCGACGATCTGGTGGTCAGGTGCGTGAAGCAGCTCGGCAGCACGGCAGTGGCCATCACCCACGATATTGCCAGCGCCCGTCGGATCGGCGACGCGGCCGCCATGATCCATCAAGGCAGGATCATTTGGAGCGGGCCGGCGAGCGATCTGGTGGACAGCGGCAACCCGATTGTCGACCAGTTCACCCACGGACGTCGCGAGGGGCCGATCCAAATGGAATTGCGTCGCTAAGACCCGAAATCGCCGAAGAGCGTGCAAACACATACCGCGTTGGTAGGTTCAGACATAACCTGTCGTGAACGGCCCGGGGATAGAGTCGTGATGCGGGTTGGCTGGTTCATCATTGCCCTAATCGCGGGGCTCATCGCAGGTGCCCCGCGACCTTGGGCGGGCAACCTCCTGGACACCGCGTCCGCACAGGTGAGCGGACTGTTCATGCAGAGCTGTCTCCAGTTTGCTGGTGACAAAGATGGCCTTCGCCAATGGGCCCGGAAGTTCGCATTGCCTGAGTTACCGGCAGCGATCCGCGATCGCTTTCTCTACGGCCGTCCAGGCGTTGTATTCGATGCGTCGAACAAGGACGGAAAATTCGTCCTGGTCTCAGAGGATGGTGGTTCCTGCTCCGTGATCGCCCAACGGGCGAGCGGCGCCAGGACCGTACATGACTTCGAAAAGAATATGAGCGACGCCAGTATCAGCTTCAGTATGACGGCCGAGAAGCGTGATTCGGAGGAGAGGCTGTTGCGACACAGAGAATACGTTGCCTCCAAGGGCGCCAGGAGCTGGCTGTTGTCGATCAGCACTGTCGATGGCGGAGCCGGCGGCCAGGTGATGCTGACCGCCAATCGCAACTGAAGCATTGGCAAAGTCGGTATCACGCTTCGTCTGTCAGAGCTGCGGTGCGGTGCATCCCAGATGGGCGGGCCGTTGTGAGAGCTGCGGCGAGTGGAACACGATCATCGAGGAAACCGTCGCCTCCCGTCCGGGTCCGGCGGCAAAGGGCTCGGGTCGCCCGGTCGACTTCGTCAATCTGGATGGCAGCGCCGAGTTGCCGCCTCGCTGCCCGACGGGAATTGTCGAACTGGACCGGGTGTTGGGAGGAGGACTGGTTCCGGCTTCCGCCATTCTGGTCGGCGGCGATCCAGGGATCGGCAAATCCACGCTGCTGTTGCAGGCAGCGGCAGCGCTAGCCCGTACCGGACGCCGGGTGCTTTACATCTCCGGCGAGGAATCGATCGAACAGACGCGCCTTCGTGCTCGCCGGCTTGGCGTTCAGGATACGCCGCTTGAGCTCGCGGCGGCGATCAATCTACGCGACATCGCTGCCAGTCTGCGTACCGCAGGCGATACGGCGCTGGTCGTGATCGATTCGATCCAGACCATGTGGCTCGACTCGATCGACAGCGCACCCGGCACGGTCGCGCAGGTGCGCGCCTGCAGTTTCGAGCTGATCCAACTCGCCAAGGCCGGGCGATTTGCTGTGGTTCTGGTCGGCCATGTGACCAAGGACGGAGCCATTGCCGGTCCGCGCGTGCTGGAGCACATGGTCGACGCGGTGCTGTATTTCGAAGGCGACCGTGGGCACCAGTTCCGCATCCTTCGCGGGGTGAAGAACCGCTTTGGCGCCACCGACGAGATCGGCGTGTTCGAGATGACCGATCGAGGTCTGGCCGAGGTCGCCAATCCCTCGGCTCTGTTCCTAGCCGAACGACACGGCAACATTGCCGGGAGTGCCGTCTTCGCCGGGGTCGAAGGCACCCGCCCTGTCCTGGTGGAGGTGCAGGCATTGCTCGCGCCGAACCCAGTCGGCCAAACCCGCCGGTCCGTGATCGGTTGGGACGGCGGCAGGTTGCCGATGCTGCTCGCGGTGCTGGAGGCTCGCGGCGGCGTGCGCCTGAGCGCCACCGACGTTTATTTGAACGTGGCTGGCGGCCTCCGGGTGGGTGAGCCGGCGGCCGACCTTGCAGTCGCGGCCGCCCTGATATCGGCGGCCACCGAAACCCCAACCAACGCCGGGATGATCTATTTCGGCGAGATCGGCCTATCGGGCGAGGTCCGCCAGGTCGCCCAGGTTGACGCGCGCCTGAAAGAAGCGGCCAAGCTTGGATTTGCCCAGGCAACGCTGCCGCGGCGGGTAGCGCGAGGCAATCGGCCGCCCGTCCAACCCAATGGCCTGGAGCTAACGGAGATCGGCCATATCGCCGATCTGGTCGAGGCCTTTCCGAAAGGATGACTGTCCGGCAGGTGCCTTGCCCTTGGCGCTGGCCATTTTGCGGCCGATAAGCTGCCGGGGAAGAAGGTTCGGGCGCGCAGATGACCTGGGTGGATCTCGTTATCCTGGCGGTGCTGGTGATATCGGCGCTGCTCGCTTTCATGCGCGGACTGGTGCGCGAGGTGCTCGGGCTGGCGGCCTGGGTCGGCGCCATCTTCGTCGGTGTTTGGGTGCTGCCCAGGGCGCGGCCACAATTCCAGCAATGGCTCGGCCAGTCCCCGTGGGTTGATCCCGTCGCTTTTGCCGCAGTGTTCCTCGTCGCACTGATAGTGCTGTTGCTGATATCGCGTTGGATCAGCGCACTGGTCCGCGGCTCGGTTCTGGGCGGCGTTGACCGTAGCATGGGTCTGGTATTCGGCCTGGTGCGGGGTGCGGTCCTCGTCATCCTTGCCTATATCGCGATGGGAATGGTGGTGCAGGTGGATCGCTGGCCAGACGTCGTTTTGAAAGCCGAATCGATGTGGCCGGTGTATCAGGGCGCCCGGTGGGTGGTGGAACGCTTGCCGGCGGATTTCCGCCCGCGGCTCTATCCTCCGCCGCTTGGCCGTGAGACAACCGCCGCCGCGCTGATGCAGGCGATCCCGCAGGGAAGAGCGGTGAGCCGCTAGATCGGGAGAGCATGCATATGCCCGTGACCTCACCGCATGACGACAAATTCCACGAGGAATGCGGCGTGTTTGGCGTCTGGAACGTTCCGGATGCGGCGGCCGTGACCGCGCTCGGATTGCATGCCTTGCAGCATCGTGGCCAAGAGTCGGCCGGCATTGTGAGCTACGATGGCAGGCATTTTCACAGCCACCGCGGCTTGGGTCTGGTCGGCGACAATTTCGGCGATGCGCGGGTGATTGCGTCGCTGCCGGGAACATCGGCAATCGGCCACAATCGGTATGCCACCACTGGTGCGACGATCCTGCGCAACGTGCAACCACTGTATGCAGATTTCGAGTTCGGCGGCTTCGCAGTGGCGCACAACGGCAACCTGACCAACGCACACGTGCTGCGTCGGACACTGGTGCGACGCGGCTGCCTGTTCCAGTCCACCACCGACTCTGAAGTGTTCGTCCACCTGATCGCGATCAGCCTCTATTCCACTGTCGTCGATCGGCTGATCGACGCGCTGAAGCAGGTGGTCGGCGCCTATTCTCTGGTGGCCTTATCAACCGAGGCACTGATGGGTGTCCGCGATCCGCTGGGCGTACGGCCGTTGATCCTCGGACGCATCGGCAACGAGGGCACTGGCGGCTGGGTGCTGGCGAGCGAGACGTGTGCGCTCGACATCGTTGGCGCCAATTTCGTGCGCGATGTGGAACCTGGCGAGGTCGTGGTCATCAACGACCAGGGTGTCCACAGCATCAAGCCATTCGGCCGCGCGCGCGAGCGGTTCTGCGTTTTCGAATACATCTACTTCGCGCGTCCCGACTCGGTGATGGAGGGGACGCCGGTCTACGACGCCCGCAAGCGTATTGGCGCCGAACTCGCGCGTGAGAGTGGGGTTTCGGCCGACGTCATTGTGCCGGTGCCGGATTCCGGCGTTCCTGCCGCGATGGGATACGCGGCGGAAAGCCGCATCCCGTTCGAGATTGGTATCATCCGCAATCACTATGTCGGCCGAACCTTCATCGAACCCACCGACCACATCCGCCACCTCGGGGTGAAGCTGAAGCACTCGGCGAATCGGCCGGTGCTGGAGAACAAGCGCGTCATTCTGGTGGACGACTCGATCGTGCGAGGCACGACCAGTCGCAAGATCGTGGAGATGGTCCGCGCGGCGGGCGCGCGCGAAGTGCACATGCGAGTCTCATCGCCGCCAACTACGCATTCCTGCTTCTACGGCATCGACACACCGGAACGCGGCGAGTTGCTTGCGGCGCGACACTCGGTGGAGGAGATGGGGGATCAGATCGGTGTCGACAGTCTGGCGTTCATCTCGATCGACGGACTGTATCGTGCGCTTGGCAAACCGAAACGAGATCCGGCACGACCGCACTATTGCGATGCCTGCTTCACCGGCGATTACCCGATCAACCTGCCAGACCAGGCGGACAATTCCGAACGGCAGCTGAGCCTGCTCGCGGAGAGCCATTAGGCCGGCGCTTTGCCACCGCTGATCAACTCCGTCGCCCTTGTCACCGGTGCCAGCCGCGGCATCGGTGCCGCGGTCGCGATACGGCTTGCACAGCTTGGCGCGCATGTCGTGATCACCGCGCGGACCCAGGGTGGTTTGGAAGAAACCGACGATGCGATTCAAATGGTTGGCGGCAGCGCGACGCTCCTGCCTCTCGACCTGGCGGACGGGGCGCAGGTCGATGCGATCGGACCCAGCCTCTACCAGCGCTTCGGCCGGCTGGATGCACTGGTGCATGCCGCAGGCTCGCTTGGTCGCCTGACGCCCGTGCCGCACATCCTGGCCGATGATTGGGCCGACGTACTCGCCGTCAACCTCAACGCTGTCTGGCATCTGATCCGCACCTGCGATCCGCTGTTGCGGCAGGCGCCCAGCGGGCGTGCGGCATTTCTCACCGACCAGCGGGCTCGCGAGCCCAAAGCCTATTGGGGAGCTTACGGCGCCACGAAGGCGGCGATGGAACACCTTGTGCTGACCTGGGCAGACGAGGTCCGCATCACGCCCTTGCTGGTGAATCTATACGATCCAGGCCCAACGGCGACGCGCCTGCGGAGCCGGGCGATGCCGGGCGAAGATCCCACCACCTTGCCGCGGCCCTCCGATGTAGCGCCAGCGCTTGCGGCGCTGTGTCTGCCAAGCGAGCGGCGGCACGCTTCGCTGGTCCGTTATGATCCGTCCGGCGGTAGCCCTGTCAGCGGAACATCTCGGCAATAGTATCTGGATCAACGTCCTCGATGCGCGCCGGCTGCCAGCGCGGCCTGCGATCCTTGTCTACAACCATCGCGCGGACGCCTTCCGCGAAATCGGGGTGCCGCATTGCTGTCCGCGTCAACGCCAACTCGCCTGCCTGGCAATGCGGGAGCGTCATGGCGGCGCCATGGCGCAGCGCCTTGAGGGTCCAGCAAAGCGCCGATGGCGATACTGTGCGCAGCGTGGCCAGCGTCTTGGTTGCCCAAACATCGCCCAGCACCTCCAGCTCATGGATGATCTCACTGACGCTGTCGGCACCGAAGCATCGATCGATCGCGTCCCGTTGACCGGCCAGCGAGAACTCCGGCAACAGCGCGGCGTACGCTCCCAATACGCCGGGACCATCGGCAGCAATCGCGCGCGACAGTGCGTTCAGGTCCGTGCGCGACGTGAAATGAGTCGCCAGGCCGGCATGCACGGCGTCCGCACCCTGCATCCGGGCGCCCGTCAGGCCGAGATACGTGCCGACTTCGCCCGGCAATCGCGGGAGGAAGAAGGTCGCGCCGATATCGGGAAAGAAGCCGATCGCCGTCTCCGGCATGGCGAACGCAGCATGCTCGGTGGCGACGCGATAGGCCGCATGCACGGACACCCCGATACCACCACCCATGCATATGCCATCGATCAGTGCGATGTACGGCTTCGGGTAAGTGGCGATCATCAGGTTCAGTTCGTATTCTTCCCGAAAGAACGTTTCCGCCTTGTGGTGCTCGCCATCCAGCTCGTACTGGCGCAGCGCGCGGATATCGCCGCCGGCGCAGAACGCCCGGTCGCCGGCACCCTCGATGACCACGGCGTGGACCTGCGGCTCATTACGCCACGCCTCCAGCGCCTGGGCGCAGGCGCGGATCATCCCCAGGTCCAGCGCGTTGAGCGCGTGAGGACGATTCAGTGTGATTCGCCCCACCCGCCCGTCGCGCCGGGCGATCACCGTCGGTTCATCTTGCATGACCTTCTCCAGGATGGCGGCCGCATCTAGCCTGTCCACCATGACAGCGCAAAGCTGCGCGCGGCACCCGGCCCCCGCTTTTGTTTCCGGTCATTTTCGCCGATTGTAGACATCCCGCTGCCTGGCAGGAACCCGGAGCCAATATTTGATGCATGCTCGCTCGCTTCTGGCCGTTGCGGCGATGCTCGTCCTGTGTTGCGGCCAGGCCGCGGCCCGAGACCTGAGCGTCGTTGTGCCTCCGCCAGGACAGGAAGCGATCGACAAGGTCTTCATACAGCCGTTCATCGCAGCGACCGGCATTATAGTGCAGTCCTCCCGCTGGGAGGGCGGCCTTGATGCGCTGCGCGCCCAGGTGAAGGCGGCCGACAACACGTGGGACCTCGTGCTGGTGGATGCCGATGAACTGGCAACCGGGTGTTCGGAGAGCCTGTTCGAGAAGCTCGACTGGTCGGCAATTGGCGGCAAGGATCACTATTTGCCGCTGGCCGTTCACGACTGTGGCGTGGGGGCCAACGTCGCCACCACCGTGCTCGCCTGGGATCGCGACAAATTCCCCGCCGCACCGGGCTGGTCCGACTTCTGGGATGTTGCGAAGTATCCGGGCAAGCGCGGTCTTCGCCGAGGCGTCCGCGGCAATCTTGAGTTTGCCCTGATGGCGGATGGCGTGTCGCCGGGTGACGTCTACAAGGTGCTGGGTACGTCCGACGGGGTGGACCGAGCATTCCGCAAGCTTGACCAGCTCAAACCCTACATCGTCTGGTGGCAGGACGATGCCGAGGCGGCGCACATCCTCGCGACAGGCGACGTGCTGATGACGAGTGCGTCCGCATCGGATATCACCACCGTGAACCGGAACGAGCACCGAAATTTTGGGCTGCAATGGACGGCCAGTCTGTATGAAGTGCAAAGTTGGGTTGTGCTGAAGGGAAGTCCCAACGTGCGGCCGGCTCTGCAGTTGCTGTACTTCATGGGGACGCCGGCAATCGAGGGGCGACTGGTTCTTGTTTCCGGGGATGGCGGCCTTGCCAAGGGCGCCAATGACTGGCCGAACCCGGAGGCGGCACAGCTTTCACCGACCGCACCGGCAAATCTGAGTGCTGGGGTGCGAATTGATGCCGGGTTTTGGCGTGACAATCTCACGAAGCTAAGGCAGCGCTTCGAAAGTTGGCTGACACACTGAACCCGGCCGCTCGGCTATCGACCGAGCAACGTGAGGGCCGCGCCGTGCTGGTGTTCGGCGGCAGGCTGGATGCCGCGTCTATCGGCGCGATTTGGCATATCGGGATGAGGGCGACCCAGGCGGCGAGCGGTCACAGCTTGGTGTTCGATCTGTCGCAGGTCTCCGCCGGTGACATGAGCGGGGCGGCCTTTCTGGCGGCAATGGAGAAAGCGCACGGGGACGAAGCGGAACTGATCGGAGCGCAAGAGTGGTTGCTCGCGCTGCTCGGGAGGGCCCGCCTCGCCAGTCTTGCTGCCGCGCGTAGCGAGCCGCGGCCGCGTGTCAGCTCCCTGCAGGTTGCCGCGACCGCAGTAAGGCTGGTGGCTGCGAGCATCAGCTTCATCGGTGAGGCGGCGGTTGCGGCCTTCGCGCTGCCCAGGCGCCACCGAATGCTGCGGATGCCCGACCTGCTTGGCTACGTCGACCAGGCCGGCGTGCGCTCGCTGCCCCTGGTGTTGCTGCTTGGATTTCTGATCGGCCTCATTCTCGCCTTCCAATCTGCCGTGCCCATGCGGCGGTTCGGTGCCGACATCTTCGTTGCGAACTTGGTCGCTCTTAGTCTGTTGCGGGAACTGGGTCCGCTGCTGGCCGCGGTGATCCTGGCCGGACGTACCGGATCGGCCTACGCCGCCGAGATCGGCACGATGAAGGTCAATGAAGAGATCGATGCCCTGACGACCATGGGTCTGGATCCGATGACCATGCTGGTGCTGCCGCGGATCATGGCAGCCATGTTGGTCATGCCGGTGATGACACTGGCACTCGACATCGCTGGTATGCTCGGGATGGCAACGGTGCTGCGCGGTTTCGGCTTTCCGCTGGTGACGATCGCCCGGCAGGTGCAGAACTGGGTCACCGCGGGCGACATGTACGGCGGGCTGTTCAAGGCGGTCTGTTTTGGCACCGCGGTGGCGTCGATCGGCTGCCGGGCAGGCCTCGCCACCGGCGTCGGCCCGCGTTCCGTCGGCTTGTCTGCCACAGCGGCGGTGGTCGGCGGTATCGTGGCAACGATTGCGCTCGATGGCGTGTTCGCCTTGGCCTTCTACCGGCTGAAGCTTTGACCGCCGATCCCATAATCAACGTGCAGGGCGTCGCTCAGCGCTTTGGCAGGCGCACGATATTTCGCGACGTCTCCCTTACAGTGCATCGCGGTGAGATATTCGTCATCCTTGGCGGCTCTGGCTGCGGCAAATCCACGTTGATGAAACAGCTTATCGGACTGCTCAGACCAAGTGCTGGGCGCATCCAGATCTTTGATCGGACGATCACCGGGCCGGATGGTGACGCGGCGCTGCGCGCGGTGCAGCGACGGATGGGTGTCATGTTTCAGTCCGGCGCGCTGTTCGGTTCGATGAACCTGCTCGAGAACGTCATGCTGCCGATGGAGATGTTCACCAACCTGCCGCCGGATGCGCGCGAGGTCGTGGCCCGGGTCAAACTGGGGCTGGTCGGCCTGGGCGACGCTGCGCCGCTGATGCCGGCAGAGATATCCGGTGGCATGGCGCGCCGCGCCGGCATCGCCCGAGCCATGGCACTGGATCCGCCATTGCTGCTGCTGGACGAGCCTTCGGCCGGGCTCGATCCGATCACCTCGGCCGGGCTCGACCGGCTGATCCTGGACCTTCGGCACGACCTTGGTGCCACCTTTGTCGTCGTAACGCATGAACTTGCATCGATCCTCGCGATCGCCGATCGCTGCATCATGTTGGACCGCGCCGCATATCCGGATGCCGGAGGGGCTATCGCCGAGGGCGACCCACGTGCGCTGCGCGATGACAGCCCGCATCCGATCGTGCGGGCGTTCTTTCGTCGCGAAGTGCCGGCGGTGGCCGCAGCCTGATGTTCGGTCGTGGCATCTTTCTCCGTGTTGGATTGCTGATCGTTGGCGGCGTCGTACTGCTTGTCGCGATGATCTGGTTCCTGACCGGCAACCAGATTGGCGGCGGTTCGGTCTTCGAATCCTATTTCAGCGAATCTGTGCAGGGCTTGGAGGTTGGGGCAGCGGTCAAGTATCGCGGGGTGACAATCGGTCGTGTCGCCGATATCGGACTCGTCAGTGCGGAATACGGCAGCGACCGGCCATTCGACGTCGCGAGCAGCACCTATCGCCTTGTGTTCGTTCGTTATGTGGTCGACACCGCAAAGACCGGCAAAATGCCCGACGTGCAACAGGCGGTGTCCGCGGGTTTGCGGGTCCGCCTGGCATCGCAAGGGATCACCGGGCTGAGCTATCTGGAACTCGACTTCGCTAATCCGGAGCGTTACCCGACCCTGGTGGTGCCATGGCAGCCGCGCGCGACATACATCCCGTCGATGCCAAGCACGTTCACCCAGGTGCAGGACGCAGCACAGCAGGTGCTGGCCAGGCTGAATCGGCTGGACTTCGATAAACTTGGTAACGATCTGGATGCTCTGCTGGTAGACTTGCGCGCGACCTTGGGGCGCGGCGATGTGCATCAGACGCTGCAGGAGGCAACGAACCTGCTGCGCGCCACGCGGGACGCGGTCATTACTGCAGATCTGCCCGGTCTGAGTGGCGAAATACGACAGACGTCGGCCGCTTTGCGTGGCACGCTGCAGGGCGACAGGCTGCAAAAGCTTATCGACAATGCCAGCCTCGCAGCCGACCGGTTGGCAACTGCCACCGCAAAACTGCCGGCACTGATCGCATCGGTGCAGGCAACGGCGCAACGCGCGGGGAATGGCACCGCCGATCTGGAGCAGGGACTGGTTCCGTTGCTGCGCGACATGCAGGCGACAGCCGGCAATCTGCGCGAGATGAGCGATGCGCTGCGGCGCTATCCCGCGCAGGTGTTCGGACAACCGCCGCCGCGTAGTATGGTCCCGGCACGATGAAGCGACGCTGGTTGGTCGCATGTGGCGTGAGCCTGGCCGGCTGTTCGCTGCTGCCGCAGACACCCTACGTACAACAGAGGGCTTGGCCGCTCGACGTAGAACGCCCAGCAGTCTCGCCGCGTAAGGCACGTGGTCGTGTTCTACTGGTTCGCAGCGTCCGGGCAGCACCCGGACTGGAGGATCGCGGCCTGCGATGGCTGCAGCGAGATGGCAGTGTTCATGTCGACTATTACGAGCAATGGGCCGTGCCGCCGGCACAGGCAGTGGAGAATGATCTGCGCCAGTGGCTAAGTGACTCGGGATTATTTGCTGCAGTGGTGGCTCCTGGCAGCAGGCTGAACGCCGACTACGTGCTCGAAGGCGAGCTTGAGACTTTCATCGCCGACCCGAACGCCGGCCTGGTGCATGTCGCGCTCGCGTTGGTGCTTCTGGACCAGCGCCACGGATCCACGAAGGTGCTGCTCCAGCGCACCGAGAGCGCCGATGTGAAGCTGTCAGCCAACGACGCGCCCGCGATCGCAGCGGCAATGCGTGCCGCGATCGTCGAAGTGTTGCGCCGGACCGAAGCCGATGTGGCTCGTGCCGTGCGTTAGCTTGCCCTGGTGGGTGAAAATGCTCTTCTCCAATTTTAAGGAGCGCTTAGCCGGGCTTCCGATTATGTGGAGCGTTCCCGATCAGGCGGTTCTTCAACCGCGGAGTGTGCGGCAAGGCTAAAGCCAATGTGAGAAGCTCTGACTGCCAGTCTATTCGCTCGGCAGGACCACGAAGTAGCAAAAGATCAGCAAACCGATCAGCACGGACACCATCATCCAGAACAACTCACGGCGTAAAGATGGCTTCGCCGGAAGGGCTTCTAAAGTGGGTTGATCTGGTCCACGCCGCAGTTCCAACTTCATCATCGATCGCCTCCCCAAGACAGCTCCCCGGGTCAAGGAGAGGCAGATCGTCGCGGATGCGGCGAAGTAAGGCACGCAAGATCTTTACCCAATCCAGGCCCGGCGCCCCGTCAGCTTGGGCGAACAGGCTGCGGGTGACAATCCTAATGATCGTGAGGGCATCGGGCGCCCTGTACAACTTGGGTTGCTGTACACCTTAGGTTGCTGGGCCAGCATCATCCAAGCGCCCACACGGTGGCGAAGATTCAGACTAAGCGGCGCGTCCCATCGACATGGCCCGCCACACGTTCTCCGGTGTGGCCGGCATGTCGATATGCGTGACGCCATCGCCTGACAATGCGTCGATGATGGCATTGATTAGCGCTGGTGGGCTGCCGACCGAACCGGCCTCACCGGCGCCCTTCACCCCGAGCGGGTTGGAAACGCTGGGCACCTCCAGCAGATCGACCTCGATGTCCGGCAGATCGTTGGCACGTGGCAGCGCGTAATCCATGAAACTGCCCGACAAGAGCTGTCCGGTTTCCAGATCATAGTCGGTCCGTTCGACCAATGCCTGCCCGAGTCCCTGGGCGACTCCGCCATGCACCTGGCCGCGCACGATCATCGGGTTGACGGTCTTGCCGAAGTCGTCGCACACCCGATACCGCGCGATCTCCACGACGCCGGTGTCAGGATCGATTTCCACCTCGGCCATGTGACAGCCGTTAGGAAACGTATGCTCGGCAACGGTCGCGATTTCGGCGGCATCGAGTGTGGTGGCCTGCTCGCCCGCAGCCGCCTTTCGCCGCTGCATAGCGGCGAGCTCGATGATGTCGATCGCACGGTCGGTGCCGACGATGGTAAAGCGCCCATCGTCGAACGCGATATCGGCCGCCGCTGCCTCCAACGCTTCGGCGGCCGCCTGCTTGCCCTTGTCGATCACTGTGTCGGCCGTCATCAAAATCGCCTGGCCTTCGGAATACAGGCTGCGCGAGCCGCCGGTACCGCCACCGACAGGGATGGTATCGGTATCACCCTGACGCACGCGGATTTTCTCGCCGTCGATCCCCAACCGCTGCGAGGCAAGCTGGATGTATCCCGTCTCGTGTCCCTGCCCGGTCGATTGCGTGCCGACATAGAGATCAACATTGCCGTCTTCAGCAAAACGAATTTCTGCGCGCTCCGTCGGATCGCCCATGGTTACTTCCAGATAGTACGCAAGCCCGATTCCCCGCCGCTTGCCGCGCCGCGCCGCTTCGGAGCGCCGCGCCGGGAAGTTGGCGTAGTCCATCTGCTTGAGCGCCGCATCCAGCACGGTCGCGAAATCGCCGCTGTCGTAAGTCTTGCCGACCGGCGTCGCGTGCGGCATCGCCGATGATGGCACCATGTTGCGGCGGCGCAGCTCGGCCGGATCGATGTTCAGTTCTCGTGCCGCTGCGTCGACAAGCCGTTCCAGCAGGTAGTTGCTCTCCGGCCGGCCCGCGCCGCGATAGGCGTCCACCGGGACCGTATGCGTGAATACGCCGATGACATTGGCGAAAATCTGCTGGAAGCCATACACGCCGGCCAGAACCGCGCCACCGGCCAAGGTCGGGATGTATGGCGCGAACGTGGATAGATAGGCGCCCATGTTGGCAAGGTTACGCGTGCGCAGCGCGAGGAACTTCCCGTCCTTATCGATGGCCAGTTCACCGGTCGTGATGTTGTCGCGGCCCTGCGTGTCGGCCACGAACGCCTCGCCGCGATCCGAGGCCCATTTCACCGGATGTCCAAGTTTGCGCGCCGCATAACAGGTCAGCGCGTGCTCGGGATACAGAAACGCCTTCATCCCGAAGCCGCCACCGACATCCGGCGTGATGACACGGAACTTCTCTGGCTCGGTGGCGAATACGGCCGCGATCAGATTTTTGATCAGCCACCCACCCTGGGTGTTGGCATACAGCGTCCAGCGGCCGGTTGCCTGATCGAACTCGGCAATCGACGCACGCGCCTCCATGGATGCGACCACGACCCGGTTGTTGATGACGGTCAGTCGGGTCACATGCGCCGCCGAGGCGAACAACGCGTCGGTCGCCGCCTGATCCCCGAGGCCCCAGTCGAACACGATGTTGTTGCGCGCCTCAGGCCAAACCAGCGGCGCACCAGGCTCGGTCGCCTTTGCAAGATCAACGGTCGCGGGCTGCACAGTGTAGTCGACGCTGATCAATTCAGCGGCGTCGCGGGCTGCTGCCGCTGTATCGGCAACGATGAACGCAACCGGATCACCGACGTGGCGAACCGCGCCATCGGCGAGAGCCAGGTGCGGCGGGTTCGCCATGTCTGATCCATCGCGGTTCTGCACCGGTGCAGCGCAGGGCAAGGGGCCGAGACCGTCGGCTTGCAAGTCCGCAGCGGTATAGATCGCCCTCACCCCGGGCACTGATCCCGCCGCTGCGGTATCTATGGTATCGATGCTGGCCGCGGCATGCGGACTGCGCAGTACAATTCCGTGCAGCATCCCCGGCAGCACGATATCATCGGTGTAGCGGCCGACACCCTTCAACAGGCGTAGATCCTCCACGCGGGCGATTGACTGGGCGAGGCCGAATTTGGTCATGGACGCGGTCTCCGGGGCTCGTCTGTGACGGGATAGGCACCATGCACGCTCCGGACATGAAAGGCCAAGAGGGATGCAGGATCGTCGCCTGTGCGTACTGAACGCCGGTTCCTCCAGCTTGAAATTCGCCGTGTTCGGCGCCGGCGGCGATGCGCTGCCGCGACTTCAGAGCGGCGAGATCGAACGTATCGGCAGCGAAGGCCGAATGCAGATCGCTGCATCCGATGGTAAGGTGTTGCACGACCGGACGGTGACCACGAAAGATCACGCCGCCGCGCTGGCGCTGCTCGCCGAATTGCCGGATGGTCCTTTGGATAAAGGCGGACTGATCGGGTTCGGCCATCGCGTCGTTCACGGCGGCCCCGACATGGCCGCGCCAGTGCTGGTCGATGCCGCCGCTCTGTCCAAGATCGAGGCGTTGGAGCCGCTGGCGCCGCTGCACAATCCTCCGGCAGTCGCGGTGCTGAAAGCGCTGTCAGACCTGTTCCCGGGCTTGCCGCACGTGGCGTGCTTTGACACCGGCTTTCATCGCGGCCACCCCCCGGTCGCGGATCGTTTCGCAATCCCCGACGCGCTTTATCGCGAAGGGGTCCGTCGCTACGGATTTCACGGATTGTCGTATGAATACATTGCGGGCGCTCTCGCCGAGAGGGTACCGGACATTGCGCTCGGGCGTGTCGTGGTTGCGCATCTCGGGTCGGGCGCATCGATGTGCGCGCTCGCTGGCGGGCGCAGCATTGATTCATCGATGGGGTTCACAGCGCTGGATGGTCTGCCGATGGGCACGCGGTCGGGGTCGCTCGACGCTGGCGTGATTCTGTGGCTGCAACAGCAAAAGGGCTGGGATGTCGGCCGCGTCGAACGGTTCCTGTATGCTGATTGTGGTCTCAAAGGGCTGTCGGGCGTGTCAAACGACATGCGTACGCTGTTGGCGAGCAGCGCTCCACTCGCGAAGTTGGCTGTGGACTATTTTGTCTATCACGTCGCGCGCACGGCCGGTGCCCTCGCTGCCGCATTGGGAGGCATCGATGGATTGGTGTTCACCGCCGGCATCGGCGAGCGCAGTCCAGAAATCCGGTCGCGGGTGTTGCATCGTCTGCGATGGCTGGGGTTTTCGATCGATGAAGCCGCTAACCAATCCGGCGGGCCATTGTTGACGCGACCCGACTCGGCGCTCGCCGCTTACGCTATCGCCACCGATGAGGAGCTGGTCATCGCCCGCCATACACGGGCGACGGTTCAAGGCACCTAGGCCAACGCTCAGGTCGGGCGTCAGTTTGGTAAGGGTCTGCGGGTCAGACCGTATCGATCAGACAACATGCGCCCTACGTCATCCTGACTTTTCCCAGCCAGAAGCATCTCTTCAGCGTCCAGAAAGCTTTGTTCGAACCCGCCCGGAGAATAAACTATCACAAGCTTCAGCAAGTCCTGTCCCACGTTGCGATAGGTGTGAAACACGTCGCGAGGGCCAAAGATGTGGTCTCCTGGTTTGCAGATGAAACCTTCGTCTTCGAGGCGAATTTCTGCTGTTCCGGAAACGACATAGAAGGTTTCGTCTTCGCGGCTATGGCTATGATAGGTCGGTCCTGATCCGGGGGGTGAGAGCGTTTCGATCATGCTCATCGATCCCCCGCTATCCGAGGCAGAGACTAGGATAGTGATGGAGCCGCCCGACGGCCGAGATATCGTGCGGCGCTTTGAATCACTCTTCGCAGACATCGTCCTTACCTCTCAGGCTGCTTGGGACACCGAGCTGCACCGCGGGAAACCGAGGCGCGCCCCTTTGACGGAGCGCGCTTCGCTGGCGACTCGTTACCCGCACTTTTTGGGGCTTCCGGAGCCCGCTTACTCCGCGGCCAGTCCAGGAACGAATGCCGGGACATCTGCCCGCTGACCTGACTCCATCGGCTGCGGCCACCAGCGATCTTCCCACTCCGCGAACATGGGCTTCAGCTTCGGCATCACAGCCTCGGCGAACAGCTTCGTGTTGTACTTGGTCAGCTCCTTGTTCATGTTGCCGTACTGGAGCAGCAACATCAGATGACCGACGTTCAGCGACGTTGCGACCTCGGTCAGTTGCTCGGCCACCTCGTCCGGCGAGCCGATGATGACGTAGCCCATGTCAACGATGTCCTGCATCTCCGTCGCCCGCTGCCGAGAGCGCGCACTGGAGGATGCGGCGCGACCGATCTGGCTCTCGACACCGGCGCGTTGTGTCGCCTCGGTGATGTAGCCCGGCGGCGTGGCCCACATCGGATCGACGTGCAGACAGCGGCCGTAGAAATATTCCGCCGGTTCGCGGTACAGCTCCCACGCCTTCTCGCGTGATTCGGCTACGCCGACGAATTGCAGGAAGCCGGCCCGATATGGATTCCGATCCTTGCCCAGGCGAGCCATCTCGCCCCAGAATCCGTCCATCGTCGCCTTTCCATCCTTGTAGCCGAAGTAGGAAAGATACGCGTAGACGTAGTCCATCCTTGCACACCACTGCCATGTCTCGATCGACCCACCGCCGGGAATCCATACCGGCGGATGCGGACGCTGCACCGGACGGGGCCAGATATTTACGTACCGCTGCTGATTGAAGCGACCGTTGAACGCGAAGGTGTCGCGCTCCTGCCACGCACGCATCACCAGATCATGCGCCTCGTAATAGCGCTCCCGCAGCAGGCTCGGGTTCTGGCCATAGGCGTAGCACGTGTCCATTGGCGTGCCGACCGGGAACCCGGCAATCAGTCGACCACCGGAAATGCAGTCGATCATCGCGAACTCTTCCGCGACGCGCGTCGGCGGATTGTAGAGGGCGAGCGAATTACCCATCACGCAGATTGCTGTGTCGCGCGTTCGTCGTGACACGGCAGAGGCGATCAGGTTGGGCGACGGCATCAGGCCATAGCCATTCGAATGGTGTTCATTACAGCAGACCGCATCGAAGCCGCAGTCCGCTGCGAACTCCATCTCGTCCATGAAGTCGTTGTACATCAGGTGCGCGCGCTTCGGGTCGAACAGCGTTGAATGGATGTCGACCCACACTGATGGATTGGTCTGCCGGAAATCGTCCGGAAGCTCGGTGTAGGGCATCAGATGGAACCAGAGGAGCTTCATGTCTGCGTCCGTTTCTCGCTGGAGCTACCAATGAGTATGGCCGCGAAACTCCTCCGTTCGTCAACTCAGGCCTAATGCCCTCTTGTCAGATCCAACCGCCGCTCGATTGCTGAATTTGCGCCCGGCCGCGCATGCTGTCGCGCCCTATAGCTGTCAGCCTGCCCAGTGCCCGTCAACCCACACGTAACCGCCCGATGGCTGTTGGACCCACCGGCCTGGCTCCCACACGGCCTGCGGTGATGGCCGTTCGACATACTGGCCTTGCTGCCAATTCCAACTCGCGCCATCCCAGATCCAATGACCGGCCTGCCAGTAAACAACCCGCCCTTGCTCGGGCCCCGGTGCCGGCATCGTCTCGACCAGCGGCGGTGGTGGCGCCGAAGGCGCGATCAGCACTGTCGACTAAGCGGGGACGACAGTCGGCGTGACGACCTGTACCGACTGCGCCATGGCTGATGAAGCACCGGCGAGCAGCAGGAGCGTCGGTAGAGCCAAGCGAATGGTTCGGACCAACATTGGGGCGACCTCCGTGAGATGCTGTGTGGCGGCTAATAACTCTCCGGCCTCAGGTTGGTTTCGATTGCCCAAGAAAATTGGGGGATCGGCGCGATTTGGGACCACAGATCACCGCCACGCCTCCACATCGCACTGAAAGTGGTAGTTGCTTGACGTAGTCAAGTTAATCTATGCTAATGTCATGGATGCTCATGCTCCCCTCGACAGCCGCATTGCTGCCATCCGACGCTTCAACCGCTTCTACACGCGGACCATTGGAGCGTTGCAGGAAGGCTTGCTGCACAGCAGCTTTTCTCTGGCCGAGGCGCGCGTGCTGTATGAGTTGGACCAGCGTGCTGAAGCCACCGCGACCGAGTTGTGTCGGGACCTCGACCTCGATGGGGGTTATCTCAGCCGGATTCTGCAACGGTTGGAACACAACGGCCTGCTGGCTCGGTCGCCATCTTTAGCCGATCGGCGGCGGAGCCAGTTGTCGCTGACGGCGGCCGGCCGCGCCGCCTTCGCCCCGTTGGACCAGCGGGCCCGCGAGGAGGTTGCGACACTTTTGACGGCTCTGCCCGAGTTGTCTCAGGCGGCCCTTGTCGCCTCTATGGCAAGGATTGAGACGTTGCTGGCCTCCACGACACGGTCCAGGCCCTGGTTGCTGCGCCGGCACCGGCCGGGCGATATCGGCTGGGTGATATCGCGCCACGGCGCGATCTATTCGGAGGAATACGGGTTCGACAGCCGCTTCGAGGCGCTGGTGGCGCGTGTGGCCGGGGACTTTCTGGCTAGCCACGATCCAACGTCCGAACGTTGCTGGATTGCCGAGTGCGACGGGATGAATGTGGGATCGGTGTTCCTGGTCCGACAATCCGCCGCAGAAGCAAAGCTCCGCCTGCTGATCGTGGAGCCTTCGGCACGCGGCGCCGGGATTGGTCGACGTTTGGTGGCGGAGTGCATCACGTTCGCGCGGAGCACAGGGTATCGCACCATGACGCTGTGGACGAACGACGTGCTGGTCGCAGCGCGGACCATCTATCAGCAGGCTGGATTTCGGCTCGTGGCCAGCCATCCACACAGCGACTATGGCCCACCCATAATAGGCGAGGACTGGGAGTTGAGCCTGCGCTGACGCTTCGGTGTGGCTCAAGCACCGCACCGACCAGCTCAAACAGGCTCTCGGCGGCCCGCCGCAGGCCTGCGCGATCCGCATCCTGTGCCAAGGTCAGCAACCGATCGCACAGAACAAATCCGTCGTCGGTATAGGCACGTCCATGGTCGTACACGTGCACCCAGCGACCGAGCCGCTGCCGGTTCCGGGCGGAGAAGGTCGTGCCGCCCCCTCGCTTGCCGGCAAGCGGCTTCTGCTGGTCGACGAGACCCTCTGGTGCGCGAGGGGACGTCTCGGGATGCGCTGCCCGGAGTTCCCTGAGCTCTCGGCGCCGCACATGTCGGGCTTGCCGACATCGATCAGGCATAGATCCGCTTCATTCCGGGCAAGTGCCTCGAGAGCGGTGTTAAAGCCATTTGCCTGGACGAACTCTTAATCAGGGTTCTCATCGTCCAGGAGTTGACGAAGACCCTGTCGCAGCAGGACGTGGTCGTCGGCGACGAGAATCTTCAGCGCATTGCTCGGGACGGTGGCAGAATCTTCTTGCAAAAAATTATCAGGTACCTGGCTCAAGGTGACGTTTCGTCGGTCCGGGTGACAGCGAGCCACGGACCGTGCTCAAGCGGAGCCAGGAAAAGCTGTTGTGTCGCAAATGATACCCAGACACGTCGCCCGCGGAGAAAATCGCCGCCGATCAGGGCGTCGCCCATGCCGCTCGACATGGGAACCACTGGCAGCGCCGGCGTATGCATCTCTGTCGGACCGACGCGGAAGGTCGCGAAGCGATGGATCCGGACCGGGATTTGATCTGGTGCGGCGCCGTGCGCCATGACGGTGCGATCGCTTGCGAAATCGGCTTCCTGCAGCCCGACCCGTTCTGCCATTTGCTGGCTGATTGAACTCATCTGTGCGCCGGTATCCAGTAATGCCGTGCCACTCACGCCATTGAGCTCAAAGGGCAGCAGCAACCGATCCTGACGGGTGCTGACCCCCTCGACCGAGACATAGGCCTCGCGCCAGGGCGGTGATGCATCCGGACATTCGTGCCTGGGCTGGTAGAGCGTGATCTCGTGATCGGGCAGGTTCAGATCGATGTCGAAGGCCAGCAGGATGTCGGCGCCGAGCAGGCCGTCGGCACGGTTTCCCGCGGCCTCGTTGATCGCAAAGCGACCAACCGTAACTCGGTCCACCGGAAACTCGGTACTTCCTAACTCGATGCCATTCCGCAGTTTGGCGTCCCACGTGGCAGTTGGACTGCCGATGCCGAACGTTCGCGTCGCATGTTGAAAGTCGCGCGGCAGGCGCAGGCGGTCGACGGTGGCCTCAGTGAGCAGCGTGCGCTCCGCTCCGGTGTCCACCAGCAACTTGATCGGCTCACCGTCGATGCGCGCGTGGACGAATAGCATGTCACCTCGCGCCTCGAGAGGCACCCGGGCGAGCCGAACCAGGGTGCAAGCAGCCTCAATGCGTCGCCCGCCTGTATCATTGGCGCATCCCGCGAACCCGAGCAGTACAAGCACGACCACTGCAAGCCGGACCATGGTGGTTCACATACCCGTTTGGACGTCCCAACAGCGTTTCCACGGGCGGTGGGCCTCCCAAAGGGTACGCCGGAGCCGAGGAACCAAGGTCACATTCCGTCCGATCGGCTCGATCGGCAATAGCCCGTGGAGCCGGAGTTGCCGACTGCTGAGCTGGCCCGCGAACGTCAGAGAAGGTTGGCGTGGGCCGAGTGGCTGCGGACCAACATCAGCGCTGCACTGGTTGCGTCTCCGGCTGAGCCTTGAGGATATCGCGAATCTCGGCAAGCAGCTCTTCCGTCTTGGTGGGCGTCGATTTCGCGTCTTCGCGCACGTGTAGACGTGTCAGTGCCTTCACTACCCAGAAGATGGCGAAACCGATGATAATGAAATTGATGATCGCGTTGATGAACATGCCAAGGTTAAGCGTCGGGGCGCCTGCCTGCTGTGCATCGGCCAAAGTCGCGTAGTGCTGGCCGTTGAGGGTGAAGAAGACGTTGGAGAAATCGATGCCGCCGACGATGAGGCCTAGGATAGGATTGATGAGGTCCTTCACCAGGCTGTTCACGACGCCTGTAAAGGCGGCCCCGATAATGATGCCCACGGCAAGATCCACCACGCTGCCCCGCATGATGAAGGCGCGAAACTCGGTGAGCCACGAGGGTGCCTTGAGCGATGCAAGACTTGCAGACATAAATGGTTCCCTTCAGTGCATTTCGAAGGGATACAGTCATATCTGATTCAGCGTCGGCAAGGGAGCCGGGAGGCAGAAGACAGCAATAGGTGCCGGGTCACACCATCTGCCTCTCCACGCCACGAACACGCCCTACGAAGGCGTAGCAAATGACGATCAGGATGCACCGTTAGCTGATCTGCACCGACTGGACCGCCTCTTCCAATTCGAGGAACGTCGGCATGTGCTGGTTTGGTACCATCTTGCGGCCCGACTCGACACTGACCTGGGGCGCATTGCCGTGCAGATGCGTGACCAGCACAGCGCGGATAACCTCGTAGAACTTCGCCTCTTCCTCGACAACCGCCTGCAGACGCGAGGCGCAAGGACCCGCAAGGCCGTATGCCAGCAGCACACCGAGGAATGTGCCACACAGGGCGCTCGCGATCATCGCGCCAAGCTCCGCCGGCGGCCGGTCAATATGCGACATGGTCTTGATCACGCCCAACACCGCAGCAACGATGCCAAGTGCCGGCAATCCGTCCGCCATGTTCTGTAGGGCGTGAGCGGCGTGCAGCTCCTCTTTGAGTGTCTTCTTCAGCTCCCGGGCCATGGTTGGGATCATCGGCATTCATCCCGACCATCCGCAGGTAGTCGCAGATCATCGCGCTCGCAAACCGATTTGCCAGGATCCTGGGGAACTTTTGAAAGGCTGGGCTGTCCTCGGGTTTCTCGATATGCGGCTCGAGGGCCATATTCCCCTTGGTGGTGGCGAGCCTGACCAGGAAATACAACAGGCTCAGCAGATCAACATAGTCCTTCTTGTGAAATGAAGCGCCGCCAAAGATCTTCTTGAAGTTGCCCAGCGCATGCTTCAGGTCGTGCATGCTGTTCGCCATGATGAAGGCACCGACGGCTGAGCCGCCGATCGTCCACATCTCAAACGGTACAGCTTCGACCAGCACATCGAAGCTGCCGCCCGATACGACGTAGCTGCCAAAAACGCAGGCAAGCAGCAGCACGAAGGCTCCGATCGTCAGCATCGGCCGGCCTTATGGCGCCTGCGATTGCGGCTGGACCGACCGCAACACAACAATGGATATGCGTCGGTTGGCCGCGGCGAGCGGATCACCTGGTATAGCAAGATCGCGCTGGGCGTTGCCGGTCACGCTACGCACACGCGATTCCTGCAAGCCCTGCTCGACCAGTAAGCGTCGCGTGGCGTTGGCACGATCTGCCGAGAGCTCCCAGTTGGTAAAGCCGGTGCCCGCATACGGTGCCGCGTCCGTGTGGCCAGCGATCGATATATCCTGCGACATGCGCGCAAGCACCGCTGCGACCTTCTGAAGCAGCAACTTCGCCTTGTCGTTCGGCACCGCAGATCCAAGCGGGAACATTGCCTCACGGTCCGCATCGCGAATCTGAATCCGAAGGCCCTCCGGCGTCATGTCGATCGCAAGCTGGCGCGCCAACTCTGCCAGCCGCGGATCACCCGCAACAGCATCGCGAACCTGCTGCGCCGCACGCTCAAACTCTTCCTTTTCTCTGCGTTGAACTGCGGCCCGCAGTTCTGCCTCGGTCGGCTGGCGCGATGTTTCCGCCCCATCCGGAGGCTTTACGGTGGCTTGGGTCGGATCCGCCGGCGCAGCACTCTGGGCAATCCGCTTGAGCGGCTTGGGTGGCGGTCGACCACCAAGGTCGGGCGCCTGGCTCTTGCTATCGTCGCGATGCGGACGCGGCTGCACGATGACGTCAGACCCGTCATCCTGAACATCGTCCACCACCGGCTGCTGGCCGACGGTGACCTGGGTCGTCCCCAGATCCGAGAGCATGGCGCCGTCCGAGAACGCGGTGCGACCGCCAAAGGGCTGACCAATTCCAGAGGAGCTATGTGACAGCACGCTGTTAGGGCTGAAATAGTCGGCGAGGCCCTTGCGCTGCTCCTCGGTCGTGGCATTCAGCAGCCACATCAATAGGAAGAACGCCATCATCGCGGTGACAAAGTCGGCATAGGCGACTTTCCAAGACCCGCCGTGATGGCCGCCTTCGACAACCTCCTCCTTGCGGATGAGGATTTCGTTCTTGCCTCTTCTGTCGGTATTTCCACGCATGGGTCTGAATATGCGGCGCTCGCAACGAGGCAAGCGTGGACCCGTCAACTTAATTCCCGGCTAATCAGTCGGCGGAAGAGCTGCCCGTGGCAAAACCACTGCTGCGTCGGGTTTTATCGCTCCTGTGACGCGGTAAAGAGCGAATCGCTCCACTGTTTGCGATCCATGCCGCCGTGTCACAGTGCGGATACGTACGTAGTTGTCCCATGTGTCATCCGGTGCGCCGCCGCCGCTCTGCAGTAGGATCCCCGTCTTTGCGGCGAGCGGGGGCTGGGGCAAATCGAACAGCGACCATCTGGAACCGATCCCCACGACCTCGATGTTCTGCGGCAGAGCAAGCGCCAGCTCGGAGATTGTGCCGTATTGGTCCGCGGCGACGTATTGTGCCCCTTCCTGGCGGCACAATGCCTCGACCTCGGCCGCCAGCAGATCCCAGCCAGCAACCTGTCGTGCGATCGGATCCAGCCCGATTGGCAGTTGCACCAGGTCCAGTCCAGCCTGAAGATAGATCGCTGCTGTGATGACGAACCCGAGCGCAATGCCGGGACACCGCAGGCGCTGCCACCTGCGCCCGCACAGATCACCGGCGGCGATCACCGACGCGGGATAGATGAGCGCAGGCCAGTTTCCCTGCACGCGATCACCGATGGCGTGCTGCACGAACAGCACCACGGACGGCAGCGTCAGCGCCGTCAGGAGGGTCGATGCCGGATCGCGATCACGCCACGCTCGCCGCGTGACCTGCACGACGCCGACAGCGCACAAGAGGAAAATGACCGGTGTGGCCAGCCCAACCTGGCCACCGATAAGTTCCGCCATGTAGTCGACAGCGCGCGAGGGGTGCCAGACGCTGACGCGCGCACCCTGCCGGGTGAAACTCGGCCACTGATGCGTGGCTTCCCACAGCAGGACAGGCGTGAACACGCCAATCCCGAGCAATGCGGCAAGCCACGGCGCCGGCCGGCGCAACCAGTGGCGGATTTCCGGCGTCACCAGCAGCCACAGCCCGACCCCGCCCCAGAGCAACAGCGCGGTGTACTTGCTGTCCATCGCCAGACCCGAGAAGAGCCCAATGGCCCCCCACCACCATCGGCTGCCGCCATCCAGGAGACGCGCGGTGGCCCAGATGGTCGCTATCCAAAATGCCATCAGAGGGGCATCCGGGGTCATCAGCAGCGTGCCGGCGCCGAACAGCAGTGTGGCATTCAGCAGCAGCGCAGCGCGTATGCCTGGCCTGGACGCCGGAAACAGACGATCGGCCGCATCAACCAAAAGCAACGTACTGACGGCTGTCGAGACGGGCCCAAGCAGGCGCACGCCCAGCGGGCCATCGCCGGCCAGAAGCGTACCGAGCCTGATCCAGAGAGCCACCATCGGCGGATGGTCGGGATAGCCGGGAGCCAAGGCGCGCGACCAGACCCAGTAATAAGCTTCGTCCGGAACCAGCGGAACCGACGCTGCGACGACGAGACGTAGCGCGGTCAGTCCAACGAGCGCCGGAAGTGCCCATCGCATGTTGCTTGGCGCGCCCGGCCTCGAGTTGGATTATCGCGACCGCCAGACGAGTGTGGCGGAGACGGCGTAATTCCAGACCACTCCGATCACCGCACCGATCGCCCCGGCGATACTCCAGTTCGTGTTGGTGTCATAAAGCGTCTTGGCTACGCCTACATTCGTTACTGCACCAAGGCCGCAGACCAGCACGAACAGGAGCAGCCCACGCCATAGTCGTGGCCCGCGCAGACGTTGATCGCGATAGGTGATCTCGTTGTTGAGCTGAAAGTTGAACACCATCGCGACGCCCGTCGCCACGACCTGCGCAGGTTCGAAATCAAGGCCACCCAGTTTCAGCACCACGCTCAGGACGGCGAGATGAACCAACACGCCAAGCGCCCCGACCAATCCGAAGGACAAGAACCGCAGTGGCAGCAGGCCGCCGAACACTTTGTCGAGCAGCAGGCCAGCGAACTGTACCAGCACAAGCGCATCGAGCTTGCTTTCACCTGCCGTGCGCTCATGGAACATGAACGGGATCTCGAGGACCCGAAGCGGCGCCGGGGCGCTCAGCACAAGATCCAGCAATATCTTGAAGCCTTGCCCCGTCAGATTCCCGGCGAGACTCTCAAACAATGGCCGCGGCATCATGAAGAAGCCGCTCATGGGGTCACCGAGGCGTATCGGAAGGAAGTATTGCGCCAGCCAAATACCGCCATGCGAGAGGACATGGCGCCAACGTGTGCTAAGTCCGGCATCGTCGCCGCCCGCACTGTGGCGGCTGCCAACCACCAAGTCGTGCTGGCCGCTCTGAAGTGCCGCCAGCATATCGGGCAGCTTGGTTTCGTCGTGCTGCAGGTCTCCATCGATGACCGCGACGAATTGCGCCGAGGATGACAAAGCGCCTTCTATGACGGCAGAAGACAGGCCGCGGCGACCGATGCGGCGGATGCAGCGAACGCGCGCATCCATTTGCGCGATGCGGCGGACCTCGGCCGCTGTCCCGTCCGGACTGTTGTCGTCCACGTAGACCACTTCCCAGGGGATGCCATAGAGTGCGGCATCGAGCCTGGCGATCAGCGGGGCTACGTTCGGCCGCTCATTGTAACATGGCACGACCACCGTCAGTACCGGCGCGTGGCGAGCGAGCAGCGGGATATCGAACAGGGAACTGGCGGACTGGGGCATCAGCCCATTATGCCACGACCCGCCATCACAGCGGTACGCCGCTAAGCAAACGGCTGGTCCGGATCGTTTGGAGCGTCTGCACACGGCTGACGGTGGGGGCACCTGTCAAGCGCTGGGTCAGCTGGTTCTCGTGCGATGTGTCACGCGCGACCAGCTTCAGCAGGAAATCCCCGCCGCCACGGATCATGTGGCACTCACGGACCTCCGGCCAATTGGCGACGAGCTGTTCGAAGGCGGCCAGCACTACCTCCTTCTGGCTGTCGAGCCCGACAACGGCGAAGAATGTGATCTCCCACCCAAGTTTCTGCGGGTCAGAATCCGCATGGTAGCCGCGGATCACGCCAGCCTCCTCAAGCCGGCGAACGCGGCGCAGACACGGCGGCGCCGAGATACCCGCGCGGCGTGCCAGTTCGACATTGGTCATCCGGCCATCCGCCTGCAACTCCGCCAGGATCCGGCGATCGATGGCGTCAAGCGTGGGCGTGTCACCGAGGGGGGCCTTCATGATGCGCGCATTCTTCCGGGCGCTGATAGTACGTTGCAGGACTGACTTTCGGCTGACCTGGCGGCCGCGCGCAATGATATTCCACGGCACGGCCGCGGCAAGGGCGCGCGCAGGCTTCCTTGTCCGCCACTGATGTGGACCGATATGGTTCGCCATTGCTGTCGGAATAGGCCATGCCCGAGACCCACCGTACTCAAGTGCTGATCATCGGCTCCGGACCCGCCGGCTACACTGCGGCGATTTATGCCGCGCGCGCCAGCTTGCAGCCGATACTCGTGGCTGGACTGGAGCCGGGGGGGCAACTGACGATAACCACGGATGTCGAGAACTATCCCGGCTTCGCCGAAGTGATCCAGGGGCCCTGGCTTATGGAGCAGATGGCCGCCCAGGCAGGGCACGTCGGCACCCGGATTATCCATGACCTGATCACGCGAGTCGATTTCCGGCGTCGGCCGTTCCAGTGTGTTGCCGACTCAGGCGACGTGTTTCTGGCCGATGCCGTGATCATCGCCACCGGCGCTCAGGCGCGCTGGCTCGGCTTGCCATCTGAAGAGCGGCTCCAGGGGCGCGGCGTTTCTGCCTGCGCCACGTGCGACGGGTTCTTTTTCCGCGGCAAATCCGTCGCGGTTGTCGGTGGCGGCAATACCGCGGTCGAGGAAGCGCTTTACCTCACGCACCACGCTGACAGCGTGACGCTGATCCACCGTCGCGACGCACTCCGCGCCGAGAAGATCCTCCAGGCGAGACTGTTCGCGCACCCCAAGATCAATGTGGTCTGGGACAGCGTGGTGGAAGAGATCGAGGGGAGTGGGTCGCCGGAAGTGGTCAGCGGCATTCGGTTGAGAAACGTGCAAGACGGGTCGGTAACCTCGATGCCGGTCGATGGCGTGTTCATAGCGATAGGGCATGTGCCGAACACCGCAATCTTCGCGGGCCAGGTCGCTATGGACCCGGAGGGCTACATTTTGACGGAACCGGGCAGTACGCGGACGACGGTCGAGGGGGTCTTTGCTGCGGGCGACGTCCAGGACAAGATTTTTCGCCAGGCCGTCACCGCTGCGGGCACTGGCTGCATGGCGGCATTGGAAGCAGAAAAGTGGCTCGCAGGAAGGGAACACGCCGACGCGATAGCCGCGGACTAGCCAGGAACGGCCGAAAAGGTCCAACATCGCACGCACATCCGGACCGAATCGTCTAGGATACGATATTCCGCCGCTGCGAACAGCGGAAGCGACGCAACTGTCAGGGTAGGCTTGATGCAATCCGCCGCGTCCCGGTGACCGGCGGGCGGGAGAGGCCGAGTGATCGACTGGGACAAGCTTCGTGTCTTCCACGCCGTGGCCGACGCGGGAAGCTTCACGCACGCGGGCGACACGCTCAATCTCAGCCAGTCGGCGGTGTCGCGGCAAATATCGGCGCTCGAGGAGGCGTTGCAGGTGCCGCTGTTTCATCGACATGCACGCGGCCTGATCCTCACCGAGCAAGGTGAGGCGCTAAATCGCACGGTGCGTGAGGTTTTCGCCAAGCTGGCGATTACCGAGGCGCTCTTAACCGAAAGCAAGGAAAAGCCGGCAGGCAGACTAAAAGTCACGACAACGGTGGCATTCGGCTCGATCTGGCTCGCACCACGGCTGCATGACTTCTTCGAGACCTACCCCGACGTGTCGATCTCGTTGTTGCTCGACGATTCGGAGCTCGATCTGGCAATGCGTGAAGCGGACGTGGCAATCCGCATGCATCCACCGAAGCAGCCGGACCTGGTGCAGCGCCACCTGATGGCGCTGCAGTGGCACATCTGTGCTTCGCCCGAGTATCTGAAGCGGCACGGCGTGCCGCAACGGCCAGAGGATCTGGACGCGCACAAGCTCATTCTGTTCGGCAGCCATCACCCGCCCGTGAGCGACATCAACTGGCTGTCTGAGGCTGGCCGGCGCCCCGGCAATTCGCGTCGCGCGATGCTGGAGGTCAACAGCACCCAGGCCGTGCTTCTGGCGATTCGGTCTGGACTGGGGATTGGCGCGCTGCCCGACTTCGTCGTCGCGGAGAACCCGGACCTGGTGCGGATTCTGGCTGATCTGAAGGGCCCGAAGGTGGACGTGTATTTTGTATACCCTGAGGAGCTGCGCAATTCGAAGCGCGTCGCAGTGTTCCGCGATTTCCTGCTGGCGCGGCTGGCCGGGTTACACTGAAACAGAACCATGCCGTTGCGGATTGAATGTCCGCAGGGGCATGCGCGGACAGCATGGCGGGTTCCGGGTTTTTGCGGATGGCAAGCTTACCCCGTGGCCACTACACTAACGTCATTGAATACGGCGGCGTCGCCGCCAGTGTTCCGGTTCTTCGGAGCCGGAAAGGGGTCTATGACCCCTGCGTCTCCCAGACGTGAAGCCTCCCTGTTTACTTACCCCCGGTCCATGACCGGGGGTTTTTCTTTGCTGTTATTTTAACGGTGATTCACGGTCACTCGGTGACTTGGCCTACCGCCACGGATGCTTTGTCAGTATTGGCTGAACGAGGCAGGCCTAGTGCCGACAGCACTTCGGGAGGCATCGGAGCCTGCGCCGCGGTTGCAGAAATCCCAAAGCCCATCACGTCGTCGTAGCCCCAAAGCGCCCAACCGAACCCCTGTCCCTCGCACGCCGTGCGCACGGTCCTGAGCCAAGCCAACCGCGCCGTAGGATTGAGATGCAGGCTTGCGCCGAATTCTCCAACAATCACGGCAACGTGATTCCGTTTCGCCCAGTCGCCGGCAGCGGCGATCCTGGATCTCACGCGAGATGCGTTCCAGCGCTGGGTGCAGTAGAAGCGAATGAGATCGGCCGTCGACTGGTCAGCGGTGCTTCCCGCCTTGGCGGCACAAGCATTCTCGTCGTCGACGGGAAAGGGCAGCAGCGCCATGGCGGCTGCATCAAGGCCCGGGTGATAGGCCCCGAGCGAGGTGAGCTCCGCCGGCTCGTATAGATGAAAGCTGTAAACAACGTTTAGGTCCTGCTCCGGAGGCAGCTCCAACAGCCCCCTGACACTGCCCCAATCAGCCCCTGTCAGTACAATGGTGTTCTGCGGAAGCACTGCGCGGATCGCGACAAGAACCTGGTGCTGAAGCCGTGACCATGCGCCGGGAGCGACGGAGAAGACCGGCTCGTTCAGGATCTCGGGGTAGGTCAGCCGTGGATCCAGATGGCGCAGCCTTGCTGCGAGGGATTGCCACGTGGTCACCAGCTTTTCTTGATCCCCGGCGTTGCTTTCCAGTCGCCAGTCGTTTGGAAACAGCGCCACAACCACGGCGAGTCCATGCCGCTGCAATCGTGCGACCGCTGCCAGAATTGCATCAGGCGATGACAGCAGACTGGTCTGTACGGGTAGTCGGACGAAGGTGAAGCCGAGCTGCCGCAATTGTTCGAGCGTTGCGTCGTCGATGTAGTTGCGCAGCGCACCGGGGCTTGCGGTCGGCGGATAGCGGAACCAGTGGGTAATGTTTATGCCCCGACTCAACGTCTGGGGTGCCTCGCCCGCGCCGACCAGGAAAGCTATGGCAATACAGGCAGCAATGAGACGGTAACCAATCCTTCGCATCGACCTGCAATAGGGCGCCGAAACTAACCATTGGTGAAGCCCGCTGTGCGCTGCCAGCCGATCCTGCTCGTCCTGCTCGGTGCCGCGCTGCTGCTGGTAGGCATCGCCTGGCTGCGCAGCGCGGAATATGACGAGCAATACACGCTCTTCCTGACCGGTCGCGTGGCACGTCCGGTCTGGTCTGCCGATGTCACCACTGCGGGCGAGATACGGCGGATGCAAACTCCGGGGGCGGGCCTCTTGACCATTGCGCGCGATCTGCGTGCCACCGACGTCCATCCGCCGCTATATTTCTGGGCCGCATCGGAGTGGCGCCGGCTCGTGGGAGCATCGTTATTCGATGCGCGCATGGCCTCAGTGCTGTGCAGCGTTGCGGCCTTATGTCTTGTAGCATGGATTGCTCGAACGGTCGCCATTCCGCCGGTGCCGGCAGTGCTGCTCACCATCGGCTGCTATGGTTTTGCCTATACAGGCACAGTCGCACGCGGTTTTGCATTGGCGCAAATGCTCAACGTTGCAGGAATCGCGTTGCTGATCGGCGATAGGGAGCGGCCGGAAAGGGCGCTGTTCGCCGGCACGCTGCTCGGTGCTGCCACTTTCACAAATTACCTTGCGGCATGGGTCGGCTGTGCCGCACTGCTACACACATTGCGTCGCAGGCCAGCCGTCATCGGTGCCGCCTGTCTGGGTTTCCTGGTCTGGCTGCCTTTGGATCTGTGGTTTTTCACTGCGCAGAGGCAGAGTAGGCCAGACCAGTTTCCGCCGTTTGCGATGATCCCAGTTATGACGCAGCTTGTGCGATACTCGGTCGCGAATGTCTTTGGCGGATTGCCGCTCTACGCCCATGGTTTTGCGCGGGTCTGCGTAGCCACTGGCGTTTGCCTGCTGTTTCTCGCCGGCATCGGAGCCATCATTTTGCGCTGGCGGCATCTTGCCACGACCGAGGCACGTTCGCTGCTGGCGATGTGCGCCGTCGCGTCGCTGCTCGGGCCATTGCTGCTTGGCCTCATGTTCGCAAATTCGCCGATCGAACTGCGTTATCTTGCATTTGCCACGCCTTTCATCGCTCTGCTGCTGGCTGCGGCGATGCCACGATGGCTGCGACATGTCACCTTGGCCGTTCAGGCCATTGCGTTGGTCGGGCTGATGACGCGCCCGGAAACGATGCAGCCCGCGCGGGCCACCGCGCAGGCTTCCGCGCCCTTCCTGGGGGACAGTGTCGTACTGCTGCCGCGCGGTAATGACGGGGTAGGGATAGTCGGCGCCTTTGCCAACGAAGTCCCCGCTTCAACCCGCATCTTGATCGTTGCTCCCGATGCGTCGCCGCAGCAGATCCGCGCCGAGGTGCTCCGGTTCTCTCGGGTGGTATTGGCCATGCTGGCACAAGATGCCTCGAGCCGTGCGGCGGTTCCACTCATGCGCGCGGCTCTCGCCAACCCGTGCTGGCGACCGGTTGGCGAAGGGTTCAACGTGCTCGCATTCGACCGCGTCTGCGTCGAACAGTGACAGCATAGCAGGTCGGTGTAACGGCAGCGGCTAGAGCGGGATGAGCGCAGACCTCCGGCGATTTCGCCTCCGGTCATCACGCTCTAATAGGCCAAGGCGTGATCCACGACGGGTTGCCACCGACCATTGTGCACGACCGAGAGGAAAGCCGCGGTTGCACCGTGATGGTTGCTTTCACTGAAGGAATACGTGCCGCCAAAGATGTCGTGGAAGTCGCGGATGCTCTCCATCGCCTTCACAAGGCTGTCGACCGTCAGGTCACGGCCCGCACGCTGCAGCGCCTCGATGGCAATCTGAGCAGAGGTATACCCCATTTCGCCCAGATAGTTCACTTCGAACCCGTACTTAGCCTTGTATGCTTGCGTAAAGGCCTTGATGGCAGGGCGGGGATCATCCGGATAGGCATACAGCGAAGGAGACATTGCATAAAATCCCTCCGCGACGTTGCCTGGCGCTTCCGCGATCGCCGTATCGTAGGCTGCCACCTGTCCGAGCAGGTCGACGTTCCAGCCCAGCTTCTTCACGGTGGCGATGATCAGCGTTGAGTCGCGCACAATCGTACCCATCGTGATCAGATCACACTTTGCATCGCGCAATTTCGCCACGGCTGCGGTAAAATCGGTGTCAGTCGGCTTGTGCGCCGTCGTTGCGAACACCTTCATACCCATTGCTTCCGTCTGCTGCACGGTGCCGGCCAGCACATCCTTGCCGAAGTCGGTGTCCTGATAGATGGCGCAGATCGCCTGCTTACCTCGCTGCTCGACAAAGTACTTCACGCCGGCGCGCATCTGATCGACGTACGACGAGTACTGGCTGAACTTCAGCCGATGGAACGGCTCGTACATGGACCGCGCAGCCGACAGCGGCAGCAGCTTCGGAACATTCTTCTCGATGGCCATAGGAAACGTCGCGTTGTTCATCGGCGTGCCGCCGTCCTCGATGGTGATGAACACGCCGTCGTTGTTGATCAGCTTGTTCATCGCCTGCACGGCGCGTGGCACCTGGTACTGGCTGTCCTCCACGATATAACGGATCTTGCGGCCGTTTATGCCGCCCTTGTCGTTGATGGCGTCGAACGCAAGGCGCACCGCATTGGCGTTGTTCACCCCTTGCACGGCGGTGACGCCCGACAGATCCGTCACCGTTCCGATGAGGATCTCGGTATCGGTAACGCCACGCTGGTGCTGCGCATTAGCCGCCGTCGCCAGAAAAATCAGCAACGCCGCAAAAGGTGCCGTCCGCATGGTTCCTCCCCCTGATTGAGCAGGATGCTAGCGCGACACGGTCGGCGGCGCCAAGCAACCGCACAGTCAAGGCATGTCTGGCACCACCAGGAACAGGTCTGTATCGCCTGTATCCTGTCCACAACCGGTCAGCAGTGCATGGGCCTGCCCGCGATGATGCGTCTGGTGATTGAAGAAGTGCACAACCAGCTTGGATTTCTGCCGCCGCATCTCGCGGTTCGCCGCGCCGCTGAACCACACCAAGTCCTCGGCCAGCCACGCATCGTCTATCCTTTGAGCCCAGGCGGCGATGTCGGCATCCGCCTTTTCGCGCCTCGCGCGAAGCAGCGCAAAGTCTTCGACCATAGCTGCGCTCTGTTTGATGCCGACTTCCGGCTTCGGCCATCCGTCGAACCGTGACATCCATTGCGTATCGCCCCAGAGAATGTGGCTCAGCGTGCCATGGACCGATTTCCAGAATGCGCCTCGATCAACCTTTCGTTCGGCATCCGAGAGCCGCCCGGCGGCGTCATACAGGCGCCGGTTCATCTCATTGTTGTAGTCGGTCATTAAACGGACATACGCGGACGAGATCATCTGTGTCTCCCTCCCGTGCGGGTCCCACCTAAGAGGCGCAGTCCGCCCACGCCGTCAATATTGATCCAGCCAATCAATATTTCTCAGTGACGACTCCCGTCCGACCCACGACGAGGCTGGTATTTCTCCCTGCGGGTGGCTTCGGCATAGGCCTGCCGGATAACTCAGAAGACCGCTCGAATGCCGCCAAACACGCTGATGGGTGGGGCGAGGGTCAGACTGCGAGTGTTGGTTGAACCTGGCGCTTGTATAAGCGGCACACTGGTCACCGGTGAAAACGTACCAAAGTTGGCGTAACGGGTATTGAGCACGTTGTTCATTAGCGCGAATGCCTGGAAGTGCTCGGTGATCTGATAGGCGGAGTGAACATTGACCACGCCATACGCGCCCGTCGTCGGATTGACGTTCGACTCATCGCCGATCAGGTACTTGCCGGTCGCGGCAATGGCGGAGAAGCCGATGATCCATTTGGTGGTGATATTGTAGTCGGCGCCGATCTTGAACAGGTTACGTGGGACACCCGGCAACGTGTTTCCAGGCTGGACGCGAATGGTCCCGTCGGGACCAGCAAATGGATTATTCTCGCTATTGAGCGTTAATGCGGTTTGGAATGTGGCATCCGTGAAGGCGTAGTTCGCATAGATGTTGAGACGCTGCGTACGGAATCTGAAGCCGAGCTCAATCCCCTGTCGCCGCGTTTCGCCCACATTGCGAAAAAATGCCCGTCCAGCCGTGGGAGAGGAGACAAACAGAATATCGTCATCATTGTTCGTGCGGAACAGGCCAAAATTCCACTCGAGCCTGGTGTTAGAGCCATCGCTGTGAGCGCCGCGCACGCCAACCTCGAAGGTGTGCGCGACAACCTGGTTCAGGTGCGGGTCTCCCACAAAGAAGTTTGTCAGACTGCACGGCGCCAATGGATCCGCGCAGGACAACTCCGCGGGCGTCGGCGCGCGGTTTGTCTCGGCATATCCTCCGTACAAGCTGATGGTTGGCGTCAGCTTGTAGGTTAAACCAGCCGCCGGATTCAGTCGGTTATAGCTATGCACTCCGTTAAGGTCTGTCCCCAGCTGATCGTGCAGCGTTATCTGCGCCGAATTGAACCTGGCGGACAGGGCGCCTGAAAGCCGCTCCGTAATGTCCACCGTGTCCGTGATATACAGGCCATAGTAGTTGTTGAAGGTGTGGAGCCGAACCGGGGAAACTGAACCATCAGAGGCCACAATGGAAATTCCTGGTCCCGCAAAGCCGCGGTTCAGCGAAAGCCCACCTATCAATGTATCTGCGGTGAACTCGGTCGACCCGCCATCATAGCTCGCCCCGACCGCCAGGTGATGGGTCATGCCGAGGACGGTAAACCGGTGGTTCACCTGAACCTGGACACCATAGCCGTTCGTGTCGGTCGCGGTTCTGTTCAGGAAGGCGTAGGGGCCCCCATCGGCAAATCTGTCGAAACCGAATGCAGTGACATACGGGCTATTGGTAATAAGGTTAGGAATGGCGCCCCCAGCGCGGTTGGTCAGCGGCGGTCCATCATCCTGACATAGGATCGACGGAGTTGCGTCACACGGTTCCACTTCGGCTGCATCGCCGTTCAAGGTGCGTTGCGACAGATTGCTGTAGTACGCATTGACCTGAACGCTCGTCCGGTCGCTGATGGAATAGGTGCCGTTCAGCCCGACTCGCACATACTTGTTCTTGGTATCATCGGGATACGTGAAGATGGCAGAGCGACTGACAGCCAGCAGATCAACCGGCGCTGTGCCGTTGCCGACAAGGTCGTTGTCCGCGGCAATGATGTTCATGTGAAGTTCGGCTGCATCACTGCGCCAGCCCACATCTCCATAGAGCTGACGCAGAGTCGAGGGTGAGAAGTCGCGCCAGCCGTTCTCGTGCATGCCCGTTGCGGCGACGTAGGCGGACGTATTGTTCGATTCTATGCCGTATTGGAAGGAGCCCTGAATGCGTCCGAAAGAGCCTCCGAGCAGTTCTGCTTCCGCGCCATGATAGGTGAACCCGTCCCTCATGCGGACGGCAAGTGCGCCGCCCAGTGCATTCAGACCAAATGCCGGGTCCGATCCGACCAGGTCGATCCGGTCGATGGCGATATCTGGTATCAGGTCCCAGTTGGTCGTGTCACCGAACGGCTGGTTGAAACGCGAGCCGTTCACGTACACGGCGAGACCTTGCGGGTTGCCTACCAAGGGCGACGCCTCGAACCCACGATAGATCAGGTTGGGCTGCCATGGATTTCCCTGCGAGTCGTTGAGGGTCACCCCGCCGGCCTGCTCACCAAGCGTCTTCAGGAGCGTCGGAAAACCATCCCGGGTTATGACATCTCGATTGAAGATCTGTGCCGTTGAGGGAACCTTATCGAGGTCGGGCAGGCCGGGCAGTATGGGTGCCGCGACGACGTTCACCGGGGGAAGGGTGGTGGTCGCCTCGGGGGGACTATCCTGTGCCTCGCCAGACGTCGAGACGAACGACAATGCCGCCGCCAGCATGCACACGAATGCCCGGGCGTTACGGTCCCTGCACCAATAGACCAACGTCTGCTCCCCCGGGGCGTTGTTCAGCCAGAGTCTGAAGTGCCTGGGGGCGCATTGACGATACCAATAATTCCCGGATTTGGGGGAAAAGTTCCCGATCTTCATTCGCAGCAGAGGATGGGGATGAATTTGGCGTGACTCACCGAGATCTGGTGCGGAGGAATCGCGCGTGGGTGCGGTCAGCGGCGTCGTGGCCATTCGCATGCTTCGCGTGCTGTAGTGACAGCCTTCGACTGCCGGCGCAGGCGATCTCGGGGAACTTACCTGTTCCGGGAGTACCGGCCGACCAGCAGCAGCGCTGCAACGCCAAGACCGGTCGCATTTCCGATGAAGTTGGCGTAGATCGCGCCCGGCTGACCAAATAGCTTCATTATCGGTGTGCAGACAAGCAATGTCGCTGCGCCGCAGAGGATTTGGGGGAGATTGCCCCGGAACAGGTGGCCAGCAGCCTTGAAAGAGCTGCCGACGACCTGCGTCAGACCGGCCATGCCGATCGCGAGGCTATAGATCGGCAATTGCCAGGCCACTCCTACGTATTTGCCACTATACAAGAAATCCATCATCGGGGCACCGGCGATCTTCGTAATCAGGGTCGCCAATAAACACACCGCAATATAGGGCACTGCTTCGCCTGCAATGCCGTGACGCTCGCGATGGGCCTGTCGTGCACTGAAGCCCGCGAGCCAGAACGCGTTCATCGCGATGGTAACCTGCACAAGCGGGCTGCCAAGATTGAAAACCGCGCGCGTTTCCGCGACAGCGTCGAGACCTTGGATCCTCGCCAGAAAAATCATGATGCTCTCAGCGGTGACCCAGGTGCCAAGCGCACCGATCAAAGTGAACGGCGCGTATCGTGCCTGAAACTTCAG
This sequence comes from Pseudomonadota bacterium, assembly GCA_046735215.1. Classification (GTDB taxonomy): domain Bacteria; phylum Pseudomonadota; class Alphaproteobacteria; order Acetobacterales; family Acetobacteraceae; genus JAMXLO01. The sequence continues at coordinate 7,948 of JBKPSV010000031.1, read as the reverse complement.
GATCTCCGACAGAGCGAACCGTTGCCGGCCCTTCAGCCGAGCGACCAGAAGCCCAAAGACCAGCACGGCGCAGAGGAGCGACCAGCCCCCTATAATCTCCCAGATGGTAAACCAAGAGACGGTCCAAAGCTGAATGCTGATATAGCCTGTTACGATCACACCGAGGAAATAGATGGTGCCTATCAGCGCTGACATTCGCGTGCTGAGGAAAATCAGGCATAGCCGGCGGGCCGTGAGCAGTGTCAGGTTCGCCGAGCCCCCAATACCCGCCCCGACGATAAGCCAACCGATTTCCATCGACCCGAGGCTCCGTGCGCTGATCAGCGCCAGTGAGCAAAGAACAACGGCAGAGCCAAGCAACAACAGGTGAAGTCGCACCAGCGCCATCAGATAGGAACCTCGGCGGCCAACGTCCACTTGCGCCGAGAGCACCAAGAGCGGCTCCAAGAGACATCCGTAGTGCACGACCGAGAGGAGCACGAAACCGGTGAAGCTGATCGCGAACAGTCCGTATTCATGCGGAGAAAGCCAGCGGGCGAACTGCACGTTCAGCGCGAAATTGCTCAGTGCGAAAACGCCCTGATCCGTCATGAGCCAAAACAGGCGAATGAATTTGTCCCGCATCTATGGGGTCTCGGTCGCCTGCTGGCGGCTGAGATAGCCGCTCAAGTGCTCGACCGCCAAGCAAGACTGGCGGCGCGTCTCCGCGCGCCTGCGTTCCTCCAATTCGAAGTCGAAGTTGGGATCGATCTGATCAAAGACCGTTCGGCACTAAGCGGCCGCCGGCACTATGTCCTGGTTCGTCGCCAGCTGTGGCAGCAATGGCAGCAGCGTGTTGAGATCCCGCTCGGCGACACAGACCAGGTATTGCGTCGCTTGCGGTGTCTCTCCGGAGGTCTCCGGCAACGGCAGTCCGTCCAGTCCCAGTGGCAGCGCGGTAAGGCCCAGATCACCATACACCTTCAGCAGTCCCGGCCCTGCGCGCCAGAACGCCGGATCGAGACCCTCTTGTTGCGCCAGGTCGCGCAATCGCCAGATCGCCGATACTCGGTCCGCCTCTGCTCCCACCGGGTCGCCGATGGCCAGCAGCACGCGTCCGAAGCGCCGAAACGGGATGCCGGCGCGCTCTGCCTCGCCCAGCACAACTCCATCGGCCCTTGCCGGGGGGATCACGCCTCCCAGGCGTGCAAGTTGCTGCCGTGCCGCCGCGTCCCATGGGAGCCAACGGACCTTTCCCGGACGCAGCAGCCGCCAGATGGCGATCAGCGCCAGCGCCACGGCCAGTGCCACCGTCACCCGTAGCGAGTGCGGCAGATCGCGCGACATCACCACCGCCCACCAGGCATTGTTGGACAGCAGGTGCACGCGAGGCCGCGTACCTGCCAAGGCCAGCAGGCAGATGACCAGCGTGAACAGCGGGATGGCACTCGACGCATCGAGCGGACCGCTCAACAGGCTGGCGTGGCGATAGAAGCTTCGTCGCAGCGGCGCCACCAGTATGGCGACCACCACCAGCACGCCGACGATCCACAGTCGCTGCGCCTGCGTGGCGGTGAATGCGGCGCCGAGCACCAGCAAAAAGAGCGTCGCACCCCAGGCCAGATTGACCCGCTGCGACAGGCCAAGGGCGACCACGATCAACCCAGCCCCGATCAGCGAGGGGATGAACTGCCCGGCCTGACTGGCCATATCGGCGAAATCGGGATCGATCCAAAAAAAGTCGGACTGCGGCGCCAGCACCCCGACGCACAGCAGCAGCACGCCGCATAGCGCGACCAGCCCGGTCGCGCTGGCGACGGCAAAATCGGGCTCGCTCCACCGCGCCAGCGTCCCCAGCCTCTCCCAGCGTCGCAGCAGCGATCCACCGCGCAGCAACAACTCGTTGCCGGTGAACAGGAAGCCGGCGAGGAACAACGGGATGATATAGTAGTACAGCCGAAACACCACGATCGCCCCGACGATCTGCGGTGCGCTCAGGTAGGGTTCCAGCCCAAGCAGCATGGCGGTATCGAACACACCAATGCCGCCCGGCAGGTTGGCGGCCAAGCCCGCCGTGTAGGACGCGACATAGACCCCAAGGAAGATCACCCAGGTAAGGTTCGGGGTCGGCGGCAGCAGCGCATAGAAGATCGATGCCGTGATCGCTACGTCGACCGTCGCGAGCACCACCTGCAGCACCGCCATTCGCCAACCGGGCAGCACGAGCTCGAAGCCGAACAGCCGTACGCTGCCCAGAATGCGCGACAGCGTGACGTAGGCGATGACGATGCCCCACAGCATCGCACCGACTGCATACATGGCCACGTTTGGCAGGTGCTCGCCGAAGAACGGAATAGAGCGCGGCTCCAGAAACAGGATCGCGCCGCCCAGCACCATCCCTCCCAGCGCAAAGGTCAGGCTGCAAAACGCCACCGTCTTGGCGATCTGCAGGGGCGTCAGTCCCCAGTGAGCGTACAGCCGGTAGCGCACCGCCGCGCCGGACACGGCGGCGAACCCAAGATTGTGTGACAGCGCGTAGGCGCAGAATGACGCGAATGCGACGCGGCCGTACGACACCTTGTGGCCGGCGTAGATCGTGCCGAGCCGGTCGTAGATGGTCAGCACCGCATATGACAATACGGTCCACAGAAAGCCGATCGCCAGTGCGCGCACCGGGTAGTCGTCCAGCGCCGCCTCGATGTCGCGCAGTCGAAGGTGGCGGAATTCCTTCTGCACCACATAGATCGCGCCGATCAGTAGCAGAACGCCCAGCGTTGCCGGCAATTGCCGAATGCAGGCCGCGCCGAAACCGCGCAGGCGTTGCGCGCGCATCGCTGTCAGGCAGCGTCGGCCGGGCGTGACAACGCGGCCTCGATCAGTGCCACCGTCTCGTCGACGCCGTACAGCGCGACAAACCCGCCGAACCGGGGGCCTTCCTCCTGGCCCAGAAGCACCTGGTACAGACAGCCGAACCACGCCCGCAACTCCGGGAACGGATGTCGCTTGCCAACCTCATAGACGATAGTCTGGATTGCCTCTGCATCGGCCTCATGATCGAGGCCCTTCAGCGTCTCCGCCAGGTCCGCCAGCGCTATCCGTTCGACTTCGTTAGGTTGGCGATAGCGCTTTCGCGGCCGCACGAAGTCACGATAGTAAGCGATCGCGTGTTCGACCAATCGGTCAAGAAAAGGCATCGTTTCAGGCGATGCATTGGGGCTGTAGCGGCGGATGAAGCCCCACAGTATGGCCGGCGTGTCCGCGTTCACCACTGACGCGAGGTTCAGCAGCATACCAAACGACACCGGGCTGCCGCTGTGATTCGGCAGCCGTCCGGCGTGGATGTGCCAGGCCGGGTTCAGCGTATCGTCAGGCTGCAGCCTGGCCGCATTCGCAAGGTATTCATCTGCCGCACGCGGGATCACGTCGAAATACAGCCGCTTGGCGCGGTGCGGCGCATTGAACATGAACTGCGACAGGCTCTCAGGCGGCGCATAGCGCAACCACTCCTCGACTGACAGGCCATTGCCCTTCGACTTGCTGATCTTCTGCGCGCCTTCGTCAAGGAACAGTTCGTAGGTGAAACCTTCGGGCGGCTGGGCGCCCAGAATACGGCAGATACGTCCGGACAGGCGCACCGAGTCGATCAGGTCCTTGCCCGACATCTCGTAATCGACGCCGAGTGCGTACCAGCGCATCGCCCAGTCCGCCTTCCACTGCAGCTTGCAGCCACCGCCTTTCACCGAGGTTTCGAAGGGTGCGCCAGAGTCTGGATCGCGCCATACCACCGTGCCCGCGGAAGGATTGCGCTGTTCCATCGGCACCTGCATCACCTGCCCGGTGCGCGGGTGGATCGGCAGGATCGGCGAGTACGTCGCGCGCCGCTCCGACCCCAAGGTCGGCAGGATGACTGCCATCACCTCATCGTAGCACTCCAGCACCCGGATCAGCGCTGCGTCGAACGTGCCGCGGGCGTAATACTCGGTCGATGAGGCGAACTCGTAATCGAATCCGAAGGAGTCCAGGAACGCGCGGAGCCTTGCATTGTTGTGCGCGCCGAAACTCTCGTGCGAACCGAATGGGTCGGGGATGCGTGTGAGCGGCTTGCCCAGATGCTGCGCCAGCAGGTCACGGTTCGGCACATTGTCCGGCACCTTGCGCAGCCCGTCCATGTCGTCGCTGAACGCGATCAGCCGCGACGGCAGACCGGTCAGCGCGTGGAACGCGTTGCGCACCCAGGTGGTGCGCGCCACTTCGCCGAATGTGCCGATATGGGGCAGGCCTGACGGGCCGTAGCCGGTCTCGAACAGCGCGCTGTCTTTGCCCATGGCGGCCAGCCGGCGCGCGACCTTGGCAGCCTCTTCATACGGCCAAATTTTGGGCTGCGCCGTTTCGTTGTTGCGAACAATTGCGGACATTGGCCGAAAGCTAGAAACCGCGGGGTGCCGGGTCAATCGCAACGGTCATTGCAAGTCGGTTAGATACCAACCTCTCTTCTTCGGCACCGCTATCTGCTGTACCCATAACCAGTGACTGCATCACCCATCGTTCTGCCAGACGCCCCATCCGTCGTCGCGGGACACGGTCGCGCAGCCATCTTCACCACCGATGGTGAATTGCTGCTGTTGAGCAGCGCCGATGCGGCGGCGCGTCTTCGCAACTTGCCGCCACCGCTGCTGGTACATGGGCCGGCGACGTTCCGCCGTCTCGGCATGCACGGCGGTCCTGCGTTCGATCTGCTCGAACTGTTTGCGTTCGTCCTGCCCGCGCGGGCCGCAGCGCCGACGCCACGTGGACTCGCCATGTCGCTCGACTACGAGCCGCGTTCAGGTCTCGAGGCCGAGGCGGCGTTGCTGCCGGAGATCGCCGCTGCCCTGCTGCATCGGCTGGCGCAGGGCCGCCACACTGTGCTGAACCGCGAAGCGGCAGGGCTGGCGGCGCGCATGGGGCAGGCTGGCTGGGGCTGGGCGCCGTCGGTTGTGGCGGCGCTGGATCGTCCCGATGCCCGGCCATCCAGCGAGCCGCTACGGGTCTGGAAGCTGCTGCCGGAATGGGAAGAGACCGCGCCACCCCCGCCGCCATCCTCACTGCCGGTGGCGGAAGCCGAGGCGCGATCGCGGCTTGCTGCAATGCTCGGTCCGCATGCCGAGACACGTCCCGGCCAGTCCGACTATGCGGGCGCCGCCGCGGCCGCATTCGCGCCACGCGAGAGCCGGGGCGATCCGCATCTCGTCCTGGCCGAAGCCGGCACCGGCACGGGCAAGACACTCGGCTACCTCGCGCCGGCCAGCCTGTGGGCGGAGAAGAACCATGGCGGGGTGTGGATCAGCACGTTCACCCGCCACCTGCAGCGCCAGATCGACGCTGAACTGACGCACCTGTTCCCCGATCCGATCGAGCGCCACAAGCGTGTGGTCGTCCGCAAGGGCCGAGAGAACTATCTCTGCCTGCTGAACCTGGAGGACGCGGTCGCGCCGGCGGTCTCCGGACTGTCCCCCGCGGCGCTGATCCCGCTCGCACTGATCGCGCGCTGGGCCTTGGTCACCGACGATGGCGATATCCAAGGTGGCGATCTGCCCGGATGGCTTGCCGAACTGTTCGGGGCCAGTACGATCCTCGGCCTGGCCGACCGCCGTGGCGAATGTATTCATGCCGCCTGCCCGCACTGGCGGCGCTGCTTCGTCGAGCACACGATCCGGCGCGCTCGCACGGCCCAGCTCGTCGTCGCGAATCATGCGCTGGTGATGACTCAGGCGGCCTGGGGTGGACTGGACGACAGCCTCGTGCCGAGCCGCTACGTATTCGACGAAGGCCATCACGTGTTCGATGCCGCCGACGGTGCTTTCTCCGCCGAACTCTCGGGGTTGGAGACTGCGGAACTGCGCCGTTGGCTGCTGGGTGCCGAAGGCGGCCGTTCCCGGGCACGAGGGCTGCGACGGCGGCTGGAGGAATTGGTCGCCGCGCGACCGCTGCTCGAAGCGCCGCTGGATGCTGCGCTCCAGGCCGCCCGCGCGTTGCCGGCACCAGGATGGGGCGGTCGCATCAGCATCGAGCATCCGGAACTCGGCGGCACCGAGCCGGGACGACCCAATCCGACAGAAGCCTTTCTCCGGCAGATCCGTCATCAGGTGCTGGCCCGCGCGCCAGGCGACGAAGTCGGCCGGGGCGCATTGGAATGCGACCTGCTCCCACTTGGTCCGGGTGTCGGCGAGGCGGCTGACCGCCTTGCGCGCGCTCTGGCACGCCTTGCCGAGCCGGTTGCCACGCTGCGCGAACGCCTGCTTGGCCGGCTCGACGAAGAGGCGGACGACATGGATGCTGCCACCCGCAACCGCATCGAAGCGGCCGGCCGCTCGCTCAATCGCCGCGTCCTGTCGCCGCTATCGGCCTGGCAGAACATGCTGCATGCACTGAGCGAACCGCGGCCGGGGGCCGCCGAACGGCCGGATCAGATCCTGTTTCTGCATCTGGCGCGAGGTGAGGGCGGCCGCGAAATCGACGTTGGGCTGCATCGTCATTGGCTCGATCCGACGATCCCATTCGCGGCAACCCTGGCGGCGCCGGCGCAGGGGGTCCTGGTCACCTCCGCCACGCTTCGCGATGCGGGGGACGTTGACCCGGAAACCGCCTGGGAATCGGCAGAAGCACGGGTTGGTGCGCCGCACCTGCCGTCGCCGGCGATCCGTGCCGCTGTCGCGAGCCCGTTCGACTATGGGACCCAGACGCGCGCCTTCATCGTCACAGATGTCCATGCCGGCGACATCGCCCAGCTGGCGGCCGCGTATCGTACGCTGTTTGTCGCCGCAGGCGGCGGTGCACTCGGCCTGTTTACCGCCATTCGTCGGCTTCAGGCGGTGCATGCCCGCATCGCCCCCGACCTGGAGCAGGCTGGCCTCTCACTCTATGCTCAGCACGTCGATGCGATGGGCAATGCCACGCTGGTGGACATTTTTCGCACCGAGGAAGAGAGCTGCCTGCTCGGCACGGACGCGATGCGCGATGGGGTGGACGTACCCGGCCGCGCACTGCGACTCGTCGTCTTCGAAAAGGTGCCCTGGGCGCGCCCCGATATCCTGCACCGCGAGCGGCGCATTCACCTGTCGGTCGGTGACCCCAAGGCGTATGACGACCGCATCGCCAGGCTTCGCCTGCGCCAGGCCTTCGGGCGGCTGATCCGTCGCGCCACCGATCGCGGCGTGTTCGTGCTGCTGGACCGCCAGACCCCGTCACGGCTGCTTTCGGCATTTCCCGCCGGCGTGACCGTGCGCCGGGTCGGTCTGGCCGAGGCGGTCAAACAAACGCGCGCATTTCTCGGCGAGTCGCTGGCGGCTTGAACTGAAGGAGCGGTTCCATCAGGTTCGCAGAAGATAAGCTGGGAGTCTGACGATGCGTGCGCGAGAAGGCCTGGCGGCGCCGGAGGCACTGGTCCTGACGATGGTGCTGGTCGCCGCCGCCGACGGCGGCATGAGCGACCGCGAAATCGGCGTCATGTCGGGCATCGTGCAGACGCTGCCGGCGTTTCACGACTTCACCTCGGAGCAGCTCGACACCGCCACGAATGCCGCGGTGAAGCTGCTGAACGAGGATGACGGGCTGCAGCACGCGGCGCGAATGATCCGCAATGCGCTGGAGCCGCGGCTGCGCGAAACCGCCTATGTGCTCGCCTGTGAAGTTGTGGCCGCGAGCCAGGTGGCCAGGCAGCGGACCCTGGAGATGCTGGATTTCGTGCGGACCGAGCTGCACCTCGATCCGCTGGTCGCCACCGCCATCGAGCGTGGGATACGCGCGCGTCACCAGCGGGTGGACCCCAGCAAATAGCCATGCGCGTGCTGGGGACGGCGGCACTTGTCGCCGGGGTCCCGGTCGTCACTTTGGTTGTCCTGGCGTTGATGCGGCAGATTGCGCCTGGCCCGGCGCTGGCGGCGATCACCGCAATTTCGATTGCGGCGGTGCTGCTTGCAGTGCGCTGGTG
>JBKPSV010000030.1:0-9218 GCA_046735215.1 Pseudomonadota bacterium | reverse complement strand
GATATCTGGCAACCTCTCACCGAGCATGCGCTCGCTGTACGGTTCTGCGCGAATGCAGAGTTCGATGCATGTAACTGGGTGGTTGATGCCGACGCTGGCGAAACGTTATGCCTGAGATTGGCCCAGAATTCCATGATCAATACGCGCGCGCGCGCGAAGCTCAAGCAGAGCATTTTGTCGACGAAATAGCGCTCATAGCTGACGACGGTCGGTAACCGGCGCGGCGGCACCACGGATGCGACTGATTGACGCAATGACGAGGCGGCAACGTAGGCTGTGGTAGCTGTGATTACGTGACGGCGATGGTGGAAGGTGAGCGCCAGTTCCACGGCAGCAGCGCGTGCAGTTCGTGGTTTTTGGTTCGCCCCGAGACGATGCGTTGCAGCACATCGGTGAGCCAGGCGAGCGGGTCGACGCTGTTCAGCTTGCAGGTCTGGATCAGCGTGTTGGCGATTGCCCACCGGCGAGCCCCGGCATCGCTGCCCGCGAATAACGAATTCTTCCTTGTAATGGTCACCGGCCTGATGGCCCGCTCGACGACATTCGTGTCCATCTCCAAGCGGCCATCGTCGAGATACAGGATTAGGCCGTCCCAATGACGCAATACATACCGCATGGCTTTGGCCAGATCCGACCAGCCCGGCACGCGCGGCAGGCGGTCCTGCAGCCAGAGATGCAGGTCTTCAACCAGCGGCCGACTTCGCCCCTGACGAACCGCGTGACGCACATCCGGCGGTTGGCCACGGATATCGGCCTCGATGGCGTAGAGATTGGCGATACGTGCCAGCACTTCGGCGGCGATCGGCGATTGGGTAGAGGTATAGAATTCGTAGAACGGCCTTCTGGCATGCGCCCAACAGAATGCCAGCCGGAGCGAGGCATCCTTGCGCGCTTCGACAAGCTTGCCGAATCCAGCATAGCCATCGACCTGTAGCGTGCCGCTGAATGACGCCAGGTGCTCGGTCGGATGCTCGCCTCTCCGGTCCTCGGAGTAGACGTAGGCGGCCGCCGGATGCGCGGATCCAGCCCAAGGCCGGTCATCGACCGCGTAGCACCACAGGCGCCCGGTTTTGGTCTTTCCCCGGCCGGGATCGAGCACTGGCAAGGTCGTCTCATCGGCGAACAGTTTGTCCGACGACAACACCGTGCCGAGCACCAACTCATAGAGCGGGGTCAACCACCAGCACGCACGGCCAACCCAGGCGCTCAGTGTCGAGCGATCCAGCGTGATGCATTGTCGCTTGAGCATGTGTGCCTGGCGGTAGAGCGGAAGGCCATCACAGAATTTGCTGACCACGATGTGCGCCACCAGCGCTTCCGTTGCCATGCCGCCGTCGATCGGCCGCTCCGGCGCAGGAGCCTGCACCACGGCACCCTCGCAGCTGCGGCAACCATAACGCGGCCGGCACACCACCTTCACGCGCAGCTGGGCAGGAACCAGGTCGAGCATCTCGGTGCGATCCTCGCCGATCATGTGCAGTGCGCCGCCACAGCAGGGGCACTGCTTGCTCTCGACGTCGATGACGACCTCGTAGCGCGACAGATGAGCGGGCAAGGCGCCACGATTGCGGTTGGCTGTCGCGACGCGCCGCCGTCTCTCTGCTGGTTCCGCCGCGTCATTCGCCGCGTCATCTGCGGCGGCACTTTGCTCCGCATCCTCCAGGACCAACTGCAACTGCTCGAGGTCGAGCTGCTCCGAGCGAGGACCGTAGCGATGGCGCAGCAGGCGTTGGATCAGCTGCCACAGCTTCTCGTTCTCGGCCCGCAATTCAGGCACCACCTCCTGCAGCATTTGCTGCAGGACAGCCGGATCGTCAGGCAGTGCCGCGAGATCGATCTGCACAATACGGTGATGATGACGCGCGCCGTCGCGTCGCTGCCAATGACTCCAGCGTGATCACCCAGCTTGGATCAGCCAGCCAACTCCGGCCTCAGATTGCGCGCCAGAGCCCGCCACTCGCAGCCTTCAAGCAGGGTGGAAAGCTGCCCCGCAGTGAGTGCAACAGTTCCCGATGCCGACATCGGCCAGAGGAATTGCCCGCGTTCCAATCGCTTGATGAACAGGCACATCCCGACGCCGTCATGCCAAAGAACCTTGATCAGCCCGCCTCTGCGACCACGGAACGCGTAGACCGCTCCCGAAAATGGATCATGACCCAGCGTCTGCTGCACCAGCATGGCCAGTGTCGCCATGCCCTTGCGCATGTCCGTGTAGCCGCATGCAAGATACACCTGCACCCCAGGCGGCGGCGTTATCATCGCGCCTGCAGGGCTTCAAAAACGCGGCGCAGGGCGCGGTCATCGACCTTCGCATCCACGCGAACGCGCGGACCAGAGGGACGACCGGGGCGCGATGGACGGAATTGGTGAGATGAGCGCCGAGGAACGGCATAGACCGATCGCTGAAGTCGCTCGCCGGCTCGTCAGTGAAGCATTGACGCCGATCCTGCGCCGCTTGCATGCGCTGGAGGCGCGGATGAAAGGACAGCCAGCGCGTGGGCTGATTTACAAATCGGTAAGGGAAGGGGCAAACGACAAGTCGGCGTGGATGCCCGTGGAGGCTAGCGAACGCTGAAGCGATTTGTCGATCCGCCGAACTGTGTCTGGGCCACATGCGCCTCGACCAGGCCAGCCAGCCGGATCAGCGTCCACGCCGTATAGTCCTGCTCGTAATAGGACCCCATGCCATACAGGCTGCCGTAATCCATCAGGTCGGCCTTCTGGAAGCCGGCCTTGCCCGCCAGGATGTCGCCCGCCGTCATCAGTGGTGCGCCGCTCGCGTCGGTGAAGCGCTCAGGTTGCGGCGGTGCCCGCTCGTAGGTGAGGAACGTGGCCCAGGCCATCAAGCCGAATGTCACCACGGCGACTGCCAGTAGGATCCACTTGAGCACGTTGCTGATCGGATCGGTGAGTGCAGAGGGCGATGTGCTGGACGTCTGGCCCATGCGTTCCTCCGTTTGGCGTTAGGTACAGATCCAGAGGTGGTAAGGTTTGGCAAGATATTGGTCGGCAGACCATTTGCTCTCCGATGGTTCTGCCGGCAAAGCCACATTGGCGGGAACCGGACGGCACTCTGATGCACCCACGCCTTCCTAGGAGGAGGACAGTCACAGCTATGCAGCCATCAGCCCTGGAAATCAGACTCTAGGTTGGAACCGGGCCCGCTGCCCATACTTCCGGAACCAGACGCTCCTGATTTGCCGGCGACTACCCGAGGCCTGATAAAGTCTTTAGGTGGGGGGTGGCCTCCAGCGGGGTCCGCCCCCATTCCCTCTCACACCAGCCGGCTCGCCACATGGTGCTGGTGCATGTCGTGGACCTCAATGTCGTGGTGGCGCCCTGCTTATGCGCCTGACCATCGCCACAACCTCGCTGCACTTCTGGCATCCCGCGCTGGCGCGCTGCTGCTACATCGCAATCATAGGCGCCTACCGCCTGCCGGTGGCCACAGCCAGGTGCCATGGATCGCGTTGAATTGCGCCTGCGGGCTCGCGGACCCGCTCGCGCCATCCGGGTGATTGCCGTCGTGATACCAGTAGCCGTGTTCGGCAAGATACTGGTCAGATGGGCGGTCATTTGCTGCGCATCCCGCCAGCAGCATACCGGCGGCGATGACCGGCAGCAGCGATTGCATGGTTCCCCCTCCCGATGTTCGGGTCTTGTAGATCTCGATCTTCTTGCGTTGCGCCATTGAGTCACCGCCGCTCGCACGCCAGCGCGGTCACCAGTAAGCCTTGCGCCTCCCGCGCCGCGCGATCGGCATCGTAAAGGCGGCTGACTCGCGCAGAAATGGCGCCGCTCGGTTCGGCACTTCGGTTCGCCACTCGCTGCATTTGGCAGGCCGGCTGGCGGAACCGATCGGGACGTGTGGAATCGTTCCGTATTCCTGGACGTTACAGCGTCGACGGCCCCCTCACGCGCGGCGGTCCGCTACGTCGCCGCGACCGCTGTCTCGGGTCTTGGGTTGCGGGTCAGATCGATGGCAAGATTGGGTCCATCATCGGTGGCGCATCCGGCATCGGTGCCGCCTGCGCGACCAGCTGCCCCCTGATCTCGCCTGCCGGGAATGCCGTGGTGTGAACGTTCCAGTACAACGGCACGTCCAAGCCCGGACTAGCCGAGTTGAGCAGGACGGCAAAGTCCGTAATCGGGACGGTGGCGGGGTCAGTCATATCCCAAACGCCGCTGATGTCCCAAGAGCCGTCGTCGTTCATCAGGACCTGCAAGTCGGGGTCCTGCGCCGGGTTGAACTGCCCAAAGACGACCGGAGCGGCCACACCTCGGTCGCCGTTGTGGAAGTGCATGGCCGTGACATCATCGTCCGTGATCGCCGTCATGGGTGCTAGGCCGAGCGCGGGCCCAAAGTCGAGGCCGCTGACGATGAACTCATAAGCCGCGGTGCTGGTGTCTGAGTCCCAGACAACTACCCCCGAGCCGCTCGCGGCCGAGGCGTTAGGCGGCGTCTCCTGGGTGCCTGTGAGGTCGACGGTGAAGGTGGTCTGTGGCATTGATCCATCCTTTCGCTTCGATCGGGCTCTGGGGCCCACCGCCTGTCCAGGGGCAAAAGACCAGGAAGAGGGCGAGCTACTCCGTAGCTCAGTGCTCCTCTCCGAACCGCCTCGGCAAATCACGACTCTTTAAGCTCACCGGCGTGCGCGACCTACGAGAACCGGCTGGCCAGCATCGATAGCCGGCTCGCATCCTGACCTGGATTGGCGGTACAAACCTTGTGGTCACTCTCGGCGTGCCGTGGAGACTGCTGGCGCACGCCTGAGCCGCCGATCCGCTGGCAGATTATGGGAGGGCTCCTGGCATGGCGCTGTCGGGAGCCCTTTTTCATGTAACGCGCTAGAGCGTTGTTTCGCCGGCGCTGCCGAGGCCGATCCGCGCCGATCTGCCGCTGATCGGTTCGCCACTCTGACGGTTTCCCCGGCCGCTGGCGGCGAGCCCGCCAGATTGCTCGTGATAAGCCTTATTATTACGCCATTCGCGAAAAAGGCCGGCGCCCAAGGAGAAAACGCCGGCCGTGGAGTTGGGGAGGAAACGTCGTCCCAGGCTACGCCCGCCGCCCGAGTCGGTGCATGCGCAATCAGCATCGACGACAGGGCGCCAGCCCCTACCCGCGCGCGAGGGCGTCACCCGCACGGCAACGAACCGGGCCAGACCGCCGCCTAGGTTGCCGTGCGCCTCGCGCGGCCATCGCGGAGCCGCCAGCCGTGACGCACCAGGTGGAGGTTCCCTAAGCAGGACTTTGGTCCCAAAAAGGTGGCTTGGATATCGTGGTGTGTCGCCTAAATCCCAGGGGAGCTTTCAGCAAGGCCACCGCCAAATGTGGTGGGTCGGGATTGTGCTGATCGAAGCCGTGGGCTTCCTGCTGGTCTGGCGGTTGCTGCTGACGGCTGCCCCTAAATCAGAAAAGGAGCTGTGCTATGAGGATGAGGCGCAGGTCCGGGCGCTAGCGAACTGGCGAGCCCGCGGAGGCCGTGGCTGGGTAGCAACCGATGGCCCAAGCAAGCCGCAGGATATCGGGCAGCTCGTTGATCCGCCACGCAGCCAAGGACGGATTCGCGCCAAACTAGCGGTGATCGGTTCGCCACTCCGTGCACTTATCAAGCCCACCGGTTGATCCCGCCCCGACGTGTTTATCGTTCCGTCCGATAATGGGGTTTGCGGACAGAGCGCGACGCTTCGGCCACACCGGCGGCTAAAATCACGCCCGTTATTCAAGGCCTTGTTGCCCGAAGCGGACAATGTCCGTCAGACAATCCGCGCAAGGTCTCCGGATGAGGACCAAAATGGCGGATACGGTGGCGGACGAGGGCCGTGCGGCTACGGATATGACGTCGGACGGCGTCCGGTGGGTGGCGGATGCCGCGCCGGACAGCGCCCGCAGAGCTTCGGATATGGAGTCGGACAGTGTCCGGATAACGGCAGATACGCGGTCGGACGACGCCCGCTGGATGACGTTTGCGGAGCTGGCAGCAGCGCGTGGAATCAGCCGAGCGTCAGCGTCCAGGTTGGTCAGACGGCGCAAATGGCGACGCCAGAGCGACAACCAGGGCAACGTCCGCATCCTTGTCCCACCGGAGGACAGCGAGCTGGCGGATAGTCCGTTGGACATTGTCCAGAGCCTCGAAAGCACCTTCCGCGAGCAGGTCGAGCATGAGCGGAAGCGGGCGGAGAATGCAGAAGCCAGGGCCGATCGGACCCTGGCGCTGCTCGCCGAGGCGAATACTGACCGCGCCGCAGCTGTGACCCGCGCAGAACGGGCCGAGGCGCTGATCGCCAATCTGGAAACGGACGTAGCGACCAAGGAGGAGGTGGCCGCACAGCTCCGGGCCGAATGCGATCGGGCCCGGCAGCACGCCCGGGAGGCCGAAGATGCGATCGTGGAGCTGCGCCAGGCGGAAGCGGCTAGGCGAGGGCAGGGGAGATGGGCGCGAATCAAAGCGGCCTGGCGGGGGAACTGATGAGCAAGCGCCGTATGGCGGATGTCCCGGATAACATCGGCCCGGTCGTCTTCGGGGTCGGAGTCGGCTGGGTGATGATCCAGTGCCCGCGTCAGTACGATGACCTGATGCGCAGGGCCGTCTGGGAGCCTGGTGCGCGGCAATGGTCGACAGAGCGTCGCCGCACCGGGCCGGTGATCCCCGAGCTGGAGCGCACCGTCGACCCGCTGTTCGCTCAAGCGGGCATTCGGCTGGATTGAGCCCTGGACAAAAAGCGCCGGCTGCGAACTGGCTTGGCAGTGAATCAGCCGGCGGAATCGTCGACGCGCAGGATCGCCACTTCGGGAGGGGCCGTCAGGATTTCGCTAAACGCATGCATCCAAGGTGGGCGGAAGTTCGGCCTGCGCGCCGAGGTGGACAGATGAGGCGACGGCGGGCGTCTATCGACCTACGTGCGTGGCGGGGCAATGGGGAGGGCGAAATGTCTGATCACAACAATATCCCGACCAGCATCGGGCCGGTCGTGTTCGGGACGCTCGGCCATTGGGTAACGGTTCGCTGCCCGCGCCAGTACGATGAGCTGATGCGTAGGGCAGGGGGCACCTGGAACCCCGGCGCGCGGCAGTGGCTGGTGGAACGTCGGCGGATCGGGCCGGTGATCCGCAAGCTCGAGCGCACCGTCGATCCGCTGTTTGCGCAGGCAGGGATCCGGTTGCCAGGCTGAAAAAGCGCCGGGCAGGGTGTGTTGCGAGCCCCTGCCCGGCAAGTTCCAACCCTAAGGGGCCGAGGCGATCGCCCCGACCCCACGATGATCGTAGCGGTGCTGGTATGGGCAAAGCGACGGCGCAGGAAGTTCGGCCTTGGAGCGACGCGAGCGCGTATTGCAGGCTCGCTGATTACGCGGCGACCGATTCGTCGCGGTGATTAAGGAGCCTATCGAACCCAGAACCCCTAAACAGCCGAACGGCCCCCCGAAGGAGGCCGCGGACCTTAAGCAGATGGTTGGATGATCGCCCTCGCAACGCGACCATCCGACACTGAAATCGAGCCGGTCAAGCGCAAAAATGCGCCACCGGTGAACGCGCGCCTGCGTCCAGGCCGGTGGGGCCTCGGCAAGCCGAGGAGCGCCCGAGCCATGCCTATTGACCAGCATCGGCGAGACGAGATCACCGCGACCGTTGCCGCCTATGACGATGCCCACCTGCTATCGCCGCTGCCGCACAGTACCGTGCGGCTCCTGGCCGCCATGTGCCAGCGCAGCTTGCAAGACCTTGCCGCCGAGGGCCTTGATCGAAAGAGGCTGTCTATGAACCTGCGGCGCCTCATGGCTGCCGGGTTCATGTCCAGGACACCTGGCTCGGGATCCGCGCCGGACACTTATCGGCTGCATCTGACGCCGGTGCAGCGGTGAGAAGTGCTCGTCGAGAGAAGGTATTTGGATCGGGTCACGCGGTGCCGCTGGATCGCAACGCGAAGATCAGAATCCAAGCATATGCGAGAAGTTGGAGCGCCCGGCATCGCCAGCCGGGTCAACACCATGGTCCAATCACTATTGCCTTCGAGCGCGTCTTGGGTGCGTTGCTGTGGTCCTTCCACAACAGTCGCGATGGCCGATGCTTTCCTGGCTACGAGCGCATCGCCCAGCAGGCGCGATGTGCACGCAGTACCGTCGCTGAGGCTTTGCGTGTGCTCGAATTCGCCAAGGTGTTGTCGTGGCAAAATCGAATCATTCGCGCCGTGGTGCGCCAGCGCGATCTATTCGGCCGCTGGTCCAATCGTTCGACAGTGATCCGCACGAGCAATGCATACGTGTTTCATGATCCGCAGCCGCAGTTCGCTGGCGTTCGAATAGCTAAGTCCGATTTTCGGAGAGGAACATCAGATCAAGAATATCTTGATCTGATACACGCACCGGCACGCGATCTCCACAGTCCGCTGGAATGTGCGCTCGCTCGATTTGGCGAAGCTATTGATCGGACCCGGCCCTCGCAGCAAGCCCCGGGGTAGGCCGCTAGGCAGTAATCACCATCACAGAAGGAACGTCACTATGGCCGGCATGCTTCAGATTCTGACTTACCTATTGGGCGTCTATCTCGTTGTTAAAGGCATCGCGGTGCTTCAGATCGCTCTTGCGTCTAACCGAGAGGGCCGTGCTGGAATGATTGGACTTGGCATTCTGACGCTGCTGGGATGCATCGTTGCTGCCATAGTCTTCGCAAACATGCAGGACCAGCAAGCGCAATCGTTGAACCGGAACACACCATCTTTTCCGAGCAGATGACGAATAGCGTCTTTCCCTTCAGTTATCTCCGTCACTGCCCTTTCGGCTCTGGCAGCGAAGGAAAGCGCATTGAACAAGGGCGGCGGATAATGCGTGATCGTTCCGCCTGAGCCGCAACCGAGCGGCGAGTAGCCTAGTATTCGTCTGCCGGCAGCGGGCCATGATTACTGGGTGCGGCGCAGTCAAACCGGCCGCCGGGCACTCGGCGCGCCGCTGGGACTTGCGGATGACTGGGGGAATATTGTTCCGCAAGCCGCATAATTGACGTTATGGTAAGTCGGCGTCTGTGGGTAGCGTGGCTTTGGTTCACCACGAACAGTCGGAGCGCCGCCAGCGCCCGCCGGCAGCAAGTTCGACTGCCCAGCCGTCGCGTTTCCGATGACAGTTCCGTTGCTATCATACAAATTAAAAACCAGATGCACTAACTTCATCTCGTGATCGCTGATGTTGGTGGCTATCCCAGTGATTTGCCCCGGCACATTATTCCC
>JBKPSV010000029.1:0-11580 GCA_046735215.1 Pseudomonadota bacterium | reverse complement strand
GGGCGCCGAGCCGCCGGCACCGGTCTCGAACAATCCGCCGCCCGCCATCAGCGGAACGATCGACAGCATCTTGGCCGAGGTGCCCAGCTCCATGATCGGGAACAGATCGGTCAGGTAGTCGCGCAGCACGTTGCCGGTGACAGAGATCGTATCCAGCCCCGCGCGGATTCGCCCGAGCGTGAACTTCATCGCCTCGACCGGGGCCATGATGCGGACGTCGAGCCACGACGTGTCTGGCTCCTCCTTCAGATATTTCTCGACCTTGGCGATCACCTGGGCGTCATGCGCGCGTTGCGCGTCTAGCCAGAATACCGCCGGGGTATTGGTCAGGCTCGCGCGGCGCACCCCCAGCCTGACCCAGTTCCGGATCGGCGCATCCTTGACCTGGCACATGCGGAAGATGTCGCCCGGCTCCACCTTGCGTTCCAGCAGCACCGTGCCGTCATCGGCGACCACGCGCACCGTACCACCCGCCGGAACTTCGAACGTCTTGTCGTGCGATCCGTATTCCTCGGCCTGCTGCGCCATCAACCCCACGTTCGGCACATCGCCCATCGTGCGAGGGTCGAAGGCGCCGTTTGCCTTGCAATCCTCGATGACGGTCTGGTACATCCGCGCATAGCAACGGTCGGGGATCACCGCCTCCACATCGTGCAGCTTGCCGTCTGGCCCCCACATCTTCCCCGATTCACGGATCATCGCCGGCATCGAAGCGTCGACGATCACGTCGCTCGACACATGCAGGTTGGTGATCCCGCGGTCCGAATTCACCATGGCAAGGCCGGGCCGCTTCGCATACTCGGCCGCAATATCGGCCTTGATCGCTTCGCGCTCGGCGCCCGGCAGCGTGTCGATCTTTGCCAGCAGCTCACCCACGCCGTTGTTGGGATTGACGCCGAGACGCTTCAGCGTGGCTGCGTGCTTCGCGAACACGTCGGCGAAGAACACGGATACGCAATGGCCGAACAGGATCGGGTCGGAGACCTTCATCATGGTCGCCTTCAGGTGCAGCGAGAACAACACGCCGTCCTGCTTCGCCGCCTCGATCTGCTCGGCCAGGAATGCACGCAACGCCTTCCGGCTCATGACAGCCGCGTCGATGATCTCGCCGGCCAGCAGCGGCGTCTTTGCCTTCAGTACCGTGACTGCGCCGTCCGTGCCGACCAGTTCGATGCGGGCGTTGGTCGGCGCCGCGACGGTGGTGGACACTTCCGAGCCGTAGAAATCGCCTTCCGACATATACGCCACGTGCGACTTGGAGTCGGCACTCCAGGCGCCCATTCTGTGCGGATGCTCGCGCGCGTATTGCTTCACGGCGCCGGCGGCGCGGCGGTCGGAATTGCCTTCGCGCAACACAGGGTTGACGGCGCTGCCCAGCACGCGGGCGTAGCGGGCCCGAACATCCTTCTCGGCCTCCGTCGTGGCGTTGTCCGGATAGTCCGGCACGTCATAGCCTTTGGCCTGCAGTTCCTTGATCGCCGCCTTGAGCTGCGGGACCGAGGCAGAGATATTCGGCAGCTTGATGATGTTGGCCTCGGGCCGCATCGCGAGCTGGCCAAGTTCGGCGAGTTCGTCGCCGATCCGTTGTGCCTGCGTCAGTTTTTCGGGGAAATTGGCAAGGATGCGGCCGGTCAGCGAAATGTCCTTCAGCTTCATCGTGACGCCGGCCGTTCCGACAAAGGCTTCAACGATCGGCAGCAGCGAGAACGTCGCGAGCGCCGGAGCTTCATCGACCTTTGTCCAGACGATTTCGAGACCTGACATAGCTTGCACCTCTGCGCGCCGGCTGGTTCGGCTGGGTTGGGACCATCACGAATTCGCAAATCGGCGCGTTGTCGCATCGGCGTGCGGGAAGGACAAGCCGGGCGATGAGCCCCCAACCAGGCTCCCCCTCCCTTGCGGGAGGGGTGGGGGGGAGGGGGCTGCGCAATCCTCCAACCAGCGGCCTGTCGTCCCAGCCATAAAGATTGAGGCAGGTGGAGACGCAGACAGCCACAGTCGCGCAGCAGTTGGCCCGGCCCCGACCGGTTGATTGCGCGGAACATCAATTGCGCCGTTCGCACCTGATAGACCCGCACCCGACATAACAAGGCTGTTATCGTGGGACTTTTGCCTTGGCGCCTTTCTGCGCAGCGGCGCATCGTCCGGCGTCTGCCGGTGCGGTGTCGTTGCAGAGTGTGCGCGACCGATCAAGTGCACGACCTGACAAGCATCGATTCTGCTGCCGGAACCAGGGGAGAAAATGTCATGGCGCAAGGAGCAACTGCGGCCGCAAGTGTACGCAGAGCAAACCACTTCAGCTTCTCAGGCGGCGGCATCCACGCTCACAACGAATCCGGGCACGCCGTTGGGCGCGCTCGTCACTGTCACATTGAAGTTCGTTGTCGACGTCAGCTCGACCACCTTCACCGTGCTGATCCCGGATACCACCGTCAACTCCGGCGGGTCGGCGTCCATCACCACCGAGGGAGTGACGACGCTGCACAAGACGCCGTTTGCGCTTCCGCAGGCCAATCTGGGTCAGCACGACATCTATACCGTAACCCGCCTCCGCGGCACGGCGAATTTCGTACAGACATAGCGCGCAATCATGTGCGTTACCGCGGGTGCGGGCGGAGCCGAATAGGAGAGGTCCTGCGGCCGCACTCTGCGGAGGAAGCGGCCCATGACAAGATGGGCCGCGAACCGCAGAAATTCAGGACACCGCGAAGTCCGCAGCGTCGAACTCGCTTACGAGTTTGGCTGAGAACTGCACGCTGTTGCCGCCGCCAAGGTCGAGCGTAGTGCCACCGGACGTTTGCGTCAGGTGATCCAGTGGATTGAAGTCCTCGGCGAACCCACTCAAGACCGCAACGTCTTGTCCAAACTCGAAGTCCGTGATGATGTCTTTACCGGACTGGCCCGCGAGGAACACGAACTGATCGGCGCCGCCGAAACCACTTAGCAGGTCGTCGTCAGTTCCACCGTCAATCAAATCATCTCCATTTCCGCCGGCTATAACATCATTCCCTGCGTCGCCGTGCAGAAAATCCGGCGCATTGGCCGTGAGCAGTCCCTGGTTGGCGACGGCACGAATAAGGTCATCGCCATCGCCACCGAAAATCGTATCGGCCGCGACATCGCCACCTCGTAGAATATCGTTGCCGCCTTCGCCGAAGACCACATCACCGGTGGGATCGTTCCAAATCACTTGGTCATCGCCGTCACCGGCGAACACAGTGTCGCGGCCAGCCATACCGCCGACGGAATCGTTGCCATCGCCTGCGCGGATAAGGTCGTCGCCGGCGCCGGTATTGATGTCGTCGTCACCATCGCCGCCGTCGATCAGGTCGTTGCCGGCATTACCTGCAAGGGTATCGTCTCCTGCGTTACCGAACAGAAAGTCGCTGAGTTCGGCGCCGGTGAGTGTATCATTGCCGTCCAATCCGAAGGCGACGAGGCTTTCCCCTGCATTGGCGGTGATGGTGTCGTCACCCGCAGTGCCAACTTGTACGAAAATGCTTCCTGACATATTTTATCCCCTCGATAGTGTCGCTTTTAACGACTCGCAATTTCCGTGTCTCAGACGATGTCGAGTTGATGCAGTATTTCGCGTCATAGCTTTCCGCATCGTCGGCGCGCTTAAAGCAGAGTTGCAGTGACTGTCGGAAGAAAAACTTCCGTGAAATCATCTCCGCATCGAGGTTGGCTGAGAGCATGGAACAAGTGAACTACTTCATAGGGGCAGACGCTCAACATGTGCTTGCCGCGTGACGTAGCCTCGCTGCATAGGCGCAGGTTATATGAGGTGCAATTTCTGCCACCGCCGACGGCTTCCAACGTTCATTGCGCTTCCCACTGCGCCGGTGCGCGCAGCATCAGACGCTGAGCGGTCCTTTGCGGAACTCCTTGCCCGCAAGAGTGGTCTCGGTCAGGGGAATGTCGAACTCGGCATAAAGAGCCGGCCGCTCCGTGCGCCGCGTGGTCAATGAACGCTGGGCGAGCTGGTTCAGCCGAGCCAGTGCAGGCACCGCCTCGGTACGCGCAACCCAGGCGATGGTGTTCGGCCATGCGGCAAGGTCAGCACCCGTGGCGGCCCAGCGGAGATTGGAGAAATGCACTGCGACCGCGATGTCCGCCACAGTCAGCGCCCCACAGACGAAGCCAGCAACGGGTGCGATGGTTTCCAGATAGTCCATCACCGTTGGCAGCTCCTCGCGCAACGTTCGCGCAATCGCGTCGTCGTCGCGCGCCACCTTCCAAACGCCCGGTGCGATGACCGCTGGGTTGAACAGGCGCCAGATGAACACGTCACCGATGCGAGTATCAGCAAACTCCTCGATCCAGCGCGCACGGGCCCGTGCGGCCGGCGTCTTCGGAAATAGCGCCGGCGCCTCATGACGCTCGTCAAGATATTCGGCAATCACCGTGCTGTCGGCCAGCGTCACTTGCTCGTCGATCAGGACCGGGATCCGCCGCAGTGGGCTGAGCCAGCTGAATTCATCATTGCCCTGGAAGGGAATGATCGGATCAATGCGATAAGCCACTCCTTTCAGGTCGCATACCGTCAGCACCTTGCGTACATAGGGTGACGCCGGAGCGCCGATGATCGTGGTTAATTCGCTCATGGCTCGCGCTTTCCTAAACACAACCGGTCAGGCCGGCAGTCGAAGATAAGCACGCCATCATGCACACCCCTTCGCATCAGCGACGATCGCGGACACCTCCTGCTTCAGCTGTGAAAAGTCCACCGGCTTGGTCAGGAACTTGCTGGCGCCGCGCTCGCGCGCCATCTGCATCCGCTCGGGATCGCCGTAGGCCGAGATCATGAACACGGGCAATCCTGGTCGCCGCGCCTTCACCTCCGGCAGCAGGTCCAGTCCACTCATGCCAGGCATATTGATGTCGGAAACCAGCAGGATGATCTCCATACCTGCGCAGTCCTCGAGCTTGTCGAGTGCTGCCTCGCCCGACAAAGCAAAATCGAGTTTGTACAGACCTTGCCGGACTTCGCGGCGGAACTGCTGGCGGAACAGCGCCTCGACATCCGCCTCATCGTCCACCACCAGCACGCGCGCCGTCATGCCGATACTCCCTCGGTCACCACTATGGTGCGCGGCAGGGTAATCACGAATTCGGTGAACGCATTGGGCTCGCTGTCCACCGTTAGCCGCCCGCCATGCTGTTGCACGACGATCTCGTAGCTGAGCGACAGCCCAAGTCCCGTGCCTTCGCCCGCCGGCTTGGTGGTAAAGAACGGCTCGAAGATCCGGTTCCGCACCGCCTCGCTGATCCCCGTGCCGTTGTCACGTACCCGAATTTCCACCACGTTGCCGAGATCGCGCGTGGTCAACTCCAGTGTCGGCTCGAAGCCACCGTTGGAAGCCGCCTCGGCACGCTTGTGCGCCGCATAGAAGCCGTTGCTGATCAGGTTGAGCAGCACGCGGGTGATTTCCTGCGGATAGATATCGACCATGCCAACCTGCGGATCGAGTCTTGTCTCCATCCTGATATTGAACCCAGGCGTCGCCGCTCGCGCGCCGTGAAACACAAGGTTCAGTGCCTCTCCCACCATTGAATTCAGATCTACCAACCGGTGCTCGCCCGGCCCTGATCGCGAATGCAGCAGCATATTCTTCACAATACTGTCGGCACGCCTGCCGTGCTCGGCGATCTTTTCAAGATTACCCTTCAGCGTCATGGTTAGTTCATCGATCTCCGTGCGGAGGTTGTCTGCCAATACAAGTCGGTCCGGTGCGACGACCTCGTGCAGCTCGTTCAGCAGATCAACCGACAACTCCGAGAAATTGTTGACGAAGTTGAGCGGGTTCTTGATCTCGTGCGCAATTCCCGCGGTGAGCTGACCCAGCGAGGCCATCTTCTCCGACTGCACCAGCCGGTTCTGGGTGCGCCGCAGATCAGCCAGCGTGGCTTCGGCCTCGACGCGCGCCTGCCGCGCTTCGTGGAACAGCCGTGCGTTTTCGATGGCGACAACGCACTGCCCGGCGAAGGTTTCCAACAGCATCGGCAAGGTCGGAGCAAAGCCGCCGACAGCGCGGCGCCGTATCACCAGACCGCCCAGCACCTTGTCGTCTCGCAGCAACGGCACCGCCAGCAAAGCATGGATTCCGTCCGCAACCAGAATGCGCACCCCATCGCTGTCCCGAGTCTGTGCCAGGTCAGGGATGTGCAAAGGTGCACGCGTTGCAGCGCTGATGCCAAGCGGTGTCTCCCCGATGCGGATACGCCTGTCACGCAGCGCTGCAACCCGCTCTTTCGTCATGCCGTAAGCAGACTTCGGTACGAACACCTGTTCCGCCTGGTCGAATTCGTAGATGGTCCCCTCGTCCGCATCGGACAGCTGAACGGCGCGGCTGATAATGGTGGACAGCACGGTCTCCAGCTCAAGCGAGGAGTTCACCGCCCGCAGAACTTCTTCAAGTGCCTGAAGTTCTGCCACCGATTGTGTCAATGCGACCGTGCGATCCTGCAATGCACGAGACGTCTCCGCGCTGCTGATCGCGATCACCGCCTGGTCGGCGAATGTCCGGAGCAGCTCTATCTGCGTTGGGGAAAACTCGCCCGGCGTGTGGCGTCCGATTCCGATGGCGCCGATCGGCAGGCCAGCGCGCAGCAGCGGCACAGCGACAATCGCACGGGCGGTGCCCTCTATGGACCCGCTTCGCGTGAAGTGTTCGGAGTCAACCGATACTTCGGGCGTCTGCACGGCGTCGCGCGCTAGGATCGCCCGTCCGAACAGACTCGTTTCGTCCACCGGCCGCGGGAACTGTGCGCTGTAGCTGGCACTTGAAGCGATAGTGGTCGCCTGCAGGTGCAGCATGTTGCCGTCGAGCAGCGTCAGGTTCGCATTATCCGCATTGCAGAAGGCGCGCGCTCGCTCCACGATCACCTGGAAGACCGGCTGCGCATCGCCGGACGAGGCCGACATCGCCTTCAGCACATCGATGGTCGCCGCCTGCTGGTCAATGCGCTCGCCGTACTCGCTGTTGCGCCGCGCCAGCGCTTCAGTGCGCTCCTGAAGTTCGCGATACGTCTCTGCACTTGTGATCGCGATGACCGCCTGCTCGGCGAATGTCCAAAGTAATTCCATTTGCGTGGCGGTGAATTCTCCCGGTGTCGCACGGCCCAAACCAATGGCCCCAATGGGCATCCCCCCGCGTAGCAACGGGACTGCAACCGTGGAGCGAGCCCACGCTGCGAGCTCCTTTCGGCCATATT
Organism: Pseudomonadota bacterium; assembly: GCA_046735215.1. Taxonomy (GTDB): domain Bacteria; phylum Pseudomonadota; class Alphaproteobacteria; order Acetobacterales; family Acetobacteraceae; genus JAMXLO01. The sequence continues at coordinate 4,362 of JBKPSV010000029.1, read as the reverse complement.
CGGCATCGTTCAAAATATCTGCAATTTGCGCCGAGGCACGCGTCATGATCGCTCGGCCCATGACCGATGCCGTGTCCAGCGGCGCGGGAAACGAATCCTGGTGCTGACGCATCCACGCGTCGCTGTGGCTGGCATGGGCGGCTAGCCTCAGCGTCTTGTCATCCAGCAATTCGATCGAGATATGATCCGCACCGCAGAATGCACGGGCCCGTTGCGCGATCAGGTCGAAAACCGGCTGCGGATCGCCCGGCGAGGATGACATCACCTTCAGCACATCGATGGTCGCCGCCTGCTGCTCGATCCGCTCACCAAATTCGCTGTTGCGCCTGGCCAGCTCGTCGGTCCGCTGCCGGAGTTCCGTCAACAGCCGCGCGTTCTCCATGGCGATGACCGCCTGCGCAGCGAAGTTCTCGAGCAGAGTGATCTCTTTCTCCAAGAATGGGCGTACCTCGCGGCGAGCCGAGGCTATCATTCCAAGAAGCGCATCATCGCGACGCAGCGGCACGCACAGCAGTGTACGGCAGGCTGCGAGTTCCACGGCGCTTTGCGTAAGCGAGTAGTCGGTCTCCGCCAGATCGCGGATATGGCTGAAACGATGGCCCTCAATCAGCGGCCGTGTCGCTGGATTGTCGAGCCCCGGAGTTCCTTGCCGCAGCATATCGGCAAAGGTTTGGGGCATGCCACGAACGGCGACCGCGCGAAAGCGCTCACCGTCGTAGAGTTCCAGGCTGCCCTGCGCGATATGGCAGAGATTGTGCGCCTTTTCCAATATCGCATCGAACACCGGCATGAGATCGCCCGGCGAGGAATTGATGACCCCCAGCACTTCGGCCGTCGCGGTCTGCTGCCCCAGCGCCTCGCGTGTTTCGGTCAGCAGCCGTGCATTCTCCATCGCAATGACGGCCTGTGCGGCGAAGTTCTCCAGCAGCGTGATCTGCTTGTTGGAGAAAGCCTTCACCTCCTGCCGGTAGACCGAGACGAATCCGAGCAAAGTTTCGTCCTTGCACAGCGGCACTGTAAGGATGGTCCGCACACCGCCAAGTTCGACCATCGCTCTTACAAAGGGATCGCCCTGCCGATAAGGCTCTTCGGCCATCAGGTCGAGGGCGTGCAGGGTCTGCCTGTTCTCCATGGCCCGGGCCAGCCTGCTGCCGGGTATCGGCCTCAATGCTGTCTCGGCCCTGAACGCCGCGAACGCGGGCGGCAGTCCGCGCTGCGCGGTGCAGACGAATTGCTCGCCATCGTAAATGTAGAATGACCCGAACGCCGCGCTGCACAGCCGCATCGCCTTTTCCAGCATCGAGTCAAACACCGGCGCGAGGTCGCCAGGCGATGCGTTGATCACCTGCAGCACCTCGGCGGTCGCAGTCTGCTGCTCCAGCGCCTCGCGTGTCTCCGTCAGCAGGCGCGCATTCTCCATCGCGATCACCGCTTGTGCAGCAAAATTCTGCAGCAGCCCGAGCTCCCTGTCGGAGAACAGTCTCACCTCCTGACGGAAGACAGTCAGCACACCCAGCGTGACGCCATCTTTGATCAAGGGGACATGGACAAGAGTTCGCACACCCCCCAATTCGACTCCTGCTACCGCGAGAGAAGAACCGGCGCGGTAGCTCTCGTTGGCGGACATATCCTCTATCTGCACGGTCCGCCGCTCGAAAACAGCCGCGCCGAGCACAGTGTTCGTCGAGTCAAGCCGCAACGGCCTGTCCCAATACGCGGCGTAGCGCGGTGGCAGATTGTACGATGCAACCTGGTGCAGCGCCTCACCGTCGAACATGCGGAGTGCGCCGAATGCCGCACCGCAGAGGCGCAACGCTTTGTCGAGCATCGCCTCGAACACTGGTTCGAGATTAGCAGGCGAGGCGTTGATCACCTGCAACACCTCCGTTGTCGCTGTCTGCTGCTCCAGCGCCTCGCGCGTCTCGGTGATCAGCCTCGTGTTTTCCATGGCGATCACTGCCTGCGCGGCGAAGCTTTGCAGTAATGCGACCTGTCGATCACTGAACGGTCGGACTTCCTGGCGGTAAACGTTGATCATTCCCAGCAGTGTGTCGTCTTTGCGCAGCGCTACGGATATGGCGCTACGTGCGCCGCCAAGATCAACCATGGCACGGCGTTGCGGATCGCCGTTGCGATAGGCATCCTCGTCCATCAGATCCGCTATATGCAGCACCTCGGCGCCTTCACGGATTCTCCAGGCCAATGTCCCCGCCTGGTAGATGGGTGGCGTATGCAATCGAAATTCAGCGAAGGCGGCAGGTATGCCCAAGAGTGCAGCTGGTAAGAAGCTATCTCCATCGAAAGTATGAAACTCACCAAATGCCGCGTCACACAGCCGCATGGCCTTTTCCAACATCGTCTCAAACACCCGCCTCAGATCACCGGGAGAGGCGTTGATAACCTGCAGCACTTCAGCAGTCGCGGTCTGCTGTTCGAGCGCCTCGCGCGTCTCGGTGATCAGCCGCGCATTCTCCATCGCGATCACCGCCTGCGCGGCGAAACCCTCTACCAGCGCAATCTGCCGGTCGGAGAACGCCCGCACTTCCTGTCGATACACCGTGATCAGGCCGAGCACCGCATCATCCTTGCATAGCGGCACAGTAAGGATGGTGCGGACGCCACCAAGGTCTACCATTGCCCGCGTGCGAGGATTGGTCCGATAAAGCTCCGAAGCCATCACATCGAGGTCTTGGAGCGTACGCCTTGTCTCCAGTGCTCGCGCGAAGGTGCTGCCTGGCAGCGGTATGGGCGGCGTCTGCTCCCGGTACTGCGCGTATGCCGCCGGGACGTTGCGGTGGACTGCTGTGAGAAACCGCTCGCCGTCATACGTGAACAGCGAACCGAACGCCGCCTCACCCAGCCGCATCGCCTTTTCCAGTATGGAATCGAATACCGGGGTCAGGTCGCCAGCCGACTCGTTGATGACCTGCAGCACCTCCGCACTCGCGGCCTGCTGTGCCAACACCTCGCTGTATTCCCGGTCGCGCCTGTCCAGCTCGGCAGTTCGCGCCGCCAGCTTCGCGGTCAGCGCGGCGTTGGCGACTTTCAACTCTGCTAGCTCGTCGTTCCCTACCGAGGCCATGTCTCCCCCTGCCGGACCGGCGTCGCATCATTGGCTGATCAAGATATTAGTCCCGCCCAGCATCCCGACCAAAGCTCCATCCTGGCAGGTGCCCCGGGACCGACGACCTTCCATCCAAACCTTTGGCAAAATGCCTTGGTCAGTACAAACACCTATAGACGCAATCTATACTAACGCTGCAGTATTCCTGCATCCGTTGTCACGAAAGGGCGGCTGCCACACCATGCCTTCTATCCCCAACATCTCGGACGCACTCTCCTGCGAGATCTACGCCGACCTCTGCCGTTCGCTTCCTGCGCCTCCCGACGACGCGCCCGAAACCGGCGCCCGCCGGGATGAACGCGCTGTCACCGCTGTCGCTCATCTCCTGCCGGAGAACGCCGCCGAGGCCGAAGTCGCGGTGCAGATCGTCGCCGCGCAGTTCCACGCCCGCGACGCGCTCCGCGTCGCCTCTGGTGCAGGTCTCGACGCAGACGAAGTTCGCCGCCATCGCGCCCAGGCCGCATCCATGATGCGCCAGGCAGACAGCGGCATCCGTACCCTCCTGCGAATGCAGTCCGAGAGGCAGAAAGCCGAGAGTGTCATGCGCCCGGCTGCTATGGACCGTGCGGGCTACTGGTTCCTAAGTGGATATAGCAATTTCAATAGCTTAGAGAGCTACAACGTAACCGGGGCAAAGGTCCGGGCGGACCAATTCAGGCGTGTCTTCGTCGGCTGATGAGATCCGGAAGGAGGATACGGCGAGGTGCTGCGGTGTTCTGAGCCGATCACCCAGATAATCCCAAAACGCGATGCCGAGTTTACGGCAGGTGTGCATTAGGCCGAGGAAGGCATCGCGGCAGTCGCGTCCGATGTCGCTATGTGTGCCGCCGCTGATCTTGCGCTTGATGACCTGACAGCGAATGTCGCGTTCGGAGCCGTTGGTGTGCAGTGGTATCTCGGGCCTGTCGAGCACAGTGAGCAATTCGGCCTTATTGGCGTGCAACCGCTGCAACAGGCGATCGAGCGTGACGAAGCCAGTGCGGCGACAGAAGATGCGATCGAACCGGGCGCGCATCTCGCTGCCTCGCCGAGCGGTCGGCGCCGCACGGTAGGCTTTCAGATCGGCGTAGAACCCCCAAATCAGTGCGCGGATCCGCTGCTGCGCGGAGCGGTGCAGATCGGTGAAGGTGTCGAGCTTGTGAACCAGCCGCTCGGCATGGACCCAGCACAACGCGTGCCGCCCGACGGCGAACTGACCGGCATCATCACTGAGCACGACCGCGTTGTGCAGAAAGCAA
>JBKPSV010000028.1:0-11784 GCA_046735215.1 Pseudomonadota bacterium | reverse complement strand
ATCGAGAACTTCTTCGGCAAGCTCAAGGAATTCAAGCGTATTGCCCTGCGCGCCGATAAAACCGATCAGAGCTTTGCTGCCAACATCTACCTTGCCGCCGCTGTCATCCACTCACGATGAATCTCAACAGGCCTTAGTGCGACGCTGGCTAGCTTGACAGGCAATCTGATCATAGCCCGCATACCCCTCCTGCTCGTGTTCTTCGGTTCCGATAAGGGAACGTCAACCAATGGCCACGAGGTCGCCTGGCTGAACCAGCACCGCGGAAAGTCAGCCCACGGTTTGCCCTCGCAACCATTTACTTCACCATGCCGGCGCTGTTTAAGCAACGGAATAGTGATGCACGTGAGCTGGCGCAGCTCTTTCTTCTTTCCTCGCCGCAAGAGCGCCGACTATTGTCTCTACCTAGGAACCAAGAGAAGCCGGGGAGGCACGGGTGGCGGTGGCGAAATGGGATATAATTTATAACGCAGATACTCTTCGGCTCGAAGACATTCTGCAGTTTGCGTCGCAGGCTCAATCTGCCGGGGCTGATGTCGTGTGGACCGCTGAGGGGTGGCGGGATGCGTTCGTCCCTCTCGCAGCCATCGCGACGGTGGCCAAGAAGATTCGCGTGGGAACCTCGATTGCGCAGATGGCAAGGCCACCCGTGCTGACAACGCTCAGCGCACTTTCCATGGCGGAACTCACCCAGGGAAAATTCATCCTTGGTGTTGGGACCGCACCGAAAATATGGAACCAAAACTGGCATAACCTCGATGTACCGAAGCCGGTGGCGCAAATTCGGGAGTACATCGAATGCATCCGATCGCTCCTTAAAGCGACGCCAAGCAATCCGGTAACGTTCACAGGGGCCTACTACAATGTGACGGACTATACCCCATTCCTGACGGCTCCGATCACTGAAGTCCCGATATACTTAGCGGGCGTGAACCGTCTGATGATCCAACTGGCCGGATCTCACGCCGACGGACTGATCCTAGGACCGCTCAACAGTATTCCTTATCTAAAGAACACAGTGCATCCGAACTTGAGAAAGGGAACTTCGAAGCGCCAGGGCGGGACTTGTGAACTGTGCCTTTCGCGACTTTGCGCTGTTGATCGAGATGCCGCGCACGCGCGAAGTTTAGTCCGCCACGCGATCGCATTTTACAGCGTGCTGCCCTACTACGACATCGTGCTCAGTCCTCTGGGCTTCTCGGCTCACGCTGAAGCGATCCGCGCGGCTTTCAGTCGAGGCGACTATCCGGCCATGGTGAACGCGGTCACGGACGATATGATTGCCGCGCTGTCGTTCGCTGGGACGCGGGATGATGTTCGCGCCCAGGCCCGACAATTCGATGGGCTCTACGACAGGCTCATTCTTGGCACGCCGTTTTTCGGTGTCGGAGAGGAAGAGGCACGCGCCAACCATGCCGCGCTTCTAGAAGCCTTTTCGACGTAAACGCTGCCGACCTCATGGCTCATGCTCGGCGTCGCACCTTTTGGCGCGTTGCACGAAATAACAATGGCGCCAGAAACCGTCCGGTATGACTGTCGGGGTTGTCGGCAATGTCCTCGGGTGTCCCGGCGGCAACGATGCGGCCGCCGCCGTCACCACCCTCGGGCCCAAGGTCGAGTATCCAGTCTGCGGTCTTGATGACCTCGAGATTGTGCTCGATCACCACAACGGTGTTGCCCTGGTCGACCAGCGCGTGCAGTACCTCCAGCAGCTTGCGCACATCCTCGAAGTGCAGGCCCGTGGTCGGCTCGTCTAGTATATACAGCGTGCGGCCGGTCGCGCGCCGCGCCAGTTCCTTCGACAGCTTGATCCGCTGCGCCTCGCCCCCGGATAGCGTCGTCGCCTGTTGTCCCAATGCGATGTATCCGAGACCGACCTGCTGCAGGATGCGCAGCCGGTCATGGATGCGCGTCTGCGCACTGAAATACGGCACTGCCTCGTCCACCGTCATCGCCAAGACCTCAGCGATCGACTTGTCGCGGAACTTGATCTCCAGGGTCTCGCGGTTATAGCGCTTGCCCTTGCACACGTCGCAGGTGACGTAGACGTCAGGCAGGAAGTGCATTTCGATCTTGAGAACACCGTCTCCCTGGCACGCTTCGCAGCGACCACCTTTCACGTTGAAGCTGAAGCGGCCTGGCTTGTAGCCGCGCGCGCGTGACTCCGGCAGCTCGGCGAACCAGTCACGGATCGGCGCGAACAGATCGGTGTAAGTCGCCGGATTCGAGCGCGGCGTACGGCCGATCGGCGACTGGTCGATATCGATGATCTTGTCCAGCTGTTCCAGGCCCTCGATGCGGTCATGCGCCGTCGGAACCTCGCCCGCACCCATCAGGCGGCGCGCGGCAGCCTTGTACAGCGTATCGACCACGAGCGTCGATTTGCCTCCGCCCGAGACGCCCGTCACACAGGTGAATGTGCCGAGAGGGAATTCTGCATCGATCGACTTAAGATTGTTGCCGCGCGCATTCACCACGCGAAGGATGCGATCGCTCTGAACCGGCCGACGCATCAGCGGAACATCGATTCGTCGGCGTCCAGCAAGATAATCGCCCGTCAGCGACCGCGGATTTGCCGCTACCTCGGGCGGTGTACCTTCTGCGATCACGCGGCCACCATCGACACCAGCCGCCGGGCCCATGTCGATCAGGTGATCGGCCTCGCGAATTGCCTCCTCGTCGTGCTCCACGACGAGCACGGTATTGCCGAGGTCACGCAGTCGGCGAAGAGTGCCGAGAAGCCGCTCGTTATCGCGCTGATGCAGGCCAATCGATGGTTCGTCGAGCACATAAAGAACGCCGGTCAGGCCGGAGCCGATCTGGCTGGCTAGCCGAATGCGCTGACTTTCACCGCCGGACAACGTGGCCGAACTGCGCGACAGCGTCAGATAATCGAGACCGACATCGACCAGGAATTGCAGGCGCTCGCATATCTCACGCAGGATGCGGCGCGCGATCTCCTGTCGTTGCGGCGTCAGCATGCCCAGCACCGTGTCGAACCATGCCGAAGCGGCACGGATGGAAAGCTCGGATGCTTCCGCGATATTCTTGCCGCCGACCCGCACGGCCAGCGCCTCGGGCTTAAGCCGCGCACCGTTGCAGACAGCACACGGCTTTTCTGCCTGGTAGCGCGACATTTCCTCGCGCACCCAGACGCTGTCCGTTTCCTGATAGCGGCGCTGCAGATTGCGCAGAACACCTTCGAACGGCTTGGTCACCGTGTAGGCACGCACGCCATCCTTGTAGGTGAAGGAAACCGGCTCCTCGCCGGTGCCATTCAGGATCGCATTGCGTACCTTGATCGACAGATCCTGCCACGCTGTGGTGGTGGTCACCTTGAAGTGGCGCGCCAGGCTCTGCAGCGTCTGGTCGTAATAAGGGCTCTGCGCGCCGGTCCACGGCATCACCGCACCGCCGGCGATCGACAGCCGTTCGTCGGGGACCACTAGCGCGGGGTCGAAGAATGTCTCGACGCCGAGTCCATCACAGGCGGGGCAGGCACCGTGCGGCGAATTGAAGCTGAACAGCCGAGGCTCGATCTCTTCGATAGAGAACCCGGACACCGGGCAGGCGAAACGCGAGGAGAATACAGTGCGCTCTCCGCCATCGGCATTCTCGGCGTAAACCACGCCATCGGACAGTGCGAGCGCGGTTTCGAAGCTGTCGGCAAGCCGCGGCGCAATGCCATCACGCACGACGATGCGGTCCACCACCGCCTCTATCTCGTGCTTTATCTTGCGGTTCAGTGCGGGAACTTCGCCAATCTCGTACAGCTTTCCGTCGACCTTTACGCGGGTGAACCCGCGGCGTTGCAGTTCGGCCAGTTCCTTCCGGTACTCGCCTTTGCGGTCGCGCACGACCGGCGCGAGCAACAGCAGGCGCGTACTCTCCGGCATCCCCAGCACCCGGTCCACCATCTGCGATACGGTCTGCGCTTCGATCGGCAGGCCAGTCGCTGGCGAGTACGGCACACCGGTGCGCGCCCACAGTAGTCGCATGTAGTCGTGAATTTCGGTGACCGTGCCGACGGTCGAGCGAGGGTTTCGGCTGGTGGTCTTCTGCTCGATCGAAATGGCCGGTGACAGACCGTCAATCGAATCGACGTCCGGCTTTCCCATCAGTTCCAGGAACTGACGCGCGTACGCCGACAGCGACTCGACATAGCGTCGCTGGCCTTCGGCGTAGATCGTATCGAACGCCAGCGACGATTTGCCGGAGCCCGACAATCCGGTGATCACGGTCAGCCTGTCGCGCGGGATCAGGACATCCACGTTCTTCAGATTGTGCTCACGCGCACCGCGCACGTGGATGGAGCCGGCCATGCCGCTTGATCCTAAGCTTGTTCTCTGGATGTTCTCTCTCTATATGGCAATTTTCTGGAGTCTTGGAAAGGTCTGTTAAGCAGCGCCATCCAGGATGGCAGGCTGTTTGAGTGGGGGCTAGAGTGCCCCCTTTAGCAAGGGATTCGCGCGATGGCTGGCAGCGTCAACAAGGTGATCCTGGTCGGGAATCTGGGCAAGGATCCCGAGGTTCGCACCACCCAGGATGGCCAGAAAATCGTCAATCTGACGCTCGCGACGAGTGAGAACTGGAATGACCGTCAGACCGGCGAGCGCAAGGAACGCACCGAGTGGCATCGTGTGGTCATTTTCAATGACCGGGTCGGCGACGTGGCGGAGCGCTACCTGCGCAAGGGCAGCAAGGTCTATGTTGAGGGCGCGTTGCAGACGCGGAAGTGGACCGATCAATCGGGCCAGGAGCGCTATACGACCGAGGTGGTGATCAGCCGCTTCAAGGGCGAGCTGACGATGCTGGATACGCGTAGCGGCGGCGATAGCGGAATGGGCGAGAGCAGTGGTGGCTATCGTGAGCGTGCTCCGGCGCAACGCGCCCCGGCAGGCGCGTCGCGCGGCGGCGGACCGTCATGGGATGCGCCGAAGGGCGGTGATCTGGACGACGAGATTCCCTTCTGAGTTCATTGGGTGAGTGGGGGGACAGGGCGTCGGTGTGACGGCTGCCCCCTCCCCACAACCCCCTCCCGCGAGGGGAGGGGGAGCGTTGGTTGGTGGATTCCTTTTTCTGCACGTGCTGGTCTGGTGGCTGCTGCCGGCGCTGTTGCAGCACAACCTGCCACTGGACGTGATCGAGCAGCTCGCGTGGGGACGCGAGTGGCAGATCGTCTATTTCAAGCACCCACCGCTTCCAGCATGGATCCTGGAATCCATTGCCGTGACCTTTGGGCGCTGGGCGCCGGCGATGTATCTGGCCGGCCCGCTTGCGTCGGCGCTGGCTCTAGCGGCGGTCTGGCGATTGGGGTGCGACTTGCTCGGTCCGCGGCGGGCGCTGCTGGCCATGCTGGCGCAGGACTGCGTGCTGTATTTCACGTTCTTCACGCCGGAGTTCAACCACAACGTGGTGCTGTTGCCGCTGTGGGCGGCGATTGGCTGGGCCGGCTACCGCGCGTGCTTCAGCAACGGTAGCTGGGTCTTGCTCGGCGTGCTGATGGCACTCGGCATGCTTGGCAAGTACACGACGCTGCTCTTGCTGGTGTCGTTGCTCGGGCTGGTGATATTGCACCCCGGCCTGCGCAAGCTGTGGACCACGCGTGGTCCGTACGTTGCGACCGGCGTGGCGCTGTTGCTGTTCCTCCCGCACCTCGTTGGTCTGTGGCGGATCGACTTTGCCCCACTCTTCTTTCCGTTCGCCCGTGCCCCTGGGGCGCACCATTGGTACGACCACGTGACGTTCCCGCTGCTGTTCGTGGCCGCGCAATTCGGCGGTGTTGCTCCGGCGCTGCTGGCGATGGCGCTGTTGGGATGGCGGCGGAAGGGCGAGGCGTTGCCTGAGAGCCAGCCAAGCCCGCTGGCCCCGGCGGTGCGTGCCTATCTCTGGACGATCACCTGGGGACCGGCCGCCCTGGCGGTGGCCGCATCGCTCATCCTGGGACTGCACCTGAAGGATATGTGGGGCTCCCCGATGTGGTGCTTTATCGGCCTGTTCGTGATGGCCGAGGCCGTCGGCCCGATTACCACCGGCGGACTGCAGCGATTCTGGATTGCCTTGGGGGCCATTCTGGTCGCCGTTGCGGGATTCTTTGGCATTCAGCAAGCGATCGGTGGCTATTTGATGCGGAAACCCACGCGTGGGCAGTTCCCTGGCAAGGAACTCGCCGCTGTGGTGGAACAGCGCTGGCATGAGGCCGTTGGTCACCAGCCGCTGGCAATTGTGGCTGGCGACGTCTGGCTGGCTGGCAATATCGCGTTCTACGGCACGGACCGTCCGTCCGTTTTCATCGATGCCGACTGGGCCAAGAGCCCGTGGATCACGCCGGCAGCGCTGACGCGGGACGGCGCGGTGTTCATCTGGCAGACGCCTGTCGGTCCGCCGCCCTGGCTGAGCAGCCTCGGTACCATCCGGCCGGAGTCGCCGATCGAGTTGCCCTATGTGCCTTCACTCGGGCACGCGCCGGCGCGCTTCGATTGGGCGATCCTATTGCCCAAACGATGAAGGCCTCCGCCGGAGGGTTTTGCTTGCGATATCAATGGCTGAGCCATTAAACACCCGCGGTCGCAAACCCACTGGGGAAACGTGAAGTGAATCGACGCCGTTGGACGAGTGCCGGAGTATCCGGCGTGATCATGCTGGGACTTCTGGTGTCGGGCTGTGCGCAGACCCCGCTGGGTCCAACGGTCCAGGTCATGCCAGGGCCGGGTAAGTCGTTTGACCAGTTCACCTTCGATCAGGCGGGCTGCAAGCAGTTCGCCGAGGGTGCGGTCTCCGGACAGGCACAGAATGCCAACACGCGCGCTGTGGGGGCGGCGGCAATTACCACGGTGCTGGGTGCGGGGCTCGGAGCGGCTATCGGCGGCGGTCGTGGTGCCGGGATCGGCGCGGCGGGCGGTGCCCTTGGCGGCGCCGGTATCGGCTCGGGCATGAGCTCGGGAGAGCAAGGCGGTATCCAGGCACAGTATGACAACGCGTTTGCGCAGTGCATGTACGCGAAGGGCAACATGGTGCCTGGCTATGGGCCCATGATGGTCAACGCGCCGCCACCTCCACCGCCTCCGCCGACTGGCAATCTGACCTACGCAGTGCAGACGCAGTTGAACCGCCTGGGTTATCTGCGTTCGCCGCCGGATGGCGTCTCCGGGCCACAGACCAGCGCCGCGATCAGCCAGTTCGAGAGCGTATCCGGTTTGCCGGTCGATGGCGTGCCGTCGCCACAACTTCTGGCCCGGCTGCAGGCTACGCCTTAGGCCTGTCACCCTCTCGTCATTTCACTCGAATTGGCCTATCTACCGCCGCATGATGCGATGCAGCGCCGGACTGACTGGTGTGTGCCGCCGAACCAGTGAACCGAGCCTTTATTGAGCGATAGTCCCGACGACGCGCCTCCGGGTCCACCCGAAGATACCCAGCCTGTGACGCTCGAGGAGGAGATGCGCCGCTCCTATCTCGATTACGCCATGAGCGTGATCGTGGCGCGAGCGCTGCCGGATGCCCGCGATGGTTTGAAGCCGGTGCACCGGCGCATCCTCTATGGCATGCAGGACGCCGGCTACACGGCGGATCGGCCGTATCGCAAGTCCGCGCGCGTGGTCGGCGATGTGATGGGCAAATATCACCCGCATGGCGACGCGGCGATCTACGACGCCATGGTGCGCATGGCGCAGCCATTCTCGATGCGGGTTCCGCTGATCGATGGCCAGGGCAATTTCGGCTCGGTCGATGGCGATAACCCGGCGGCGATGCGGTACACCGAAGTACGGCTGGCGCGCGCTGCCTCGCTGCTGTTGGACGACATCGACCAGGACACGGTCGATTTCCAACCGAACTACGATGAGAGCGAGAAGGAACCGCATGTCCTTCCCGCGCGGTTCCCCAACCTGCTGATCAACGGCGGGAACGGCATCGCCGTCGGCATGGCGACCAACATCCCGCCGCACAATCCAGGCGAGATTATCGACGCCACGCTGTTGCTGATCGCTGACCCTGAAACGCCGCTGGACGAGTTGATGCGCCTGGTGCCTGGGCCGGATTTCCCAACGGGCGGCTTGATTGTCGGCCGCTCTGGCATTCGCGCCGCCTTCGAGACCGGGCGCGGCTCGATCACCATTCGGGCCCGCGCCGATTTCGAGGAGCTCAGACGCGACCGCGAGGCGATCATCTTCACCGAAATTCCGTATCAGGTGAACAAGTCCGCGTTGCTTGAGCGCATTGGCGAATTGGTGCGCGCCAAGCAGATCGAAGGAATCAGCGAGTTGCGCGACGAGAGCGATCGCTCCGGCATGCGCATTGTCGTTGAACTGAAGCGCGATGCGACCCGCGAGGTCGTGCTGAACCAGTTGTTCCGGTTCACCCAGCTGCAGGTCGGTTTCGGCATCAATATGTTGGCACTGGATGCTGGCCGCCCGCGGCTCATGGGACTGAAAGACGCTCTGCTGTGCTTCATCGCGTTCCGCGAAGAAGTGATTCTGCGGCGTGCGCGCTTCGAATTGGCCAAGGCACGCGATCGGGCTCACCTGTTGGTTGGGCTGGCAATCGCCGTCGCGAATATCGACGAAGTGATTCGGCTGATCCGTGCGAGTTCCGACGTTGGCACAGCGCGGCAGGCACTGATGCAGCGCGACTGGCCCGCGGGAGATGTGGGTGCGCTGCTCGCGCTGATCGATGAACCAGGGAACGTGATCACTTCCGAGGGCACGGTGCGGCTGACCGAGGAACAGGCGCGCGGCATCCTTGATCTTCGCCTGCAACGGCTGACCGGACTAGAGCGGGAGAAAATCCAGGATGAGATGACAGAGGTCGCGGCAAAGATCCGCGAACTGCTGGAGATCCTGGCGTCACGCACACGGCGAATGGAGGTGATGCGTGACGAGTTGCTGAAGGCGCGCGCCGCTATCGTTTCGGCGCGGCTGACTGACATCATCGAGGCGGAGTCCGATCAGGATGACGAAAGCCTGATCGAGCCGGGGCAGATGGTGGTGACCATCACCCGCGACGGGTTCATCAAGCGGACCCCGCTGGAGACGTTTCGCGCGCAGAACCGCGGCGGACGAGGGCGCACCGGTGCCTCCACGCGCGGCGACGACATCGTGACGCGCAGCTTCCACGCGCACACGCACCAATGGGTGCTATTCTTCTCCCTTGGCGGCAAAGTGTTCCGCGAGAAGGTGTGGCGGTTGCCCGAAGCTGGGCCGGCCGGGAAGGGAAGGGCGCTGATCAACCTCCTTCCTGAGCTCGGTGCCGACACGATAACGACAGTGCTGCCGCTGCCGCAGGATGAGACCCTATGGGAGAGCCTGCATCTTGTGTTCGCCACGGCGCAAGGTAACGTGCGCCGCAACCGGCTGTCGGATTTTCGCAATGTCCGTTCAGTTGGTCTGATCGCGATGAAGCTTGACGAAGGTGATCGGCTGATCGGTGTTGCAACATGCCACAATGGCGATGATGTGCTGTTGGCGACGCGGAACGGCCGCTGCATTCGCTTCCAGCTTTCTTACGATACGGTGCGCGTATTCGCTGGGCGTGATTCAAGTGGCGTCCGGGGCATTCGGCTACTTGCTAGGGACGAAGTGATTAGCCTCACCGTGCTCCGACACGTTGAGGCGAATATCCCGGAGCGTGAAGCCTATCTTAAGCTTGCGAACGCGAGGCGTCGCAGCAACGGCGATGACGATGGGGAGATCGCGACTGAGAGCGAGGAACCCGTCGCTGATGTGACCCTTACCCCGGATCGCTTTGCCGAGTTGGAGTTGAACGAGGAATTCCTGCTGACAGTGACCGACATAGGCTTTGGTAAGCGCACGTCGAGTTTCGAGTACCGTGTCAGCGGTCGAGGAGGCCAGGGCATTGCCAATATCACCTTGGCGCCGCGTAATGGTGCAGCCGTGGTGGCCACGTTCCCCGTGCGACAGGGCGATGACGTGATGTTGGTGACGGATGCCGGGCGGCTGATACGTGTACCGGCCGATCAGGTGCGGATTACGGGGCGCCAGGCGATGGGCGTGACGCTGTTCCGCGTCAATGCAGACGAACACGTGACCAGCGTGTTCCCGGTGGTGGAGGATGCAGGCGATGAGAACGGCGCGCCGGAGGAAGATAGCTGATGGCTGAGCCAGTGAAAAAGCTGCGCGTCGGCCTGTACCCGGGAACTTTCGACCCGGTGACCAATGGTCACTTGGACGTCATCGCGCGTGCAGCCCGCCTGCTGGACAAACTGGTGGTCGGGGTGGCGATCAATACCGGTAAAGGACCGCTGTTCTCGCTGGAGGAACGCGTCGAACTGGTTGAAGCCGAGATCGCGCAGATTGCCACGCAGAACGGCATGGTTATCGAGGTGATGCCGTTCGATACTCTATTGGTAAACTTCGCCCGCAAGATTGGGGCGTCGATGATCGTGCGTGGTTTGCGCGCGGTTTCCGACTATGACTATGAAGTTCAGATGGCGGGTATGAACTACCGCATGGCACCTGACATAGAGACGGTGTTCCTGATGGCCAGCGAGCGGCATCAGTTCATAGCATCGCGCCTGGTGAAGGAGATTGCGGTACTGGGCGGCGACATCTCGTCCTTCGTGCCGCCGTTGACATTGGAACGCGTGTTGCTTCGGGTTCGCGGCTGACCTCTGTTCCGACCTCTATTAGAGGAGTGCGCCGATGCACCGACGCAATCTGATCGCGGGCGCCGCGATTGCCACATCGATAGGGAAGATCATCATGAGCGATACCGCCAGTGCCCAACAGAAGTCAGACCCTGAGAACACGCTGTACATCGATCTGAAGCAGGGACGCGTGGTCATCGAGATGTTTCCCGACATTGCCCCAAAGGCGGTGGAACGGATCAAGACGCTGGCGCGCGAGGGCTTTTACGATAACACGCCCTTTCATCGTGTGATCGAGGGCTTCATGGCGCAGGGCGGCGATCCGAAGGGCACCGGCACCGGCGGGTCCAAGCTGCCGGATCTGCCGGCGGAGTTCACCACAAAGCGGCACTTTCTCCGCGGCACTTGCGGGATGGCCCGCACCTCGGATCCCAACAGTGCCAACAGCCAATTCTTCATAATGTTCGCTCCGGCGCCGCATTTGGATGGCCAGTACACGATCTGGGGTCAGGTGGTGCAGGGCATGGAACTGGTGGATCAGATCAAGCGCGGCAGCGGGTCGGGTGGAACTGTGTCGAACCCCGACCGGATCGTGCATATGCGCGTGGCGGCCGACGTTAAAGGTTGACCCTGGCGCCTGGTTGGCGCTGTAAACACAGCAGGGAGCCCGTAGCTCAGGCGGTAGAGCACGAGACTTTTAATCTTGGGGTCGTGGGTTCGAGTCCCACCGGGCTCACCAAAATAGAATCACCGGGGGTCCACTGGGGGTCCTGGCAGCGAACCTCAGCCCACACGCGCGTTGGCAGAAACAGCGGTGAAGGGAACCTCCAGTAAAATAACCAACGGCCACCCAACACCCCCAGCCCGCAAGATTTCGATTGCAAACGGCCCCGATGGAATATGCGCCGGGAAAGCGGTCTTGAAATGCGCCTAAGAGATCCTACGCGGGTCGACGGCGGCCGGAACGGCTAAACTGAGTCGCTATCACGTCGATCCCATGACGGCGCTGGAGGGGTTGGAAGGGGCCGAACGGATTGAGGTCCTTGTCACCTGCCTAGATTGCGCGCCGGGCAAACCCAATGGCATCGCGCTCGGCCGCACGGCCAGACTGAAACGGCCGGGCATCCGCGTTCTGTTCGTCGGCCCGGCAGACCTCGAAAAACTTGCGGAAGGGGTGGGCA
>JBKPSV010000027.1:0-7160 GCA_046735215.1 Pseudomonadota bacterium | reverse complement strand
TCGGCAGGATTGCAACCACCTTCAGCCCCACGGTCGAAGTAAAGGAAGACGAAAGCCAGGTCCTGGTGTCGCAACGCCGTGTCGGTGTCATCGCCCAATCAGGCGGCATTGGCTTTGCGCTGTTCAACCGCGGCAAGGCGGCCG
This sequence comes from Pseudomonadota bacterium, assembly GCA_046735215.1. Classification (GTDB taxonomy): domain Bacteria; phylum Pseudomonadota; class Alphaproteobacteria; order Acetobacterales; family Acetobacteraceae; genus JAMXLO01. The sequence goes on along the minus strand of JBKPSV010000027.1, from coordinate 7,016 downwards.
GCATCGGTTTCTCCTACGTTATCTCCACTGGCAACGAGGCTGATCTGAACATGGCCGACTTCCTCGACTACATGGTCGAGGATGCGAACACGCATGTCGTGATGCTGTTCTGCGAGGCGGTGCGCAATGGTCCTGCCTTCCTTGCGGCGTTGGCAAAGGCACGAGAACTTCGCAAACCGATTATCGCAATCAAGGTCGGCCGCTCGGACGCGGGTTCGCGCGCCTCGGCCTCGCATACCGCGTCGCTGTCCGGCTCCTATACCGCGTATCGCGCAGTTTTCGAGCGCTACGGGGTGATCGAGGCAGAGGATCCCGACGAAGCTGTGGCGATCGCAGGTGTGCTGCTGACTTGCCCGCTTCCCAAGGGTCGACGCGCCGGCATCATAACGCCCTCGGGCGGCGGCGGCGCCTGGATGGCCGACACGTTGTCGCTGCATGGCCTGATCGTGCCGCCGCTGTCGGTGCAGACGCAGGAGTCGCTGCGTGCGGTGATGCCGTCGTACGGTGCGCCCGGCAACCCGGTCGATGTCACTGCGCAGGGCTCCAACACCGGCCCGGCACTGATGACCGCCATGGAAACGCTGGCGCAGTCAGACGAAATCGACATGCTCGTGCTGATCGCGTCACTGACCAGCGAGACGCGCGTGTCGACCGAAGCTGACCGCGTGCGCGCGACGGCAGAGCGGTGCGGCAAGCCGATGACTGTGTGGACCTATACCATTCCGTCGGAGTTCGGCCGTCGCAGCGCGGCTGGCTGTGGCCTGTTCGTGCACACCGACCTGCGGAACGTGGGCGTGTCGATGAGCCGTCTGGCCGACTATGCCGAGACCGTGGCGCGCCCACTGCCGCCATTGAACAGCGCGACAGTTGCACCTCTGCCCCGTGACTTGCCTGCGGTTCTCACCGAGCATCGCGCAAAGGCACTGCTCGCGCCTTTCGGCTTGCCGGATGTCGACGAGCGCCTGGCGGGATCTGCGGATGAAGCCGCACAGGCCGCCGATGCCCTGGGATACCCTGTGGCCCTGAAGATCGCCTCGCCCGACATAGCCCATAAGACCGAGGCAGGCGGCGTAATACTGGGCTTGCAAGATCAGCAGTCCGTCGTCGCAGCTTTTGACCGCATCATCGCGTCGGCGCAGCGCTACAAGCCGGGCGCGCGGATTGAAGGCGTGCTGGTGCAGAAAATGGCACCGCGCGGACGCGAGCTGGTGATCGGCATGGTGAACGATGCGACCTTCGGTCCCATCATGATGGTGGGCCTCGGCGGCACTATCGTGGAGCTGATGGGTGACGTGGTGCATCGGCCCGCTCCTATCGATGTGGCAGAGGCGACCGAAATGCTGCGCAGTTTGAAGTCCGCCCATCTGCTGACCGGGTTTCGTGGCTCTGCTCCGATTGACCTGACCCCTGCAGCCGAATTGGTCGCCAGCTTGTCGCAGGCCGCGCTCGCGTATCGCGACCGTATAGCGGAAATGGAGCTCAACCCGGTGATCCTGCACGACGATGGCTCGGGGCTGACCATCGCCGATGCACTGATCATGCTGAAGGAATGATGCCGATCATGTTCGAGCTCTCTGAAGAACATCGCATGTTGCAGGATCTGGTGGCGAAGTTCGTCGACCGCGATGTCATGCCGCTGGAAAAAGCGGTGCTCGCGCGTGAAATGTCAGGCCAGAAATCCGCGCTGACCGCCGAGGAAGAGGAGGTGCTGCTCGGCAAGTGCCGCGAACTCGGACTGTGGGGCCTCGACGTGCCGGAAGAATTCGGTGGCGCCAACCTGCCGACGATCGCCCTGATTGGTGTGTATGAAGAACAGGGCCGAACCTGTGTGCCGTTCACCTTCCCGCCCGACAGTCCGAACCTGCACATGCTGATGGCGGTGTGCAATCCGGAACAGCGCAGGAAATACCTGGAACCATACGCGCGTGGTGACGCGCATTCTGCCATCGCCATCTCCGAACCTGGCGCCGGCGGCGATCCGGCCGGAATGATCACCCGCGCCGTAAAGGACGGTGATGACTGGGTCATCAACGGACGAAAAATATGGGTCAGCCGTGTGCCGCAGGCCAACTTCGTCATCGTCATGGCGCGCACCGGTGAGGGCAAACGCCATGAGGGGGTCACTGCCTTCATCGTCGAGCGAGCCACCAAGGGTTTCAACATCGAGCGCGAAATCCCGATGCTCGGCGGCCAGCGCACTTATGAGCTGACGTTCGACGACTGCCGCGTCCCAGCCAGCCAGCTGCTCGGCCAGGAAGGCAAAGGCTTCGCGCCGATGCAGCTACGTCTGACGGTGCGACGCCTGCAGATCGGCGCCTGGTGCATCGGGATGACGCGTCGCGCGCTCGACATGATGATGGAGCACGCCAAGCAGCGCGTCACATTTGGGCAGCGCCTTGCCGATCGGCAGGCGATCCAGTGGTGGATTGCCGAAGCCGCGATGAAGATCCATGCCTGCCGGCTTATGGTCTACGACGCGGCGGCGAAGTCCGACGCGGGCAGAGACGTGCGCACCGAGGCGTCGATGGTGAAGCTGTACGGGACCGAGATGGCGACCGAGACGATCGATCACGCGATGCAGACCTTCGGCGCTATGGGTGTAGCGAAAGAGTTGCCGCTGCAGCTCATGGCGCAAAAAGTGCGCACGATGCGGGTTTACGAAGGTCCGTCAGAAGTGCACCGCATGGTGATCGCACGTCGGCTGCTACAGGATCGGAGATAGGATATGGGAAAGCTCGACGGCAAGGTGGCGATCGTCACCGGTGCGAGCCGTGGCATCGGTCAGGCGATCGCCGAACTATTCGCCGAAGAGGGTGCGAAGGTGGTGTGCGCCGCGCGCACCTATAGCGAAGGCGATCATCCATTCCTGGAAGGCACGCTGAAGCGTACCGTCGAACTGATCCGCGCCAAGCGCGGTGAGGCGAAGGCGGTTGCCGCCAATGTGTCAGACGAAGAGTCGTGCATCGCGTTGGTTCAGTCGGCGCGCGACTACGGCCCGATCGACATTCTGGTGAACAACGCCGCCCTAACCTACTACCAGCCGATCACCGAGATGCAGACCAATCGCTGGTTTCGCGCCTTCGCTGTCGATGTGCACGGGCCATTCATGCTGGCGAAGGAGGTGCTGAAGGACATGATCCCTCGTCGCAGCGGCGCCATCATCAACATCAGCTCCGGATCTGCGATCGGTCCCGGGCGCGGCCCTTACGCCGACAAGACGGTGCGTGGCGGCACGATGTATGGCGCCGTCAAAGCGGCGCTGGAGCGGTTTACGCAAGGCCTGGCGCAGGAGGTCGCACAATACGACGGGATCACGGTAGCCGCCGTGTCGCCTTCGCAGATCGTGCCCACACCAGGCACCGTTTATCATAAACTGGTATCGGGTATGGATGATGCGCGCGGCGAGCCACCGACCATGATGGCGCGCGCTGCGTTGCTGCTGGCAAGCGAGCCGGCCGAGAGGGTTAACGGCCGCGTCACCTACAGCCAGCAGATTCTCAAAGAGTTTGGCTGGCTCGACAACGCGATAGGCCGAGGCGTGGACAGCGCAGGGTCGGGATATTCGCAGATTTAGTTCTCGAGTGCTGGTCTTTCCCTTGGTAGTACGCGTCTATCCGATTCAGTCACCACGCTAATCTCATCACGCCATCGTCATGGTGCTCACCATGCCGTGCATACGATCTTCCAATGCCGGGACCTATCTGTTCTGCATCGAACACTGGGAGGGACCGTAGATGCGCGGGATGTTCCTGCTGCCGATCGTACTCGTTGGCCTCGCCGGCTGTATTCACGCGGAGACGACTGCACCTCCGCCTCGCGCGGCGACCACTGTCGTGACTCCCGGCCAGGGTTCCACGAATTCGACCACCGTCGTCCGTAGCCCGTAAGAATGGCCTGGCTAGACGCATTCGTCATTGATTGCCTGGCGGGGCGCGCGGGTCTTGAGAACATGCAATGTTCCGCTCAAGGCGCGGCGTTTGCTGATATGGTTGTTCCGTTCAGCGGTCTCCCGCATGCTCCCGCAAATACTCCTGTGCAGCCGCCGGATCGATCAGCGCATGCACCTCGAAACGCACCGGAATGATCTCCTGCCACTCGTTCAGTCTCTGGTGCAGCACCTGGTTTGACGGCACATCGAAAACGACCACCGCACCACGCCCAACCCTGGCATAGACCGAGCGCACCTGGCCGCTTTCCTGCAAAGGAGCAATCCACTCCCAATAGCGTTTGCGCGATCCTGCCACTGAACTCGGTGCCTCAGGCCGCGGTTCGCTGATAACCAGGAAGAGCATTTTTCACCTCGCGCACCTGCGTTGGCACTGTTGCGGAAGGGGACATGCTCGCCAAGGCCAAACCGTCCAAGGGGTGACGCACACCCGGCTTCGCGGTAGCCTCTCCAACGCACAGCGAATTGGAGGAAATGGCTATGTCGGACGGGCAAACCTGTCTCAAGGGGGTGAAGATCCTCGATCTCACCCAGTTCGAAGCAGGCCCGTCCTGCACCGAGGCGCTGGCCTGGCTGGGGGCCGACGTTGTGAAGTTGGAAAACCCCGGTGGTGGTGACCCCGGGCGGGCGCTGGGCGGCAAGACCGAGAAGGACGACCCGTACTTTTTGCTGTTCAATGCCAACAAGAAGTCCATTACCGTCAATCTAAAGGACCCGAAGGGCTTGGCACTGGTCAAGGACCTTGCCGCCAAGGCCGACGTGATGGTGGAGAATTTTGCGCCGGGAGCGATCGAGCGGCTGGGGCTTGGCGCCGATGTGATCCGCAAGATCAATCCGTCGATCATCTATTGCCAGGTCAAGGGATTCGGCGAAGGCAGCCCGTTCGAGAAGAACCTGGCGTTCGACATGATCGCGCAGGCCTGCGGTGGCACGATGAGCATCACCGGCGAGCGGGACGGCCAGCCGCTGAAGCCCGGACCATCGCTGGGCGACACCGGCACCGGCATGCTCCTGGCGATCTCAATCCTGGGCGCGCTGTATCGGCGCAAGGAGACCGGACAGGGTGATCACCTGCAAGTCGCCATGCTGGACGCGATGCTGCACTACATCCGCATCGCCTTCGCTGCCCAAAACCGGAACGGCAACAAGCAGGCGGCAGGGCGCGCGGGCAACAGCAGCGTCTCCAATACAACGCCGCCGATGGGCACCTTCCCATGCAAGGGAGGTGGATCAAACGATTACGTCTATGTCTTCACCAGCCGCGCCAATCCGGATCACTGGCGGCGACTGCTGAAGGTCATCGGCCGCGAGGAACTGATCGGCGACGAACGCTTCGAAACACCGGCCGCGCGCGTCGAGCGTGCGGACGAGGTGAACACGATGATCGCGGACTGGACCAAGCGACACACCAAGCAGGAATGCATGGAGATCATCGGCGCAGCCGGCGTACCGGCCGGTGCCGTGCTCGACACAATGGAACTGTACAACGATCAGACCTTCGAGCGGCGCGGCATTTTCCAGACTATCGAGCACCCGAAAAATGGCACATTCCGCATGCCGGCATGGCCGGTGCGGTTCGAGGGCAAACCGCCGCCGGTGACGCCATCGCCGATCCTGGGCCAGCACAACGAAGAGGTGCTGAGCAATTGGCTTGGCCTGGGTCGCGACGCGATCGGTGGCCTGAAGAACAGCGGCGTGATTGGCTGAAGGAGACGCACCAATGGCAGAACTGACCGGCTCGGAAATCCTGGCGAAGTGCCTGAAGAAGGAAGGCATCGAGGATATTTTCTACATCATGGGCGGGCCGATGCTGCTGGCCGAGTCCACCTGCATCACCGAAGGCATCCGGATGATCGACGTGCGCCACGAACAGGCGGCGGCGTTCGCGTGCCAGGCCTACAGCCGCCTGCGCCAGACGCCATCGGTCTGCATGGCGGCATCCGGGCCAGGTGTAACCAATCTGATCACCGGCATGGCCAACGCGCTGATCGACTGCTGCCCGGTGGTGGCGTTCGGCGGCTCCAGCCCGATCAGCCAGTTCGGCCGTCAGGTGTTCCAGGAGATCGATCAGGTCAAGCTGATGGAGGGGTGCTGCAAGCACGTCGATCGGGTGCACAACCTGAAGCGCATCCCGCAACAGGTTAACTTCGCGCTGCAGCGTGCAATGTCCGGCAAGCCTGGGCCGGTCTATGTCGATATGCCGGGCGACATTCTGTACCAGAAGATCGACGAGAACCTGGTCGACTGGAGCTTTGCCGGCCGCAAGATGGACAGCCGCCCGCTCGGCGATCCACGCCAGGTGAACGCGCTGGTGAAGGCGCTGGCGGAGGCGAAGCAGCCGCTGATCGTATCGGGCTCCGGCGTTATCTGGTCGCGCGCCTGGAGCGAGATGCAGGCCTTCGTCGAGGCCGCCGGCATCCCGTTCTATACCACCCCGCAGGGCCGCGGCGTGGTGCCGGACGACCATGCGTGCTCGTTCCTGACGATGCGCAATGCGGCGTTCGCCGATGCTGATCTGATCATCGTGCTCGGCACGCGGATGAACTACATTATCGGTCACGCCGCGCCGCCGCGCTTTGGCGGCAAGGCGAAGATCGCGCGCATCGACATCGATCCCGAAGAGATCGCCGCCGCGGCGCGCGGTGTGGACATCCCGATCGTCGGCGACTGCAAGATGGTGCTGCAGCAACTGCTGGATGGCATCAAGGGCAAGGTCACGCAGGACAGCTACAAGGCGTGGCGGCAGAAGCTGGCGGACGGCGAGGCGCAGAAGCGTTCGGCGGCGGGCGCCAACAAGTATGCCGAGGACGGCGACATCCATCCGGTTCGGATGCTGGAAGAGGTGAAGAACTTCGCCAAGCGCGACGCGATCCTGTGCGTCGATGGCCAGGAGACACTGAACTTTGGGCGCCAGACCATGCCGACCTTTTCGCCCGGGCACCGGCTGAACTCGGGGCCGTTTGGCACGATGGGCGTCGGCCTTCCGTTCGGCGTCGGCGCCAAGGTCGCATGTCCCGACAAGCAGGTGATCGTCGTGCACGGCGACGGCTCGATGGGCATGAACGCGATG
>JBKPSV010000026.1:0-24867 GCA_046735215.1 Pseudomonadota bacterium | reverse complement strand
ATTGGGACCTTTGAACAGCTGATTCCGATAGGTGTAGACAAGTGTTTTGACCTCCTTCGTCTGCGGGTCGTAGACGAGGATGCCGCGGTGGCGCGACGCAACATAAAGCTTTTCGTTGTACCAGCGTGTGCCTTGCGGTTCGCACGTCTGACCCAGTTCAGCCGGCGGATTGCAATTGAAGGCCGGAACCAGCTTCCCGTCCGGAGTGAGATAAGAGATCCACCCGCTGCCAATGGCGACGAACCATAGGTTGCCCTGCGTATCAAACGAGCCGCCTTCCAAGAACTGACCCTGCGGTGTGTTGCTCACATCTGCGAATTTTTCCACTGGGCCGATGCCTGCAGGGAGCGGCGGTAATCCCCGTGGCTGCACAGGAGGCTGACCTTGTGCGCTGGCAATTCCTACGGTTCCGGTCGTTGCCAGAAACAGAGCAATTACCAAAGCCTCCGTGACGGAGCATATCATGTCGCGCATGGACATTTCGTTTGCACTCCTTCCTCCCACGGTCCCATGCTGCCGCCGGGGAAACCGAGGTGCAATCCGCCAGCGAACGAGAACGTCGGAGTGTTATCGAACTGAAGCAGCGGGAGCAGTCAACATGAACCGTGCAGCATTGCTCTGGGGCAGCGCGCTTGCCGTACTTTCTTGTGCCATCGACACGGCCACTGCGGAAATGTCCACTGCTCCAGCCACGCTGGACCAGTGGGCCGAAGGCGCGCAGCTGTTCGACGGTCTCGGCAATTTTCACCGCGGCGTCACCACCTCCTCCAAGGAGGCGCAGGCGTATTTCGACCAAGGCATGCGATTGCTGTGGGCATTCAACCACGATGAATCGTCGCGCTCATTTGCCCGCGCGGCACAGCTCGATCCAAGCTGTGCCATGTGCTTCTGGGGCGTCGCACTGACTGTCGGCCCCAACTACAACCTGCCGATGATGGCCGAGCCACGTGCCAAGGTTGCATGGCAGGCACTGCAGCAGGCGAACGCCATTGCGCCGCGCGCCACTCCCGTCGAACAGGCGCTGATCGCCGCGCTCGGGGCGCGCTATCCGGATGCAAAGCCGCTTGATCCATCGAATGAAGGTCCCGTGCTGAGTGCCTATGCAAAGGCGATGCAGGGGATCGCTCAGGCATTCCCGGACGACAGCGACGTGCAGACGCTGACGGCAGAGGCGCTGATGAACATCAATGCCTGGAAGCTGTGGGCGTTGGATGGAACGCCCACGGCAGACACCGAGGATATCGTCGCGCGCCTGCAAGGTGTGCTGGCGAGGGACCCGCTGCATCCTGGTGCCAACCACTACTACATCCACGCAGTAGAGGCGTCGCCGCATCCGGAGAACGCGGTAACATCAGCCGAGCGGCTGCCTGGCATGATGCCAGCGGCCGGCCACCTTGAGCACATGCCGGCGCACATCATGCAGCGTGTTGGCCGTTATGCCGACGCGGCCGCGGCCAACCGCAGGGGCGCCGAGGCGGACATGGCGTATTTCGCGCACACCAAGCCACCGGATTACTACGCGATGTACACCGCGCACAACTACGAGTTCCTGGCATTCTCCACGTCTATGCAAGGCCGCAAGGCGGATACGCTGGATGCGATGCGGAAGGCGCGTGCGGTCATTTCGGATGACCTGCTGATGGCGATGCCGGGACAGGATTGGTATCTAGCGCAGACCTACGCGGCGATGGTGCGGTTCGGGATGTGGGACGAGATGCTCGCCGAGGCCGCGCCGAGTTCCCACCTGACCGCGCTGACCGGTGGCTATCGCTACGGACGAGTAATGGCGATGGCGGCCAAGGGAAAAGCCGATGACGCACAGGCCGAACTCGCCGAGTTGGAGAAGCTTCAGGCTGCGGCAACAGCGGACGACAGCGCCGGTCTGAACGCTGCAGGCGATGTGCTGGCGGTTGCGATTCTTGTCGGCAAGGCGCGGATTGCGGACGCGCAGCAGCGGCGCACCGACGCGATTGCCTTGCTGACGGAGGCGGCCGCGAAAGAGGACCAGCTGGCGTACGACGAACCGTCCGACTGGTTCTTTCCGGTGCGGCATCTGCTGGGCGCCGCGCTGTTGCGCGCCGGAAAGGCGCAGGATGCAGAGGCGGTATACCGCGAGGACCTCCGCCGCCACCCGGACAACGGCTGGGCGCTATACGGCCTGTTGCAGTCGCTGACCGCGCAGCACAAGGGTCCCGAAGCCCAGGCCACACGCCAGCGCTTCGATAAGGCCTGGCAGTCAGCCGACATCGTGCCGACGGCATCGGCGTTCTAAGGCTCGGGTTACGCCAATTCGTGCAGTAAGGATCGCCTGGCGGTCACATCGGTAACGAGGTCCGCGGCAGGGTGGTGCGGCCACAGGCGCAGAAGAATTAGCGAAGGGGCTTTCGCATGTGCGGCATTTGGCCCCATGGTAACTTGTTTACCAAGTCGAGGCACGCATGGCCGACACTGTCCAGGCCCCGCCGGAACGCAAGGCGGGGGACGCCCCCTCTCCGGTCGTTGTGAAGAAGTACGCGAACCGGCGGCTCTACAACACGGAAAGCTCCAGCTACATCACCCTGGACAATCTGGCCGACATGGTGCGCCAGGGGCGCGACTTCGTCGTCTATGACGCCAAGACGGGCGAGGACATCACCCGCGGGGTGCTCACCCAGATCATTGTGGAAGAGGAAGGGAAAGGACACAACCTGTTGCCGACCACGTTCCTGCGCCACCTCATCGGCTTTTATGGCGATCAGATGCAGAACGTGGTGCCGCGCTTCCTGGACCAGGCCATGGGCGCACTGGCACAGCAGCAGGACCAGGTGCGGACGGCGATGCAGAAGACCATGGGCTCGATAGGGACGATGTTTCCCTTCGGCAACATGGAAGAGGTGAGCCGTCAGAACATGGCGATGATGGAACGCGCCTTCAGCATGTTCGCGCCCTTTTACCGAGGCGGCGCGGCCGAGCCCGGAGCTTCAACCCAGACTCAGGAAGTCGCCGATCTGCGGGCCGAGGTGGAAAGCCTGCGCCGACAACTGGAAGAGGCGAAGAAGGACATCAAGTCAGGATCCTGACGTCGTTGTCTGCCGAGGCTGCGTTTGGGGAGCGCGTGCATTCCGGATGAAGGCGCGGATCAGGTCCGGGTCTTTCACTCCGCGCTCTCGCTCGACCCCAGATGATACGTCAACCGCGTCCGCCCCGGTCGTGCAGATCGCTTCCCCCACATTGCTGGCAGTCAGCCCCCCGGCGAGGATCCACGGCACCGGCGCCCGCCAATGCCGCAATAGCGACCAGTCGAACCGTGCTGCGTTGCCGCCAGGGCGAGTGGCGCCGGCGGGTGCCATCGCCTCCAGCACGAGGCGGTCCGCTCTCTCGCGGGCATCCGGGAGGTCGTTCCTGGACGCAACGCCAACCGATCGCCAGACCGCTACGCCGAAGTCGCGCCGGAGTGCCTGAACGTCCGCGCTGCCGTAGACCTGCAACACGTCGAGCTGAATGACCTTCAGCGTGCAGGCGACCAGTTCAGCCGTTGGATCGACAAACAACCCGACTCGCGGCGTCTGAACAGTTGTGCGGGCCGATAGCGTGGCGGCCTGCTGGGGCGTCACGTAGCGCGGCGACGGTGGAAAGAAATTGAACCCCAGCCAGTCCGCACCTGCCGCAATGGCCGCATCGAACGCCACCGGATCGTTGATGCCGCAGATTTTGACACGGACGGTCACGACGGGGACGTCTCGGTTAGACGTGCCTTGAGCTCCTGCACCTGCGCCTCCAGCAGGCGCACGGTTTGCTCTGCGCGACGCGCCCGCCGCCGCTGCACCAACTCCGACACCCAGACCAGAAGGCCGCCTGCCAGAAAGGCCACCGCCATCGCCGCCAATATCGCCAGCGACAACGGCAATGTCGCCGCATAGTCGGTTGGCCACACGCGCAGCGACACTGGCTGCTGGTTGGACAGAGCGAACAGAACCAGCAGCAGCAGGAGTGGTAAAGCGATCAGCAGGCGCATGATTGCCTGCGGGACAGTGAGGGCCTTAACCCCGAGAACCGCGTGCCCCCCGGTTGACGCGGTCGCGCAGCTCCTTGCCGGCCTTGAAAAATGGCACCGCCTTCTCGTCGACTGGTACCGCCTCTCCGGTGCGAGGATTGCGCCCGGTCCTCGCATTGCGCCGCTTCACCGTGAAGGCGCCGAAGCCGCGCAGCTCCACGCGCTCCCCGCGTGCCAGCGCACCGGTGATCTGGTCGAAAATCGTCGCCACGATCAGCTCGACGTCGGCGCCCCGCAGGTGCGGGTTGGTCGCGGCCAGTTCCGCGATGAGTTCCGACTTGGTCATTGCGCCAATCGCTGAACAACGGTTCAATTGCCGGAACGTTGCCAGACCACCTGTGCGCCGTCAAGGATAACTCCTTGGGAAAGCACGCTTTTCCATAGCTCTGTGACGATCCAGCTTAGGCTCGTCGACAACGCCCTGCTGGCGTAGCTGCCGCTGGAGACATCCTCAATCGGGAGGTCGGCGGATATCCCCTTTGCCTGCGCCAGCCACTGGCGCGCATCCTGCTCGCCTCCGATGGCATCGACCAGTCCCAGTTTCAGTGCCTGGCGGCCGGTATAAGGACGGCCATCGGCCAGTTCACGTACCCTCGCCGCGTCCATATGTCGGCCTCGGGCGACCATGTCGACGAACTGATCGTACATATCCGACACCAGCCCCTGCAGCACCCGGCGACCCTCGGGCGACAGCGGCTTAACGAAGCTCGGCTGATCCTTCAGCGGACCCGAGACGAGCGGCTCCACGTTGATGCCGACGGACTTCAGCAACCCGGATATGTCGCCGGTCTCCAACAGCACGCCGATCGAGCCGGTCAGCGTACTCTCTTGAGCAAAGATCTGGGCTGCGGGAACCGAGATCATGTAGCCGGCCGAGGCGGCCGTGCCACCCATCACGACGACGACCGGCTTCTTCGCCGCGACCTGTCCAATGGCGTCGTGCAGGGCCTGGCCGCCGGCGACGCTCCCACCCGGGCTGTCGACCAGCACGAGCAGCGCCTTGGCCCGGTCATCATCGGCAAGCTTGGCCACCTCTCGGTCAAGCTTGCGATCCGCGGTGATGATCCCGGTTACCGTCAACCGCGCCACGTGCGATCCGACAAATCGCAGGTCGCCATTGCCGCGCAGCGCAACCAGGACGGCCGCAAGCACCGCCAGTACCGCGAAGCCGCGCCACAGGAACAGGCGCCGCTTCAGACGGCGCCTGTCTAGCAAGAGATCGGTCTCGAGGCTCATCGTCGGTGATCAGCGATCACCGGCATCAGCTGTTCTCGGTCTGCGCCTGTTGATTGCGCCGACGGATTGCCGCCCCGAGGATGTCGCCCAGCGAAGCGCCGGAATCGGACGAGCCGAACTCGGCCATCGCCTGCTTCTCTTCCTCGACCTCCTTGCCCTTGATGGTCAGGCTGAGTTTCCGAGCGGCACGATCGATCGCGACGATCTTGGCGTCGACCTTCTCGCCCACAGCGAACCGGTCCGGCCGCTGATCGGACTTGTCGCGGGCCAGTTCGGCGCGGCGGATGAAGCCGGTCAGCACGTCGTCGACCTTCACCTCGATCCCATTCGGCAGGATGTTGCTGACCACGCAGGTGACTACGTCGCCCTTGTGCACTGCCTCCAGCACCGAGGCCGCCGGATCGTCCTTGAGCTGCTTGATGCCCAGGCTGATCCGCTCCTTCTCGACATCGACATCGAGCACCTTGGCCTGGACCACCTGCCCCTTGTCGTACTTGGCGATAGCCAACTCGCCGGGCTCGTCCCAGGACAGATCGGACATGTGGATCATGCCATCGATATCGGCGCTCAGGCCGATGAACAGACCGAACTCGGTAATGTTGCGGATTTCGCCCTCGACCACGGAACCGACCGCGTGCTCGTCCACGAACTGCTCCCAGGGGTTCCGCTGCACCTGCTTGAGCCCCAAGGAGATGCGGCGCTTGGACGCGTCCACGTCGAGCACCAGCACGTCTACCTCCTGGCTGGTGGAGACGATCTTGCCCGGGTGCACGTTCTTCTTCGTCCACGACATTTCCGAGACGTGCACCAGGCCTTCGACGCCCGGTTCCAGCTCAACGAACGCGCCGTAGTCCGTGATGTTGGTGACCCGGCCGGTATACTTCGCGCCGACTGGGTATTTCACTGCGACGCCGTCCCACGGATCCGTCTCGAGCTGCTTCATGCCGAGCGAGATCCGCTGGGTCTCCGGGTTGAACCGGATCACCTGGACCTTGACCTGCTGGCCGATCTGCAGCGCCTCGGAGGGGTGATTGATGCGGCGCCACGCGATGTCGGTGACGTGCAACAGGCCATCGACCCCGCCGAGATCGACGAATGCGCCGTAGTCGGTGATGTTCTTCACCACACCGTCGAGGATCTGGCCTTCCTTGAGCCCCTGAATCAGCTCGGTCCGCTGCTCCGCACGGGTCTCCTCCAGCACCGCGCGCCGGGACACTACGATGTTGCCTCTCGCGCGATCCATCTTGAGGATTTGGAACGGCTGTGGCGAGCCCATCAACGGGCCCACGTCCCGCACCGGGCGGATGTCCACCTGGCTGCCCGGCAGGAAGGCCACCGCTCCACCCAGGTCCACGGTGAAGCCGCCCTTCACCCGGCCGTAGATTGTGCCGTTGACCCGCTGCTGGGTCTCGAACGCCTTTTCGAGGTTGGTCCACGCCTCCTCGCGCCGCGCCTTCTCGCGCGACAGGATGATGGCGCCGTCCCTGTCCTCATAGCGCTCGACATAGAGTTCGATAACGTCCCCCGGCTTGACGTCGGGCTTGGTGCCGGGCGGGCCGAATTCCTTAAGGGCAACACGGCCCTCCGACTTCAGGCCGACATCGACGACGGCGTATTCGTCGGTGAGGCGAAGGACGCGTCCGGTGACCACCGAGCCATCGAAGCCGGTGTCCTGTCCGAGCGTTTCATCGAGAAGGGAGGCGAAGTCTTCGCCCTTGAAATGGTCCTGCATTGGAGCGGCAGGCGGCGCTGTGCGTGCGACAGTGGCGGATAGAGCCATGTGTTGATTGGGTTCCATTACGGTGAAGCCGGGCGAGCCGCCCGGAGAAGCCGTTGGTATGCGCGTCCGTTCGCGGGAACACGACTTGCCCGCGGCGATTGCCGCAGGCCGGGTTGCATTGAGAGTACTCGACACATACGCCGCGAGGCAGCGAAGTCAAGCGGCAGCGGCATTTTGCGCGGCCCGGTTATGCCAATCGGTCTCGCACGACATCGGCGGCACGCTCGAACGCTTCATCGGGCGTTAGCTCACTTGTGTCGATCACCACGGCATCATCCGCCTGCCGCATGTTCGGGCGATCGCGTGTGTCGCGCGCCAGCATCTCGGCCTCCACGGTGGCGAGGTCGGCCGCAAGCCCTTTGTCCAGCAGTTCCTGCCATCGCCTACGCGCCCGCTCGCCAAGCGAAGCGGTGATGTACAGCTTTACCCGCGCGTCAGGGAATATGACGGTGCCAATGTCTCTTCCGTCCAGCACGGCCCCGTTCTCGGCAGGAAAGCCACGTTGGAAGTCAAGCAACGCGGCGCGAACCGCTGGGATTGCCGCCACCGCCGCGGCTGCAGCGTCGGCTGTGGGTCCTCGCAGGTCATCCCTTTCGAGATCGGCCGGCCGCAACGCACGCGCTGATGCCTCGGCTGCGGCAGGATCCGACGGATTACCATCGGCATCCAGAACGCGTCGGCCCACCGCGCGATACAACAGGCCCGTGTCCAGATAGGGCAGCGAGAACGTGGCTGCCAGTCGCCGTGCCAATGTGCCCTTTCCGGCCGCCGCCGGTCCGTCGATGGCGATGACCGGACCACGCATCATGTGCGGTTGCGCGAGATCGCCTGCTCTTCGGCCGTGATGACCGGCCGCCGTCCCATCAAACCGGCGCCAGGGCCGCACCGGCGCGGTTCATCAGTTCGGCGAACCCCGGGAAGCTTGTATCGATGAATGCCGCATCGTCGACCGTCATCGGTTCCTGAGTTGCCACGCCGAGGACCAGTGCGGCCATTGCGATACGGTGGTCCATCTCAGTCTGTACCAGCCCGCCGCCCAGCAGAGCGCGGCCATCGCCATGCACGATCAGGTCGTCCCCCTCGATCTCGACGCGCGCGCCGGCAGCCACCAGCAACGCGGCCGTCGCCTCCAGGCGGTCACTCTCCTTGACCCGCAGCTCCTTCAACCCCCGCATGCGTGTGGTCCCGGTGGCATGGGCAGCAATGACCGCCAGCACAGGGTATTCATCGATCATTATCGGCGCCCTCTCCCACGGCACGTCGACACCGCGGAGTTCGCCGTACGACACCTCGAGGTCACCGACCGACTCTCCGCCCTCAACGCGCCGGTTCGCCACGACGATGTTGGCGCCCATCTCTGCCAAGGTCGCATAGAAGCCGCAGCGCAGCTCGTTCAGTCCTACAGAGGCGATGGACAGTCGCGAACCGGGAACTAGTAGCGCCGTGGCGACAAGGAACGCCGCCGACGAGGGATCTCCAGGCACCGTCACGTCGGCAGCACGCAACTCTGGCTGGCCTTGCAGCGTGATGACGCGTGTTCGCCCGGCTGCTTCGACCTGCACGCTGGCGCCGAAGTGCCGCAGCATGTTCTCGGTGTGGTCCCGCGTCGCCTCCGGCTCCTCGACGCGGGTAATGCCAGGCGCATTCAGCCCACACAGCAAGACGGCCGATTTCACCTGCGCCGATGGAACCGGCACGCGATAATCCAAGGGCAGCGCTTCGACTGGACCACGCATCGCGAGCGGCAACCGACCGCCCTCCCGTGCGTCGAATCGGGTTCCACAGGCCGACAGCGGGTCTATGACGCGCCGCATCGGCCGCCGCCGCAGGCTGGCGTCGCCGGTCATAACCGTGAACATCGGATGCGACGCGAGAACACCGCACAACAGCCGCGCCGCGGTTCCCGAATTGCCCATATCCAGTACGTCTGCCGGCTCTACCAGGCCACCAACGCCGCGACCGGATACGCGCCATGTACCCTCCGCATCACGGGTGACCTCGGCACCGAGAGCGCGCATGGCGGCCGCCGTGCGCAGCACGTCTTCGCCTTCCAGCAGGCCGGTGATGCGGGTCTCGCCCACCGCCAGCGCGCCGAACATCAGCGCTCGATGGCTGATCGACTTGTCGCCTGGCACGTTGACGCGCCCAGTCAGCGGTGCGGCGGCCCGACGCGACGCCATTCTGAAGCTGTCCATGGTCCGGTTGATAGCGGCACCGGGTGATATGGAACAAGGTGCGGCATAGGGTGTTGGCGCGGCAATCGAGACAACCATTTGACACGTGCCGGCCACGGTGGCATGGGCGCCCGCTTTCACACGCCAACCCCTGCGAGGCTTACCGGATGGCGAAGCCTGAACTAGGCACCAAGCGCGTATGCGTCGCCTGCGGCGCGCGGTTCTATGACCTGACCAAGGTACCTGCCGCTTGCCCGAAATGCGGCACTGAACAACCGATCGAACAACCGCGACCGCGCCGCACCGGCGGCAATGTCGTGGAGGATCGCCGCCCGAAGAAGCCGGTACCTGCACCCGGCGAGGAAGCCGACATCGAGGTGGAGGGCGTCGAAGAGGAAGGCGAGGAGGACATCATCGAGGATGCCGCGGACCTCGAGGATGACGCCGACTCGATCGGCCCGGAGATCGAGGTGGAATCGGACTCCGACGAGACGGAGCGCTGATCGCTACAACGGCGAGCGTCCTTTCGCGTGTAGAGCCACTCGCCGTCGCCCCCCATCACCGCCTGCGGGAACCAGAGGCCCGTGCACGCAGCGGTGCATCGGCGGCGCGGACGGCGGTCGGACAAACGATATCAGCCATGGCGGTTCCTCCTGATGCGCGACAGTATCGCCAGGAGGCAATCGTATGGCACCGCCGGGACTTCGCGCAGCCACCAATAACAGCGGCGCCACCAGCGAGTGGCCGCGGGAATGGTGGGTGGGATGGCGGCACGCGCGGCGATGCCGAGCAGGCGCAGCAGCAGCAGGCAGCGGGGGAGGTGATACAGGCTGCTCGCGACGAACACCGGTCCGCGCACATCGCGCGCGTGAAGCATCGCCACGACGGCACGCGCGGACGACAGCGTGTCGGTGCCGGTCTCTTCGAGCAGGATGTCGACCGCGGGTATGCCGCGCGCCTGCAGCAGCGCAGCAATAACCGACGCCTCCGACGGGCCATGACGCCCAACCGCACCGGTTGGGATGAACAGCGGGTTGGCGAAGCGCGCGGCGAAGGAGGCGGCGGCTGCCGCGCGCAGCACAAGTGTCGTGCTCGGCCGCCCGCCGGGACGGACAGCGGCACCAAAGACGACGATGACTGCGTCAGGCCGGATCAGCAGGTGATCGGGCGTCCGGTCTCGGCCGATGTGGCCAGCGCTTCAAACGCTGCAATAGTGTCCAGCATCTGCTCAGTGGTGATCGGATAGGGTGAGCGACCGGCGATCGCATCGGCGAACGCCTCCAACTCGAGCCGCAGTGAATCCACCCGTCCGAAGCGCAGCATCTGCACTGGTTTGCCGCTGCGGCGCAGTATCAGCTCGGTATCACCGATTGCCTCCACTGAACCGGTGCGGCCGAACACATGAACGCGCCGATAGTCGGGCGTCGAACGCAGGGTGGCGAACAATCCTGTGGCACCTGCGGTGAAGCGGAACATGGCCGACAGCATGTCGGTGGGGTCGGGTGGCGGCTTGCGCGTCACCAACTGGGCGGTCACCGACTGCACCGGACCCATCAGGTGCACGAACGCATCCAGCACGTGGATGCCCGCGCCTGTCATGCCGCCAGCCGGCGATTCGGCAGGAGAATGGCGCCAGGCACCGAAGTGGAGCCCGGCATTCTCGTTGCTGGTATGGCCTTCGATGTGCATCGGCTCACCCAGCTCGCCCGCCGCGACGATGCGGTGCACTTCCTGCATGTTCGGCCAGAACCGGTGGTTCTCGCCCACCGCCAGCACAACGCCGGCACGCTGGCAGGCATCGATCGCGCGGGCGGCATCCGCTCGGGTCAAGGCCAGAGGCTTTTCGCAAAGCACCGGTTTCCGAGCCCGCGCCACGGCGACGATCTGCTCAGCATGCAGCGAGTGAGGCGTCGCCAGCACCACGGCCTCTACGCGCTCATCCGCCAGCAGCTCATTCAGCGAGGGTGACAGGGCAATGCCGTGGCGCTCGGCGAACGCAGCCACCGGCGTGGTATCGCGGCAGGCGCCGCGCACGAAGCGGAGGCGGTCGCTCTTGTTCTGCACCGCCTCCACCAGGTTCTTGCCCCACCAGCCGAGGCCAACGATGCCGGCGTTGATCATGCGGTACGCCGGACGCTCCAGAAGCTCGGGAACCCTTCTGGCACACCGGTGATGTCCGGGCGGTATGCGGTCGGCAGGTTGGCCATCCCGAGCGGGTAATACGGCACGTTCTCGAACGCCTCGCGCTGGATGTCCTCGGCGACCTTCTTCGCGGCGGCAGGGTCGGGCGCGTTGAACCATGCCTCCCGCAGCGTCTCGGCCTTTGAGTCATCCGGCCAGCCGAACCAGGCGCCCTTGCCGTTGGCGCGCAGCGGCAGATGGCTCGCGGGGGTGAAGAAGTCGAGGCCCGAGAAGCCAGTGCAGAACATGTTCCAGCCACCCTCGGCCGGCGGCTTGGTCAGCGCGCGGCGCTGCACCACCATGCCCCAGTCGGTTGCCTGGTAGTCAACGTCCATCCCCACCTTCTTCAGCAGGTCCGCAGCTACCTCGGCCAGCGGGTAGTTGGCCGGCTGGTCCGTCGCCCCCATGACCACCACCTTCTCGCCGGCGTAGCCGGCCTGTACCAGCGCCTTCTTCACCGCATCGAGGTCGCGCTTGCTGTTCAGCGCGTCCATACCGACGTCGCTGGCCATCGGTGAGACTGGTGGGAAGAAGCCAGCCCCGTCTGACCACAGCGAGGTGTCCTCGCCCTGCATGGCGATCATGAAGTCCTTCTGGCTGATCGCGCGCATCAGCGCACGCCGTACCGCCGGTTTGTCGAACGGCGGATACAGGTGGTTCGGCCGCAGCAGGAACGGAAAGCCGGTGTAGTCGGTGGACTCGACGGTGAGCTTGGCCTTGCGCAGCAGCGGCAGCAGATCGGCCGGCGGGTTCTCCCACCAATCCATTTCGCCGGCCTGCATCGCCGCCGCCTTGGTGGCGTAGTCGGGCTGCACGTGCCACTGAACGCGGTCGAAATGCACGATCTTGGGGCCGGCGGTGAAGCTGGATTCGCCTTCCTGGCGCGGCTGGTACTTGTCAAACTTCTCGTAGGCGAAGAACGAGCCCTGCACGCGCTCGTCGCTCTTGAAACGGTATGGGCCGCTGCCGATCACCTCGGTGAACTGCTTGAACGGATCGGTCTCGGCGATGTGCTTCGGCATGATGGCGCACATGTTTGAGGCACCATGGCCAAGCGCGTCGGGCAGCAGCGGGAACGGCTGCTTGAGGCGGAACACGATGGTCCTGTCGTCGGGCGACGACATCTCCTCGGTGCGCGCCATCAGCGCCTGGCCGAACGCGTCACGCGCGGCCCAGCGCTTGATCGAAGCGACGCAGTCGCCCGCGAGCACCTTGTCGCCGTTGTGGAACAGCAGGCCCTCGCGCAGGGTCAGCTTCCAGGTCTTGCCTTCATTCTCGATGACGTGGCCGGCGACCATCTGTGGCGTGCACTGATAGCCGAACTTCTTGCCGGTCTGCCCATACAGCGTGTCGTAGACCATATAGCCGTGGTTGCGCGTTACGTAAGCGGTGGTCCAAACCGGATCGAGCACCGCGAGGTCCGATTGCGGGATGAATTTCAGCACCCGCTTGTTCTGTGCCTGCACCACCGCGGGCAACGCCAGGGTGGCGGCCGAGGCCGTGAGGAAGGTACGTCTCCGCATTGCTAAGTCTCCCAGACTTTGTTGTTGTTTCCTCCCGCACTTGCCGCCGATGGTGGCGCGGGATTACAGGATTTGTCCATATCGCAGGGACATACCCCTGAAATCACTGTCCGAGGCCGCGGTACGGCATTATCGTGAGTTGGGCTACTACGCGCCGGTTCCCGTGCTCTCGCGCGCCGAAGCGAAAGAGTTGCGCGGCAAACTTGAAGGATTCGAGTCGAGTGGAATGGGCATGCAGGGCGCAGTGCGTCACAAGCCGCATCTGCTGTTCACCTGGCTGAACGATCTGATCCGCCATCCGCGCATTCTCGATGCCGTCGAGGATATCATTGGCCCCGACATCCTGTGCTGGGGCACATCCTTCTTTATCAAGGAACGACGCAATCCGAGCTATGTGTCATGGCATCAGGACTCCACCTACTGGGGGCTTGAGCCGCCCGACATCATTACCGCCTGGGTGGCATTCACCCACAGTGTCGCCGCGAATGGTGCGATGCGGGTGATCCCGGAGACTCACAAGCTCGATCAGATTGCGCACCGTGACACGTTCGCCACCCAGAACCTGTTGTCACGCGGCCAGGAGATCATGGTCGACGTCGATGAGGGCAAAGCGGCGATGCTGGAACTCGCGGCAGGTGAAATGTCGCTGCACCACGTGCGGTTGATCCATGGCTCAGATCCGAACCCGTCGGATGACCGGCGGATCGGTTTTGCCATCCGCTATATTCCGACCTATGTGCGCCAGGTCGCCGGCAGCCACGACAGTGCGACGCTGGTCCGCGGCGAGGATCGCTTCCACAATTTCGGGCCCGAGCAGCGGCCGGATGCCGATCTGTCGCCCGCGGCGGTCGCGCACCACGCCGCCATCACTGGCGCTCACGCGCAGATCCTGATGCGCGGCACCGATCGCGAGATGCGCGCCTAGCCTGCGCGTTGAACCGCTGGCTCAGACAAAGAAAAACGCTAGTCCAAAAAGGACATAGACGCCGATCAAGAGAACCCCCTCGAACCAGGTCGTCTCGCCATCGCCGGCGATTGAATTCACGATAAGCGCAGTGCCGGCGATGGCGAACAGCTCGATTGGATTGTTGAAGACCAGCGTCATCGGGCTGCCGATGAGCCACGAGAGAATCACCAACAGCGGCGCAACCACCAGCGCGATCTGAATACTCGAGCCGATACAGACGGTCATCGCCGCACCCATTCGGTCGCGGTGCGCAAACCACACCGCGGCGAACAGATCCGCGATGGTCCCCACCAGTGCCAGCACGATGACGCCAAGAAACAGCGGCGTTATGCCGAGTGTCTCGGCCGCTACAGCGAGTTCATCGGAAACCAGCTCGCTTTCCAGCGCTGCGGCCGCAGTGCATGCGGCCAGCGCCAAGAGACATGTGCGTATCGACCATTCCGGCTCACCCACATCCTCCTCACCGCTGGCAAACACGTCGCGGTGCGTGACCAGCGTGTAGAGAAGGTTGGCCCCGTACAGCAGCAGCAGGACCACTGAAACGGTGAGGCTCAGTTCCTCGACCCGCCAGCCGACATCGCCTTCCCGCAGCATGCTTCCCACCGTCCGGTGGAACACAGCGGGAAGCAGCAGAGCCAGTACGACGAGGACCAGCAGGCTCGACAAGAGGCCGGCGCGCTCGCGGCGAAACTGCTGAGTTCCTCGCTGCAGTCCCCCGACCACGATTGCCAGACCGAGCCCGAGCAGACTGGTGCAAATGATCGACCCGGTGATCTGCGCGTGCACGACATCGGCTTCGCCGCGCGCCAGCACGAACAGCGCCAACAGGAGCTCGGCCAGGCTGCCCAGGCTGACGGTCAGCAGGCTCCCGATCGCCGACCCCACATGCAGTGCAAGCTGCTCGGTCGAATACCTGATCCAGTCCGCCAGGACGGCAATAGCGGCAATGCCAGCGAGAAACACCCAGATCGGCGCGGCGTCCAGGACGTAGTGCAGCACAGGGCCAACCGGAACGAGCAGCAGCAACAGAGAGCGGATCATTGTCCGACCTCGTCCGGCTATTGCGCAGGCGCCGCCAGCAACAATCGGTTGATATGCTCCAGCGCCTGGAATGTTGATCGCCAGGCGCGTCGGAAAGCATCGATGCCCGTCCCTCGCGCCACCAGCGCTGCGCAAATGTCACCGAGGTCTCGCTCGCCATCCACCAGCCGGAGGATGGCAGGGGCCAGCGGCGGCAGCGCGACAGGCAAGCGCAGTCCGTCGATCATGAACGTGATGGTGCCGTCCGGTCGTACAGCGCTGGCCAGTTCCTCACCGCGCCCTTCGCGGGTCACCGGCACTACAGCATCGGCGGTGCAGTCAGCCGACTCCCTTCGTTCTTCCTGTCTTACGCAGTATACGATGTGGGCACTTACATTGCCCGCCAGCGCCTCGGCCAGAGCGGCACGGTGCACTGGATCGAGCGCCTCGACCCGCGCACGCAGTCGCGGATCCGGCAGCATCGGCATCGGATCATAGCGCGCAGGTTCGACCCAGCAGGCCACCGCCAGCCCTTCATTCGCCAGCAGCGCATGCAAATCTGGTACGGTGAAAGCGCGGTCGCGCGGATTCAACAGTAGGTCGAAGAGGCCAGCGTCACCGCCGTTGATGTGGTCATCAAGGAAGCCGTTGCGCCGCAGCCATGCCGTCTCCGGCAGGTGGCGCATCACCCGCTTCGCTGCATCCAGCCGCGCGGCGGGCGGTTCATCCGATGGCGCCAGCAGGCGCAGCGCGTCCTGCAGCATGTAGACGCCGGTGCGCCCGTATGGCGCATACACCATCAGCCCCAATCCCCCGCCAGGGGCCAGCACTGACAACAACGCGCGCAGACCCGCGGCCGGATCCGGCAGATGGTGCAGCACGCCGCAGCAATCGATGTAGTCGAAGGGTCCTAGGCCAGAGCCCGGCAGATCCAGCAGCGACCGCTGCTCCCAAACAATGTTGGACAAGCCGCGCACCGCTGCCCGCTCGCGCGCAATCTTCAGCGACGACGACGCCCGGTCGAGCCAGGTCACGCTCCCAGGCCGCCCGGAGCGCGCCATTTGCTGGG
Source organism: Pseudomonadota bacterium (assembly GCA_046735215.1). Classification (GTDB taxonomy): domain Bacteria; phylum Pseudomonadota; class Alphaproteobacteria; order Acetobacterales; family Acetobacteraceae; genus JAMXLO01. The sequence continues at coordinate 8,884 of JBKPSV010000026.1, read as the reverse complement.
CGAGCATGATCGTTGCATCCCCGGTGCCCCCACCGGCGATCAGCGCGTTTAGCGGTCGGGACGCCGGGCGGCGGGCGCCGAACACCCAGTAGTCGATCTCGCGCAGATGTCCGGGGCTGCCGATGATCAGCCGCTTCGCCTCATCGCGCGGATCCCGCCGCGGATACGGATAGGTTTCGTATTGCGCGGCCAGACGGGCGTCAGTTGCGTCGGTCATGCGGCCGGCATAGACCGCGGGCATGGCTGAAGCCAGATCGCGTGGCTACTTCGGTATCGGTGTCGAAGGTGTTTCCAAGTCGGCCAATGTCGGCGCCTTGCTGCGCACCGCCCACGCCTTCGGCGCTGCCTTCTGCTTCATGGTCGGGGCCGGCTTCGATGCCCGCGCCGGCCGACTTGCCGATACCGCGGACACACCGGAACATGTCCCTTTCTGGCGCTTCACAGATTGCGATTCACTGAACCTTCCTCAGCACTGTGTACTGGTTGGCGTCGAACTGCTGGATGGCGCCACGGACCTGCCGTCGTTTCGTCATCCGGTGAACGCTGCCTACGTGCTTGGGCCGGAGCGGTCTGGATTGTCACCAGGAATGCTGCGTCACTGCCGCCATGTCGTGCGCATTCCGACTCGCTTTGCACTCAACCTGGCGGTGGCGGGCGCACTGGTGCTGTATGATCGACTGCTCCAGCACGGCCGATTCGCCGAGCGTCCGCTGGGAAGCCTAGGGAAGCCCGCCGCCGCGCCGGTGGTGGATACTCATGGGCCGCCTCGGTTTCGCCGCAACATCCCGGACTGGCGTGCTGATGGATAAGTTCACTTGGTCGCATGGCAGGCTAGGCACGGCGCTTGTTCCCCGACATAGGTCACCGTATCTGTCCCGCCATGCGCTACCTGCCCCTGTTCCTGCTGTTGGCCGTCACACCCGCCCTCGCCCAGCCGAAGAAGCCGCCGCCGTCGCGGGAGCCCGCGAGCAGCCCTGCGAAGAAGCTTGGCGACTACGATGACTGGATCGCTGCGACCCACCGGGAATCCGGCCAGACCGTCTGCTACGCCTTTGTCCGGGCGAAGAACTCGGCGCCGGCGTTGCCCGGGCGCGGCGAGGTGATTCTCACTGTCACGGAGCGACCGAACATGCGGGATACCGTCGCGATCAGCGCCGGGTTTCCCTACCGCAAGGATGCGGCGGTGACGATGCAGGTCGATACTACCGGTCTCGACTTCTACACGGCGCACAGCAGCGCATTTGCGAAAGACGGCAAGGCAGCAGTTGCGGCATTCCGCCGAGGCGAGGAGGCGTTGGCGCGCTCACCCAGCCCGCGGGAAGGCCAGACCATCGTCGATACGTTCAGCCTGCGCGGCTTCAATGCTGCCTACGCAGAAATCAACAAAGCCTGCCCGTCAAAATGACCCAGGACGTCGCCGAGCTGACCGAAGCAGAGCGGACGCGCATTCTCGCGAAGTCCGCGCTGTTCGACCCGCCCTCCGAGCAGCTGGCCGATGGGCGTCGTGACCTGGTTGGTCTGTCGCGCACCGAACTTGCCCTGGAGATGGCAGCGATCGGCGAGGCACCATTCCGCGCCAAGCAGCTCTGGCACTGGATCTACCATCAGGGTGCCACGGACTTTTCGCGCATGTCGTCCATTGCGCGGTCCATGCAGCAAAAGCTGGCCGAGCGGTTCGTCATCGGCCGTCCTGATGTGGCCACCATGCAGACCAGCGCGGACGAAACCCGCAAGTTTCTGTTCCGGTTCCGAGATGGGCAGGAGGCGGAGACGGTCTACATCCCTGATCCAGTCGAGGACCGTGGGGCCGTGTGCATTTCCTCGCAGGTGGGCTGCACGTTGTCCTGTCGCTTCTGCCACACGGGCACGCAGCGGCTCACGCGCAATCTCGGCGCGGCCGAAATCATCGGACAGTTCATGGCGGCTCGCGACGCCTATGGAGAGTGGCCGAGCCCGACAGGAGATGCGCCTCGCCTGCTGTCGACCATCGTGCTCATGGGCATGGGCGAGCCACTGTACAATTACGCCAATGTCGCCAAGGCGATGACCATCGCGATGGACAATGAAGGCATTGCGCTGTCACGCCGTCGCATCACCTTGTCCACCTCTGGCGTCGTGCCGATGATGGATCGCGCCGGTGTCGAACTTGGCGTCAACCTAGCGGTCTCGTTGCACGCGGTGCGCGATGATATGCGCAACGAACTGGTGCCGCTGAACCGCAAGTATCCGATCGCAGAATTGATGGCCGCATGCCGCCGTTATCCTGGCGCATCCAATGCACGACGGATCACCTTCGAGTATGTCATGTTGAAGGGGGTGAACGACAGCCAGGCTGATGCACGCGAACTCGTGCGCCTGATCGCGGGCATGCCGGCGAAGGTCAATCTGATCCCATTCAACCCATGGCCCGGCAGCCCGTTCGAGACCAGCAGCAAGACTTCGATTGATCGCTTTGCGCATGTCGTTATGGACGCCGGCTTCGCTTCGCCCGTGCGCACACCGCGTGGACGTGACATCCTGGCCGCGTGTGGCCAGCTGCGCACAGCTAGAGCAAGATCGGATTAGGTGGATCCGATCTTGCTCTGCAACTGACTGATGTGGAGCGGGATTCACGCTTCCTGACGAGTTCACGTCATACGATCGCGCTTTGGTCTCCGGGCGTGGTCAAAGCACTAGGTCAGACGTGACAGCGTCTGCGGTATCGATGGCTGGTAGATACGCGGGCACTCCAGGCAGCGCAAAGTAGAAGGTCGCTCCGTTGTTGACCTCGCCCTCGGCCCAGACCCGACCGCCATGCCTGCTGATGATCCGCTTGACGATAGCCAGTCCTATACCCGTGCCGGGGAAGTCCGCGGAGGTATGCAGGCGCTGAAACGTGCCGAACAGCTTACTCGCGTATTGCATATCAAACCCGGCACCGTTGTCCCGCACGAAATACACGATGTCTGCCCCATCAGGACGAGCACCGATCTCCAAAAGCCCCTTGTCAGTCTTGCTGGTGTACTTGATCGCGTTCAGCAGCAGATTCATCCAGACCAGCTTCAGCATCTCGCTATCGCCATACACGGGCGGCAACTGTCCTCTGATCAGCTTCAGGTCACGTCCTTGCAGGCTCGGTGCAAGATCCTGCAAGGCAGCGGTGACGATTTCGTCCATCTGCGCGACGGTGTGGGTCAGCACCCGGCGCCCAATGCGGGAGAATTCCAGTATATCGGCGATCAGGTGCCCCATCCTCTGCGCGCCATCACGTATTGAATCAGCCGTCGGCCCTCGTCGTCCAGCCTCTCGCCATAATCCTCCTGCAGGATCTTGGAAAAACCGTCGATCGCCCGCAAAGGGGCGCGCAGATCGTGGGACACCGAATAGGCGAACGCCCCTAGATCCTGGTTGACTGACTGAAGAGCCTCATTGGCCAGGGCAAGATCTCGCGTGCGATCCGTGACCAGCTCCTCGAGGCGCTGCTGGTGCTTCGCAAGTTCTGCTTCGACAAGCTTGCGTTTGGTCACGTCACGTGCGGCGGCGAACACGCCGGCCACCTTCCCCGCCTCGTCGTGGAACACGCTGGCATTGTACAGCACATCGACGATGCGCCCCGACACATGCCGGATGGCCAGCGGATAGTCGATAACGGCGCCCTCGGCGAATACCCGTTGATAACCCTCACGCGCCTGCGATGGATCGGTGAAGTAGCTGGAGAAGTCAGTGCCGATCAGCTGCTCCCGCAATTTCCCGGTGGCTTGCTCCGTTGCATTGTTCACATCCGTGATCTGCCCTTCCGGGCTGATGGTCACCAGTGGATCCAGGCTTGCCTCGATGAGGCTACGGAACCGGTTGGCGGCTGCGCGCAGTTCGGCTTCAGTCTGTTTGCGGTGGGTAATATCGCGGTAGACGACGACACCGCGACGCAATGCTCCTTCTATGCGCCGCAGGGTTACCGAGACAGGAATTCGACGTCCACTCCTGGAGATCCGCATCGTGTCGTAAGTTTCGATCGGCTCGCCGCGTCGGAATCGTTCGAAGAGGTCCTCGAATTCCTCAGTGAGCTCCGGGGGAACGACGAGCTTTATCGGAGTGCCGACCGCTTCCGCAGCCGTATAGCCAAACAGGTCTTCGGCACCCTTGTTCCAGCTTGTTATGACCCCCGAGAACTTGAAACCGATGATCGCATCGCCGGCACAGTTCAACACCGCGGCAAGGTGAGTCCGATGCACCGCATTGCGCAGCGCTGCAATACCGAACGCAAGGTCGTCGGCCAGCAGACACAGCAGCCGGGTTTCGCTCTCATCGAACCTGTCCAGCTCGTCAGCATAAATTACCAGCGCGCCGAGGCTGCGACCATCCTGGCGTAACGGCAGCGTCAGCGTGGTACGAAATCCGTTGGCTCGGGCGGCCTGCCGCCACGGCCCATAGTCCTGCTGAGCGTCAGTGTCGCGCGCGATGACGACGCTGCCGGTGCGAATGCCGACACCAGTGGGATCGTCGCCGCGCTCGGTATTCCCCCAGGAGATGTTGGCCTGCTGCACATAGTCCTGGTATTCGCCCGCAAGCGCGATCGGTTGGACTGACTTCTCGGGGTCGTTTCGCGCGTAACCGACCCAGGCCAGGCGGTAGCCGCCGATTTCCACCACCGCACGGCAGGTGTCCGACAACATGCGCTCTTCGTCGGTCGCACGGATCATTATGCCATCGCAGACATTCAGCAGACGCAGCGCGCGGTCTGCGCTCTGCCTGCCCGCTTCGGCCCGTTTCGTATCAGTCAGGTCGGTGACGATCGCGGTCGAAGCGACGAAAGATGATCCGGCGTCCAAGTGTGAGCTTGCCGAGACTCGCGTCGGAACCTCGTATCCATCCCGGTGCAACCAGGCGAGTTCGAAGACTTCGGCGACGCCGGTCTTCTCCTGGGCCAGATGCTCTACCAACGAAGGGGCGGCGGCGTGCGCAATGAACCGGCTTGCCGGCTGGTTGAGCAATTCCTCCTGCGCGTAGCCCAACAACGATGCGAATCGGGGGTTGACGTACACAAAGGCCGCGACGTCATTGGTCTCGATGAAGCCCTCGCTCATCGTCTCGAGCAGCAGATTGTAGCGTGCGTCAGCGAGCGGTTGGGTTGCTGCGAGCCCGGGCGCTGAGGCGGACATAGGATGCCTTCAAGGTGGCGCGGCATCCTGTCGCGGGCAATCGGGGAATGAGTCTGCTGCGCCAGACCGGCGTGCAAGCCAATGCTATTGCCATATTACGGCTAAGAATCGATTAATTCGTTCTGCAGTTGTTCTGCAGACGGTCGTTCGGCCGCTGCCCGTCGGGAGATGGGCGCGAGAGCGGCGCTCGAAAACGGCCTGACGTGGCTTCCTCGTCATCGAACAAGATCCGGTTGGCCGCCCCTTCCATGTCGTCGTACTGACCGGACCGCAACGACCAGAGGAAGATCGCCAGCGCGCCACCGCCAAGCAACAGACTTGCGCCGAGCAGATAAAGGATGACGTTCATGCCGGTCCACCTCGCAGCCTGAAGCTGTTCGCCATGACGAGCAGCGATGAACTCGACATCGCCGCCGCCGCCAGCCACGGCGTCACGAGGCCGGCGATCGCCAGCGGCACCATCAGAGCATTGTAGCCAATCGAGAGCGCCAGGTTCTGTCGCATCACACTGCGGGCGTGGCGCGCGATTTCGACCACCGCCGCCACCGGCGCGAGCTGCTTTCCCTGAAACACCACGTCGGCGACCGTCTGGCTGATATCGGCGGCGGTGGATGGTGATGCGGAGACAGACGCGGCCGCCAGCGACGCACTGTCGTTCAGTCCATCGCCAACCATCAGCACATTGCGCCCCTGCGCGACGAGTGCTTCGACCGCATCGACCTTCTGCACCGGGGTGCGAGCTGCCGCCCAGATGGGGATGCGGAGTGTCCTGGCGATCGGCGCCACCGCGACCGCGTGATCGCCTGATAATAGCTGAACCTCCAGACCGAGCTGTCGCAGTCTGCTTACTGTCGCAACAGCATCGCTGCGCAGGCTTTCGGCAAACCGGAAGCAAACCGGGGCGTATCCGGGACGCGTCAACCACAGCTCGGGGCCGACAGGCGCTTCCCCATCCGACAATCCGATGAACCCGCGGCTGCCGAGCTTTATGTCGCCTGCCTGAACGCCTTGGCCGCGGTGCTCGACCAGGTCATCGGCAACAGCCACGGGGCCCGATTCGGCCAGCAGCGAGCGCGCCAGCGGATGCCGGCTTCCCGCCGCCAGCGAGGCGGCGATACGCAGCGCTGACTGGTCTATGCCATCTTCCCGTACGAGGGCCATCGTCGGTTCGGTCAAGGTACCGGTCTTGTCGAATACGACGGTGTCGATATCGGCAAGCCGCTCGAGCGCGGTTGCAGACTTGAGCAGGATGCCGGCATGGAACAGCCGCCCGGTGGCAACCACCTGCACCACAGGCACCGCCAGCGCCAGCGCGCAAGGGCAGGTAATGATCAGCACAGCGCTCGCCGTCAGCAGTGCCTGGCTGACAGCGACTCCCAGACCAAAATACCATCCCGCGAAAGTCAGCAGTGCAACCGCATGGACCACCGGCGCGTAGCACCGCGCCACACGGTCGGCGAGTGCGACGAAGCGCGAGCGCCGCGCTTCGGCCGCCTCGATGAGGCGGGCGCATTCTGCCAGCAGCGTGCCATTGCCGGTTGCCATCGCGCGCACCGTTAGTGGCTCGCCAAGGTTCAGCGTGCCGGCGAATACCGCGACACCCGGCGCGGCACTGACTGGCAGAGTTTCGCCGGTCACCAGGCTGGCCTCCAGCGTCGAGGAACCGCGCTCGATGATGCCGTCGACGCCGATCCGCTCCCCCAGCGCCACCAGCACCCGATCATTAGCCGCAATTGCGTGCTGACTGCGGCGCACCGTGCTGCCGTCCGGTTGTAAGACTGCGACATCGGAGGCACGCAGCGTCAACAACTGCTCGGCCGTGGTCCGCGCCTGGCCGCGGGCCCGATGATCCAGCACGCGGCCGATAAGCAGAAAGAACAGCAACGAGACCGATGCCTCAAAATAAGTGTGAGCGCCTCCTTGGATTGTCTGCGCGAGACTGATGCCAGTCACCAGAATGACGCCCACACTGATCGGCACGTCCATGTTGGTCCGCATATGGCGCAGCGCCGCCATCGCGGAAAGAAAGAACGGCCGCCCCGCATAGGCGATGGCCGGCATCGCGATCAACGCCGAGAACCAGTGCAGCAGGTCGCGCGTCGCCGGCCCCATGTCGTGCAGCAACCCGCCCGCCTCTCCGGCCCAGATGCCGATCGACAGCAGCATGACGTTGGCGGCAGCGAAGCCGGCAACGGCGAGCGCTCGGATCAGCGCACGGTCAGCGCTGTCCCGCGCCGCGGAGAGCGAGGCCGTATCGAACGGCACCAGTCGATAGCCGAGACGCCCGATGGCATCGACCAGTGACCGGGCGCGATCCGCCGAGCCGCGCCAGACCAGCCGCAGGCGGCGGGTGGTCATGTTGACGCGCCCGACCAGCACATCCGGCTCGCGCGCCAGAACCGATTCGATCAGCCAGACGCAGGCACCGCACTGCAGACCGTCAATCGCCAGCGTCAGTTCGTGCGCACCATCTGGCTGCGAGATGATGAAGCGGAAAAGATCGCGTGGTTCCAAAGGTTCGGGGCGCAGAGCTCGCAATCCGGGGTCGAGCACACGCTGCGTGTAGTAGCGACCAAGGCCAAGCGCTTGGATGGTTTCAAAGGCAACGGCGCAGCCGGGACAGCAGAACCGATGCCCCGGCGCCGTCGGTTGGCGGCAGTGGACGCAGCCCAGGATTTCGTCTCCCCCTCCCCTAGCGGGAGAGGGAAGGGGGGAGGGCACGGTGCCAGCCTCAGAACTCAATGCGCGATGACCCTGCGCGTCGCTGCAAGCTGGTTGCCGCCTGCGGATGCAGCCAGCGTGAGTTCCCATTGCCCTTGTTCCGGCAACCCAGCGTCGGCGACGTAGCGCCCCCCCGCCAACTCACGGAACGTGAGATGCTGCATTTCGGCAGGCCCGAGCGGACGTCCCGCCGCGCCCTCGAGCACGGCCCCCCGCAGCGGCGTGCCATCGCGTTGAGTCAGCACCACCACCGGCACGCGTGCTTTGTCGGTCGACGCCTGGATGGTCCATCCCAGAGCCGCGTCGCGCTCGGAACGCTGCAGCACGCTGTCGTAGCGATTGCTCAATTCGAAATCCTGGCTCCCAGCCTTACCGGGGAAGCTCTTGAACGCCGCGAACACCATCCCGGCATTGATCAGAACGACCGCACCCAGACCGGTCAGCATTGCCAGCGGAAACCAGCGCCAGGGAGAATTTCTCATCGTGGCCCCATGAATTGCGAACGGTACACCGTCTGCTCGCCGGTTTCGGTGTTGCGTAGGATGAAGTCGATCGGCTGCGATCCGTCTAAGAGCCGATTCGGCTGACCGGCGGCCGTGACACGGAACGTACCGATGCTGTCGGCCTTCACCATCAGCCCAAGCCTGTCGGCCGGCCCCAGTCCCTCATCGGGTTCGGCAAGCGATGCCGCGTTCAGGCCCTCGGTGCGCAGCTCGAAGAGCGCCATCTGCTGCGTCTTGTTGACGATCTTCACCGTATAGCCGTTGCGCAGATCGCCATCCGGCAGACGCACAAACAGCGGCGCGCGGTCATGCAGCACGGAAAGGTCGATCGACGATCGCGTCAACAAGGCGACCGTCATCACCACCGCTGCCAGCAGCAGCGCGGAGACGTAGATCAGCGTGCGTGGCCGCAGCAGGCGCAGCGTGGTCTGCTGTCCTTGCGCCTTCGCTGCCTGGTCCGCCAGCGTATCCCAGGTAATCAACCATTGCGGCCGACCTGTCTTCTGCATGACGTGATTGCAG
>JBKPSV010000025.1:0-5428 GCA_046735215.1 Pseudomonadota bacterium | reverse complement strand
TGTGTTCTGCGCCCTGCCATGCGTGCGGATAGGCTCGCGCGGCCTGTGGAACAGCCGTCGCCAGGACTGCAGCTATGATCGCTGATGCGATAGGTCTCGTCCTGCGCAATCTCCCGGCCTTCCTCCTGGTTGCAGCGTTGCTGATTGCCGCGATGCGGCGCGACGACAAGCCGGCAGCCGAGCGGTTCCTGTCGTGGATCTTGCTGCTGTCCGTTGGGATCACAGGTCTATGGGCCGCTCTATTCCATCTGCTCTTCCCTAGCGTGTCGGCAGCGGACATCGGGTGGCAACCAAGTCCGTTTCAGTTCGAGGTCGGGATGGCTGATCTGGCTATCGGAGCGGCGGCGATTGCGTCGTTCTGGTGCAGCCTTCCGTTCAAGGCGGCGGTCGTGTGGATCTCGTCAATCTTCCTGCTGGGTGATGCGATCGGCCACATACATCAGATGCTGGCGACCGGGAACTTTGCGTCAGGCAACGCCGGCACACCCTTTTTCATGGACATCATCGTCCCGGCGCTGACAATTGTTCTCATGATCGTGGCGAACCGGTACTACGTCGCTGGGCAGAGGCTGAGGCGCAGCGTTTAGGTCTGGGATCTCTCAGTTGTCATCGGGCTGCGTGCGCCAGTGTCCGCCGGCCTGGCTCGGGCCGGCGGACACTGTAGGCGGCTGTCAATCAAGCATGCGTGCGCGCCGCTTCGGGCGGCGGAACTTCCACTGCTTCCGTGCTCCATTCTTGCAACACCGGCAGCACCTCTTTCGCGAACAGCCGCATCGAGGCTTCCGCCTTAGCGAAAGGAATGCCGCCGAAGCGGAATGAACTGTTCAGCTCGTAAGCGCCAAGCAGGTCCCGCCGTGCCTCATAAGCGCGCAGCACCTCATCCGGTGTGCCGCGTACTGCGACCTGCAGCAGCGCGTTCACCAGACCGTCGCGTCCGGTCGTGCGTGCGATCTCGGACTTCTTGGCGTAGGCGTCATAGCCTTTGGCGGTGGTGAAGTGAGTGCTCATCAGCTCGTAGTGTTCGAGATTGCTGTCTACGAAGCTCGCCATGTGGCGTTCCGCCAGTTCATTCGCTTCGGCCGACGTGGCAGCGCAGATGCATTGGTCGGCGGTGACCACCGGCGGGGCGGCAACACCGTTGTACTTGGCGTACAGCGCGCGGTAACGCTCGATGCCGGGCAGACGCGCCGGCCATGGCCGGTCGGCGAACATCAACATGCGCGCCTTCAGCCGTGCGGCGGCCTCGATAGAATCCTCGCTGGAGGCCACGGCATACGTGCGGTCCTCGAAGCTGCGCTCGGGACGTGGTCGGATCTCGACGTGCGGCTGTGGATAATATTTCCCGTGCCCCTCGATGAAGCCGGTGCGCAGCGCCTCAAGAATCATAGCAGCGGATTCATCGAAGCGCTCGCGCGACTCATCCATAGTGCCGCGGAAAGCGGCGAACTCACGCCGCGCGAGGCCGCGTCCTAGGCCAAGACGGACGCGTCCATCGCTCAGCAGGTCGAGCACCGAGACCTTCTCCGCCACCCGAAGTGGATCGTGCCACGGCAAGATGATCGCCGCCGTCCCAAGATCGGCGTGCGTGCACAGAGGTGCCAGATAGGACAGCAGCTGCGTGTTGTCGGGGCAGAACGAATAGTCGGAGAAGTGGTGCTCCACCGACCAGATAACGTCGAACCCCAACTCGTCGGCCAGCCGGGCTAGTCGGATCTCCTCCTGCCACGCCTCGCGGTCGCTCATGCCGGGCCAACCGTAGGTGGAGAAGATCATTTGAATGCCGACGTCCATCTGGCTGCCTCCTGTGATCGCCCTATCGCGCCTCGGTCCAGCTTTCGGAAAAGGCCAATGCGCAGGTGCTGAACGGACGACCTTCGCGCTCGCGCGGCCACGCCTGGCCGACGGCCTGGGCACCATTCACCGTCAGCCGTGCACCGAGCGCGGGAATCAGCAGCGTGCATACGCCGTATGGCCGAGCAGGATCGGCGTTCGGCTGGGTGTGGATCAACAACGGCTCGCCGATATTGTGCCAGGTCAAGGAGATCTCCTCGTCCCAGGAACTGACGCGCTCGGTCCAGAAGTAGCGCGGATCGCCGGACTTGGAGAATTCAGCCTCGATCACCGGGATCGACTGATCCTTCAGCTCTTCATTCAGCATGCCCTGCACGGTCGATTGCAGCCAGCGGGCCATGGCGATGTTGTCCGAGTAGATCCGCCAGCGGTCGCTGGTCAGTTCGCTCTTGACGTAGAGCACATGCCCCGGACCCGCCGGGCAAAGGATGATACGCCAGAAGCTGGCATTGGTACTGACAGGTGCGCTGTCGGTCGCACTCAGCCGGATGAACGGGTTCTCCCCGGTCAGGATGGTGTTGTTGGGGTCAGCGCTCATTATACGTCTCCTCTGGTTAGTCTGGAATCAGGCCACCATCCACGTTGAATGACTGGCCGGTGACGTTGCGCGCGCCTTGTGAAGCCAGGAACACCACCATGGCGGCGATGTCCTCGGGGTCGTTCGCGCGCTTCAGCGGGATAACGGCAGCGCGGCGCTGTTCCATTTCTTCGATACTCACGCCTTCCTGTTGCGCGCGCACGCGCAAATTGGCGTCCGACAGCGCAGTGCGGGTTACCCCTGGGCAGATCGCGTTGACATTGATGTTGTGCTTGCCAAGCTGTAGCGCCGCCAGCTTGGTCATGCTGATCACCGCGCCCTTGCTGGCGGCATAGGCGACGTTAGACGCGCCTGCATAGCCCTTACCGGCGATGGAGGCGATGTTGATGATGCGCCCGCTGCGCCGCGTGATCATTTCCTGTGCCACGCGTTGCAGGCAGAAGAATACGCCCTTGGCATTGACGCGATGGATGCGGTCCCAGTCGGCCTCTGTAATCTCCATGATATCGGCGCGACGTGTCACACCGGCGTTGTTCAGCAGGATGTCGATCTGGCCGACCTGCTCGATCGCCGTCCGCACCATGCGATCGATCTGCTGCAGATCGCCGACATCGGCTTGCACGGCCAACGCCTTGCGCTGTGTGGACATGATGGCGTCCGCGGTTGCTTCGGCGCCCTGACGGTCTATATCCGCAACCACGACGTGCGCGCCGGCTTCTGCCAGGGCGAGCGCCGAGGCCTTGCCGATGCCCTGGGCCGCTCCGGTGACCAGCGCGATCTGGTTGTTCAGATTCATGCAACGCCCTCCCGTGCGATCGGGAGACAGTCAAGCGACGATTCCCTCCGGCGTCCAGCGTGTCGTCGGATGCCAGCCGAGTCGCGCTGCCGCGGCAGCATGACTGACCGGTGAGGCGCGCTGGTTGCGCCGGAAGTATTCCGGGTCGCGGAGCGGAATGCGCGCATCATACAGTGCCTCCAACCGCGCGACGGTTGGTTCGTTGGCGAAGGCATCAGTGGCGGCGAGAAAGAAGGTCTCGAACCCGACATATGGAGCATTCACGGTTGCCGCGAAACCGCGGGCGCAGTCCTCGGGACTGACATAGGTGCGCAGGTATGGCAGCGATTCGCTGCGCCCCTGCGGACCGGGTCTGCCGCTCATGAATGCGGCCATCTCGGGGAAGGCCACGAAGCATGGGCGGACGACGATCACTTCCAGACCGCGGCGCGAATATGCCTCGGCGATCCGCTCACCGCAGAACTTGCTGAGGCCATAGGCATCGGTCGGGCGCAGTTCATGCGCCTCATCGATCGGCAGATAGCGCGGCGGCATGTGCGGATTGCTCTGGTCCAGCCCAAGTACCGAACTGCTGGAGCAGTGGACGACGCGGCGAACGCCTTCGTGTAGGCTTGCCTCGAATAGATTCCAGGTGCCCATCGCGTTGACCTGCATCGTTTCCGCATCGTCGGTGGCCACCGAACGATCGATGCCGCCGAGATGAACTACGGCCTCGATGCCGCGCAGCGCGCGACGAAGCGCGGCAAGGTCACGCAAATCGGCCTGGACGCATTCGTCCGCGCTGCCGATAGCCAGCACGCGCACATCGTGTGAGCCCAGCGCGCGCACGACATAGCGGCCCAGCCGCCCCAACCCACCGGTCACGGCAATCTGCATCATGCCTCCTGCAAGTGTTCGCGCAGGGTCCTGCCGACGTAGTCGTGGCGGAACAGGCCACGTGCCTGCAGCAGCGGCACGACCGCGCGCACGAATTGTTCGAACATGCCCGGCATCAAGGTCGGCGTGAGGATGAAGCCATCGCAGGCAAACGATTCAAACAGGTCCTGCAACTGGTCGGCGACAGTCTCTGGTGACCCAACGATCTGTGGCCATAACTCACTGGTGGCAAATCGACGCGCCGCCTCGCCCAGCGTCAGGTCCTGCGCCTGGGTGCCCTGCAGGATGACGTCGAGCGAACCGCGCGATCCGGCCTCGATATCCATGTCCGATAGCGGCAGATCAGGCGGCAGGCGCGACAGATCGATGCCGATGTGCCCGGACATTTGCGCCATGCCGGCTTCGGTCTGCACCAGGTCGTTGACATATTCCTGCCGCTCGCGCGCGATCGCGTCGGTTTCACCGAGGATGACATCGATCGAAGGCAGGATCAGGCACTGCTCCGGTGCGCGCCCCTGCGCGACGGCACGTGACTTCAGGTCCTGATAGAAGGCCTGCATATCGATTTGCTGTGCTGCAGGGTGAACACCAGTTCGCCCCAACGCGCGGCAAAATCGCGGCCGCGTGGCGAGGAGCCGGCCTGCATGATCACCGGCCGACCCTGCGGCGATCGCGGCACGGTCAGCGGACCCCGCGTGTTGATCCACCGGCCGCGGTAGTTGACATAGTGCACCTTGTCCGGATCGGCGAAGACGCCATGCCGCTTGTCGAGCACCAGCGCGTCGGGGTCCCAGCTTTCCCACAGCTTGCAGACCGCCTCCACCACTTCGTCTGCATAATCATAACGCTTATCGCGGGCGGGCAGCTCGTGCAGACCGAAGTTCTGCGCTTCCAGGTGGCCGTGCGACGCGACGACGTTCCATGCAACCCGGCCGCCGCTCAGCAGATCAAGCGTGCCGAGTGATCGGGCAAGATGATATGGCGGATAGAAGGTGGAGGAGAGCGTTGCTCCCAGGCCGATGCGGGTGGTCGCGCGCGACATGATCGACAACAGCGGGATGGGGTCGAGCAGGCCCATCTGTCCGCCGCAACGCAGAATGCTGGCGAAGCTGCCACCATAAAGATCGTACAGTCCCAAGATGTCGGCAAAGAACAGACTGTCGAACTTGCCCGCTTCCAGCACGCTGGCGATGTGCTCGTGCCACTCGGGGGTGAAAAAGCCGAGATCGGCCTCCGGATGGCGCCACGCGCCGTGATGGTGCGCGGTGGGTCCCGCCAGCAGGAATGCGACAAAATGCATCTTGCGGCGGCTTGGCATCGGTGCGTCCTCGTCCGCCACAGAATAGTTCGCTGATCGCAGGCGACAA
>JBKPSV010000024.1:0-2756 GCA_046735215.1 Pseudomonadota bacterium | reverse complement strand
GTGTAATTCTTGTCGCGGTTGTTCACCGCTTTGAACTTGCTGCCGTCGATCGCAACAACGGCATGAGTAAAGAGTTTGAGCCGGCGGCACAGCCCGACAAACTGGCCGCACACCGCCCGGATCGCCACGCCGTTGTCCTTGCGGAAATCGGCAATTGTCTTGAAATCGGGCGCCAGCCGCCCGGTCAGCTACATCAACTCGACATTGCGCTGCGCTTCGCGTTCCAGCCGCCGGCTCGACTGAATGCGGTTGAGGTAGCCGTAGAGATAGATCTTCAGCAGCGTTGAGGGATGGTAAGCCGGCCGGCCTGTCGCCGCCGGTGTCATCCCCGAAAAGCCCAAGGCGGCCAGGTCCAGTTCGTCGATGAAGGCCTCGATCACCCGAACCGGGTTCTCCTCATCGACATAATCCTCCAGGCAATGCGGCAGAAGCGCCGGTTGCATCCGGTCTTCGCCATCGATGAACCGATGCATTGCCAACCCCTAAAGCCCTCAAGCCCTGGGATTTTAAAGCAGATTCGCTCAGAGCGGAATCCAACAGCACCAAAATCTCAGGCCGTTTTCACACAGCCTGGCCCCGAAGGCGATCTTCACAATAGCGGGCCCGAATTGCCGGGTTGGGTGGAAAAGAGGCATTCCCGATTTGCCCGGCCTGGGATACCCAGGCAGAAAAGCAGACCTTCACACATTGGTGGCGAGGATCGCGGCGAGGCGGCGTGATTGGCTCATGTCACTGTCTCGCCGATCGCCAGCCGCAAGCCGGACAGGAACAGCTCGCGGTCCTCGGGATTACGTAAAGGCAGATCGGGCGGCATCACCTGAGGGGTGATGGCGCGCAGCTTTGCAATGATCGCGCGCGCTTCGTCGACCTGCCCCATATGGGCGTAGCACGCCGCGAGAAAACGGTATGGAACGGTAGAGCCGGGATTGTCTTGAATGGCCTGGAGCAGCTTCGACGCCGCTTCGTCGTACTGGTGTTTGAAGAAATACGCCTCACCCAATCTGGATAGGGGCTGACCCATCCGCTCGCGCGGGCTGAGGCGGAGCGCGGTCTCGACATGCTGCATCGCGAGGTCGTGTTGACCAGCCATGATCCTGAGAATGCTGCTCACGTACCAGCCGCGGGCGAAGCTCGGGTTGAGCGCCAGCGCCCGATCGACCAGCCCGATCATGGCGCCGATGTCCTCGCCGAACATAGCCAGGACGAGGGCCGCGTTGGCGAGGATGCCCGAGTCGTCTCCCCCAACCTGGAGCGCCTGCCGCGAAAGATCGACGGCCTGGCGGCGGTTTGTCTCCGGCGCGTCGGCCCAGCCGTCACCGACGAGCCGTAGGTGGCAGATCGTCGCCCAGGACAGCGCCGGCCCGTAACGTGGATCGATCGCGATCGCCTGCTCAACCAATCCCAGACCCTCGACAATCCGCTCTTTCGATATCCGCCAGATGGTCGCAAGCGCCCGCAGATAGAGATCGTAGGCGGTGAGGTCGATCGTCAGTCGCGCGGCGGAGCGGCGCATCTCAGCCGCTTGCAATGCGGGCTCGATCACCCCGGCGACGCTGATAGCCACCTTGTCCTGAAGGTCGAACACGTCTTTGAGCGAGCCATCGAAGTGGTCGGCCCACAGATGCGTGCCGGTCAGGGTATCGATCAGTTGCACGGTGATGCGCACCCGGTTGCCGCCCTTGCGCACCGAGCCTTCGAGGACATAGCGCACGCCCAATTCGCGCCCGACCTGCTTCACATCGACCGCACGCCCTTTGTAGGTGAAGGTCGAATTGCGGGCGATGACGAAAAGCCAGTGGATGCGAGATAGCGCGGTGATGATCTCCTCGACCATGCCGTCGGCGAAATATTCCTGATCCGGGTCGCCGCTGATGTTCTGGAACGGCAGCACCGCAATCGAGGGCTTGTCGGGGAGCGGCAGGGCGGCGGCCGATTGTGCCGTCGGCTTTCCCATTTGCACCCGATACACCCGGATCGCCTGCGCGATGTTCTTGACCCGCTGATCACCCAGATCGTGGAAGGCGAGCGGTAGCTTATTGCCGATGTGGTCGTGCGCTGCCGCAGAAACGCAGATCGCGCCGGGTTCGGCGAGAGCTTCCAAACGGGCGGCGATATTGACTCCGTCGCCAAGCAGATTGTCGCCGTCGACCATCACGTCGCCGACATGCACGCCGATGCGGAACTGCATCGATTCATCGGCGGCACGGTCCAAATTCCCTCCCGCGATAGCCGTCTGCACCGCGACCGCGCATTGCACGGCATCGACCGCGCTGGCGAAGTCGGCGACGACGCTGTCGCCGGCGGTGTTGAAGATGCGACCTCGATGCAACGCGATCAGCTTATCGATAATGACGCGGCATGCCTTCAGCCGCGCGAGCGTGCCGATCTCGTCGCGCGCCATCAACCGACTGTAGCCGGCAATGTCGGCGGCGAAGATCGCGGCGAGTTTGCGCTCTACCGGATGGACAGGCACGCTTGGCTCCTCCCCATGCGAGTATAGCGAGCCGCGCAACCGGCGCGCGCTCTTTCAAGTGCAGATCGTTTGCCGCCGGCCGCGCGGGACGTGAGCGTCCGCTTTCGGTCATCTCCGCCGGCCGCCGCATAGCTCGATGAGGGTCTCTTCAGGGTCGACTGCCGCCTGACAACGACCAGCAAATCGATGACCGTTTACGGCGCGTCTCGCCCGTTGGTACGTGTTCCGCGAAGGTCGCTTCCTGTCTCTTATACACATCTCCGAGCCCACGAGACAATATTGC